>NZ_JBVJIA010000029.1:0-95963 GCF_055586505.1 Streptosporangium sp. NPDC050148 | reverse complement strand
AAGGGGAGTAGTTCGCGCTGGGGTTGGAGCGCGCCGTGCTCTTCTCGCGCCCGCCCCCCCCCCCCCCCCCCCCCCCCCCCCCCCCCCCCCCCCCCCGGCGGGGACGTCGTCTCGCGTGACCCGGTGGCCGCGCGTCGGTCAGGCCCGGCCCGACGGCTTGACCAGCGGGAACAGGATGGTCTCGCGGATGTTCCTGCCGGTGAAGGCCATGATGAGGCGGTCGATGCCCAGCCCCATGCCACCGGTGGGCGGCATGCCATATTCCAGGGCGGTGAGGAAGTCCTCGTCAAGCTGCATCGCCTCGACGTCGCCGCCCGCGGCGAGCAGGGACTGCTCGGTGAGACGACGGCGCTGCTCGATCGGATCGTTCAGCTCCGAGTAGCCGGTGCCGAGCTCGGTGCCGAACCCGATCAGGTCCCACTTCTCGGTGAGGAGCGGGTTGTCGCGGTGGTTGCGGGCCAGCGGGGAGGTCTCCAGGGGATAGTCCATGACGAACGTGGGCTGGACGAGCGTGTGCTCGACGAGAGCCTCGAAGATCTCCTGGACGAGCTTGCCCTGACCCCACGCGGCGTCCCAGTGGATCTCCCGCGCGTCCGCGAGGGCGCGGACGCGCTCCAGCGGCGTCGCGGTCGTGACCTCCTCGCCCAGCGCCTCGGAGACCGACCCGTAGAGGGTGATCCGCGGCCACTTGGCCAGGCCCAGATCGATCTCCTGACCGTCGTGGACGACCACGGAGTGACCCAGCGCGGCCACCACCGCCTTCTGGATCATCCGCTGGGTCAGGTCCGCGATGTCGTTGTAGTCGAGATAGGTCCCGTACGCCTCGAGCATGGTGAACTCGGGGTTGTGGGTGGAGTCCGCGCCCTCGTTGCGGAAGTTGCGGTTGATCTCGAAGACCTTCTCGATCCCGCCGACCACGAGCCGCTTGAGGTAGAGCTCGATCGCGATGCGGAGGTAGAGCTCCATGTCGTAGGCGTTGATGTGGGTCTTGAAGGGCCGAGCCGTGGCTCCGCCGTGGATCGGCTGGAGCATCGGCGTCTCGACCTCCAGGTAGCCCTCCTCGTGCCAGAAGTCGCGGACCGACCGCACCACGGCGCTGCGGGTGTGCGCCAGCTTCCTGGCCTCGTCGTTGACGATGAGGTCGACGTAGCGCTGGCGGACCCGCGCCTCCGGGTCGGTCAGGCCCGCGTGCTTCTCCGGCAGCGGCCTCAGGCACTTGGAGGTGATCACCCAGCGGTCGGCGAGGATGGACAGCTCGCCCCTGCGCGAGGTGATGACCTCGCCCTCGACGCCCACGTGGTCGCCGAGGTCGACGTCGCGCTTCCACGCGGCCAGCGACTCCTCGCCCACCCGGTCCAGGGAGATCATGACCTGGAGGTCGCCGGAGCCGTCCCGCAGGGTGGCGAAGCAGAGCTTGCCGCCGGTCCGGGACAGCATCACCCGCCCGGTGACGCCCACCCTGTCGCCCGTCGCGGTGTCAGCGGAGAGATCGGCGTATTTGCCGCGGATCTCGGCGTTGGTCGCGGTACGCGGGAAGTTCACCGGATAGGGGTCGACGCCCTCGGAGCGGAGGCGGTCGAACTTCTCCCGGCGCACGCGCATCTGCTCGGGCAGGTCCTCGGCGGGGTTGGTCACGTCATCGGTCACAGTTCCAAAGGGTACCGATGCGGCGAACCCCGCGAGGTCACCCACCGTGCCCGCCGCCCGCCCGGGTCGTGCCCTCCGGGCGGGCCCGCGGGACGGCTCAGGCGGTGTTGCGGTGGTAGATCAGGCGCAGGCCGATCAGCGTGAGCCACGGCTCGTGCATGTCGATCGAGCGCGCCTCGCTCACCACGAGCGGCGCCGCGCTGCCGGTGGCCACCACCGTGACCTCGTCGGGGTCGTCGGCCAGCTCGGCCGCCATCCGCTCGACGATCCCGTCCACCTGCCCGGCGAAGCCGTAGATGATGCCCGCCTGGAGCGCCTCCACGGTGTTCTTGGCGATCACCGACCTGGGGCGGATCAGCTCCACCTTGTGCAGCTGCGCCCCGGCCGCGGCCAGCGCGTCCACCGAGATCTCGATGCCGGGGGCGGTCACCGCGCCCACGTACTCGCCCTTGGCCGAGACCGCGTCGAAGGAGGTGGCGGTCCCGAAGTCGACGATCACGCACGGCCCGCCGTAGAGCTGGATGGCCGCCAGCGCGTTGACGATGCGGTCGCTGCCGACCTCCTTGGGGTTGTCCATCCGGACCGGGACCCCGGTGCGGACGCCCGGCTCCACGATGACCGCGTTCACGTCCCCGTAGTAGCGGCGGCACATCTCGCGCATCTCGTTCAGGACCGAGGGGACGGTCGAGCAGATCGCGATGCCGTTGACGTCGGCGCCCTTGAGCAGCGGCGACTGCCCGAGCAGTCCCTGCAGCACGACGGCGATCTCGTCCGCCGTGCGCCGGGCGTCCGTGGCGATCCGCCAGTGCTCGATGACGTCCTCGCCCTCGAAGAGGCCGAGAACGGTGTGCGTGTTGCCGACGTCGATGGCGAGCAGCATCAATTCCCCCGAAGGTCCAAGGCGATGTCCAGTGCCGGCGCCGAGTGCGTGAGCGCGCCCACGGCAAGGTAGTCAACACCCGTCTCGGCCACATCACGAGCCGTTTGCAGGGTCAGCCCGCCGCTGGACTCCAGCCGCGCCCTGCCGTCCACCAGCCGCACGGCCCGCGCCAGCTCCTCGACGGTGAAGTTGTCCAACAGGATCTCCTCGGCTCCCTCGGCCAGCACGGGCTCGATCTGGTCGATCCGGTCGACCTCGACCTCGATCGGCAGGCCGGGGCAGGCGTCACGGACCGCCCGGAACGCCTCGGCGACCCCGCCCGCGGCCACCACGTGATTGTCCTTGATCAGCGCCGCGTCCGAAAGGGACATGCGGTGGTTGACCCCTCCGCCGCACCGCACCGCGTACTTCTCCAGGGCGCGCAGGCCGGGCAGCGTCTTGCGGCTGTCCCTGATCGCGGCCCCGGTCCCCTCGACGGCGCGGACCCAGCGTCCGGTCAGGGTCGCCACGCCGGACAGGTGGGTGAGCAGGTTGAGCGCGGTGCGCTCGGCGGTCAGCAGGTCCCGGGTGGGGCCGGTGACGGTCATCAGCACGTCGCCCGCGGTGACGCTCTCGCCGTCCTTGATCCTGCGCTCGGCCGTCAGGCGGCCCCGGCTGAGATGACAGAAGGCCGCCTCGGCCACGGCCAGCCCGGCCACCACGCCGTCCGCGCGGGCCACCACGTCGGCGGTGTCGGTACGGTCGGCGGGGATGGTGGCCAGGCTGGTGACGTCACCGCCCTGCCGCACGTCCTCGGCCTCGGCGGTCTCCAGGAGGGCGGTCACCGCCGACGGGTCCAGCCCCGCCTCGGCGAGGTCGGCCTCCACCCTGGCCGGCAGCGTCGTCTCGCGCCGCCCGTGGGGTACGTACGTCATGCTCGGTCCCTCCGCTGTCAGGGTCACGTCGAGGTGGCCCAGCCATTCGGCGTCGTCACGTTCGGAAAAGTCCTCGCGCCAGTGCGACCCCCGGGTCTCCTGGCGGTGCCGGGCCGCCTCCACCAGTACGGAGGCGACCGTCAGCAGGTTGGTGGTCTCCCACGACTCGGTGCACGGCTCGACCGCCACCGGGGTCCACCGGACGTTCAGCAGGGCCCTGGCGACCTCTCCCAGGGACTCCCGGTTGCGCAGCACGCTCGCCCCCCGGCTCATGTGCCCCTGGATCCTGGTACGGGCCCTGGGGTCGATCAGGCCGAAGGGGCGGTCGTCGGGGACCGGCACGCCCGCCACGGCGTCCACGGCGTTCCTGGAGCCCTCGGCGTCCACGGCGTCCACGGCGGGCGCGGCGGGCGCGGCGTCCATGGGGTCCGCGCCCCTTCCAGGCGACGCGGCGGCCGTGGCCTTCGCCGTGGCCGCGGTGGCCGCGGCGGACGGGCCGCGGCCGGTCGCCGCGGCGTGGACGTCGGCGGCGATCCGCGCGGCGAAGACCAGCCCCTCCAGCAGGGAGTTGGAGGCCAGCCGGTTGGCGCCGTGCACGCCGGTGCACGCGACCTCGCCGCACGCGTACAGGCCGGGGACGCTGGTGCGGCCGTGCAGGTCGGTACGGACGCCGCCGCTGGCGTAGTGGGCGGCGGGGGCGACCGGGACGAGGCCGGTGACCGGGTCGATGCCGTGCTCCCGGCAGACCGCGTGGATCGTCGGGAAGCGGGTGCGCCACTTCTCCTCGCCGAAGTGGCGGGCGTCGAGGTACACGTGGTCGGCGCCGGTGGCGCGCATCCGCCGCATGATCGCCTTGGCCACCACGTCGCGGGGGGCGAGATCGGCCAGCTCGTGGACGTCCCGCATGAACCGGACGCCGTCGGCGTCGACCAGCACCGCGCCCTCGCCCCTGACCGCCTCGGAGATCAGCGGCTGCTGGCCGGTGGAGTCCTCGCCGAGCCAGAGCACGGTGGGGTGGAACTGGACGAACTCCAGGTCCCTGACCACGGCACCGGCGCGCAGCGCGAGCGCCACCCCGTCCCCGGTGGAGACGACCGGGTTGGTGGTGGCGGCGTAGACCTGCCCCATGCCGCCGGTGGCCAGCACCACGGCCCCGGCGGTGACCGCGCCCACCCCGTCGCGCTCTCCCTCGCCCATGACGTGCAGGGTCACCCCCGCGGCGTGGCCGCGCGCGTCCTTGAGGAGGTCGAGGACGAGCGCGTGCTCGATCACCTCGATCCCCGACTCTCCGACGGCCTGCACCAGCGCCCTCTGCACCTCGGCGCCGGTGGCGTCGCCGCCCGCGTGCACGATGCGGTCACGCCGGTGGCCGCCCTCCCGGGTGAGCTGGAGCGCACCGGAGGCGTCGGTGTCGAACCGGGCGCCCGTCGCGATCAGGTCGCGCAGCGCGTCCGGCCCCTCGGTCACCAGGACCCGTACGGCCTCCTCGTCGCAGAGGCCCACCCCGGCGACGAGCGTGTCGGACAGGTGCTCGGCCGGGGTGTCGGCGGGGTCGAGCACGGCGGCGATGCCGCCCTGGGCCCAGCGGGTGGAACCGGACGACAGGACGTCCTTGGTGACGACCAGGACCTTCGCCCCGGGGGCCAGGCCGGCGTAGCGCAAAGCCAGGGTGAGACCCGCGATGCCGGAGCCCACCACGACCACGTCCGCCTGGACCGTCCAGCCCGGAGCGGGCGCGGTCAACCTCTGGGGGATGGCCGGGATGCTCATTGCCGCCTCCTCGCGGGGGTTCATAGAGGCCGTTCATTTCGTCACTCTGACGATAACGCGGGGTCCGGGGCGGCCCCACCCCGGGGTGGGCATCGCGCGGCCGGCGCCGATCCCGGGCGCGCCCTGGCCGGTCCCGGCCACGGTCACCGCCCCGTCGGCCCCGACCCCGGGATCATGTTCCCTGGATCATGAGACCCGCCCCGGCCGCGGGCATCGCGCGGCCGGCCCCGCCCCGGGGACCACGAGACCGCCCCGGCCGCGGGCGCCCCGGTCAGCCCAGGGTGAGCGTGACGTTGTCGATCAGCCTGGTGGACCCCACCCGTGCCGCCACCGCCAGGATCGCCTCGCCCGCGTGGTCGTCGCCGACCTCCGCGAACGTCGCCGGATCGACCAGGACCAGGTAGTCCAGGGCCAGCGACGGCTCGGCGTCCAGCACCGCGCGGGCGGCACCGCGGACCCGCGGCGCCGTACGCTCCGCCGACCCCTCGGCCAGCGCCCTGGACAGGGCCAGCGCCACCTGGCGGTCCCGCGGCGACAGGTAGCGGTTGCGGCTGGACAGCGCCAGCCCGTCCGGCTCGCGGACCGTGGGCGCCCCCACGACGGTGACCGGCACGTTCAGGTCGGCGACCATCCGGCGGATCATCGCGAGCTGCTGGGCGTCCTTCTGCCCGAACACCGCCACGTCCGGCCGGACCAGGTTGAACAGCTTCAGCACCACGGTCAGCACCCCGTCGAGGTGGCCGGGCCGGAACTCCCCCTCGACGATCGACCCCATCGCCCCCGCGGAGACGCCGACCTGCCTGCCGGGCGGGTACATCTCCTCGGCGGAGGGGGCGAAGACGATCCCCACCCCCTCGGCCCTGCAGATCTCCAGGTCGGCCTCGAACGTACGGGGATAGCGGGAGAAGTCCTCGGCGGGACCGAACTGGAGCGGGTTCACGAAGATGCTCACCGCCACCTGGTCCGCCCGCTCGCGCGCCAGCCGGACGAGGGAGCGGTGCCCCTCGTGCAGCGCGCCCATGGTGGGCACGAGCGCCAGCGTGCCCGCGCCGGAGAGGGCGCCCGCGCCGATCCCCAGGGTCTCGCGCGCCTTGACCAGTCCTGCGCGGTCCTCCACCACGATCACTGCGACCTCCGGGGGTGACGCTCCGGCTCCCTGGCCGGAGGGGGGGTGACGTCTGCGAAACGGCCGCTCGCGGGCCTCAGGTCCATGTCAGGTCCACGTGTTGCCGCCCAGCGCGTCCAGCAGGCGCTCGGCGGCCTCGGGCTTGAGCAGCCCGGCCGCCAGGGCCCGGTCGGCGGTGAGCCTGGCCAGCGCCACGTAGGCGTCCGCCGCCTCGGGGGCGGCGAGGATCAGCGCGTCCACGTGCCTGCGGACGGTCCCGGCGTCGCCGCGCACCACCGGCCCGGTCAGCCCGGCGATGCCGAGCCTCAGCACGTTCTCCAGGGCCGCGCCGAGCAGCGGGCCGAGCATCCGGCCCGGCTGCTCCACGCCGATCCGTCCCAGCAGTTCGGAGGACTCCGCGATGAGCGTCACCATGTGGTTGGCCGCCCCGGCCAGGGCCGCGTGGTACAGCGGCCGGTCCTCGTCGGCGATCCAGACCGGCTCGCCCTCCATCTCGATGACCAGGGCCTCGGCCACCGCGCGGAGCGGGTCGGGCGCGGTCACCCCGTAGGAGATGCCGGTCAGGCGGCGCAGGTCGTCGTCGCGGCCGGTGAAGGTCATCACCGGGTGCAGCGCCAGCGGCAGCGCCCCGGCCTTGATCGCCGGGTTCAGCACCGCCAGCCCGTACGCGCCGCTGGTGTGGGCCACCAGCTTGCCCCGCAGGTCGGCGCCGGTGCCCACCAGGCCGGAGACCAGGTCGGGCAGTACGTCGTCGGGGACCGTCAGCAGGACCAGGTCAGCGCCGGCCACCACGTCCTCGGGCCGGACCGGGACGAGCCCGAGCCGCTCGACCGCCCGCTCCCTGGAGGCGTCCGAGACGCCGCTCGCCGCGACGACCCGGTGCCCCGCCCTGACCAGCGCGGCACCGAGCGCCGAACCGACCCTGCCCGCTCCGACCACTCCGACGGCCAGGCGTGCCGGGCGATCGACTGCGTCCATGACGTCCCGTCCTTCGACCATGTGGGGGCTCCGTGCCCGATTGACCAGCGTAACGGGCCGTGCCGTGGTGACCGCCTCAAGGCGCTCGTTCGGTCCCGGCGGCGAGGTTCCCCCACAAGAGTGCCAAACCGGATCTCCGGCGGGGCGCCGGGACCCGCGGAAGGTATCGCGGTGACGGGAACCGGACGACCGGGGACGCGCCGACGCGGCCTCGTCCGCCGCCACGCGGGCCGGTGACAGAATGCGGTCATGTGTTCACTCCAATCGTCGGCACGAGTCGATCTCGTCCCCCCGCCCCGCCGGGTAGCGTCTGAGGACGTGTGGCTCACCTGGCGCGCCGCGATGGAGCATGCGCTCTACGGCGAGAGCGGTTTCTACCTCCGGGAGCGTCCCTCGGGTCACTTCCGTACCTCGGTCGGCGTCTCCCCGGTGTTCGCCGAGGCCGTGCTGCGCGAGCTGGTCGCGGTCGACGAGGCGCTCGGCGGCCCCGAGGCGCTCGACCTGGTCGACATCGGCGCGGGCGAGGGCGTTCTGGCGACCGGCGTGCTCGCCGCGGCCCCGGCCTCGCTGCGGCGGAGGCTGAGGGTGACCGCGGTCGAGCTGGCGCCCCGCCCCCCGGCGCTGCCCGAGGAGATCGTCTGGGCCAGGGCCGCGCCGGACGGGATCTGCGGCCTGGTGATCGCCAACGAGTGGCTGGACAACATCCCGGTCGACATCGTCGAGCAGACGGCCACCGGGCCCCGGCTGGTGCTGGTCAACGTCATCGACGGCGAGGAGCGGCTGGGCGGCAGGCCGGGCGAGGCCGATCTCGCCTGGCTGAACCGCTGGTGGCCGATGCGGGTCACCGGTGAGCGGGCCGAGATCGGCAGGCCGCGCGACCGGGCCTGGGCGTCGGTGATCGTGCGCCTGGCCCGTGGCCGGGCGATCGCGATCGACTACGCCCACTCGGCGGACGACCGGCCGCCCTACGGCACGCTGGCCGGGTACCGCGACGGGTCGACGGTGGCGCCGGTGCCCGACGGGTCCTGCGACATCACCGCCCACGTGGCGCTGGACGCCTGCGCGGCCGCAGGCGAGAGCGCCGGGGCCGTCACCACGGCGCTGACCACGCAGCGCCGGGCGCTGCGCGCGCTCGGCGTCACCGGGCGGCGCCCACCGGCCGAGCAGGCCGGCCGCGACCCGCGCGGCTACCTGCGGGCCCTCGCCAGGTCCTCGGAGGAGGCCGAGCTCATCGCGCCCGGCGGGCTCGGCGGGTTCGGCTGGCTCTCCCAGACCCGCCACGCCTGAGACGGTGAGCACCGGGGCCTTCGAACCCGTCGGCGTACGACCGCGAAGCCGGTTCAGATCCGTACGTCGAGTGAGGTCAGGCCCCGGATGACGTAGCCCGGCCCCCAGGTGGGCTCGGCGACCGGTTCCATCCTCGGTGCCCTGCGCAGCAGCGTGCCGAACGACTCGACCAGCTCGACCCTGGCCAGCGGCGCGCCCAGGCAGAAGTGGATGCCCGCGCCGAAGGAGATGTGCGGGTTGTCGGCCCGGCCCACGTCGAGGCGGCCGGGGTCGGCGAAGACCTCGGGATCGCGGTTGGCGGAGCCGAACAGCAGGGCCACCTCGGCACCCCTGGGGATGTCGACCCCGCCCACCGAGACGTCCTCCAGCACCCAGCGCTCGAACATCTGCAGCGGCGTGTCCCAGCGCATCAGCTCCTCGATCGCGGTGGGCAGCAGCCCCGGATCGGCGCGGAGCCGCTCCAGCTCGGCCGGGTTGCGGAAGAGCGCCCACCAGCCGTTGCCGGTGACGTTGACGGTCGCCTCGTGCCCGGCGTTGAGCAGCAGCACGCAGGTGCCGACCAGCTCCTCCTCGGTGAGCCTGTCGCCCTCGTCGGCCACCAGGGCGAGCGCGCTGATCAGGTCGTCACCGGGGTCGGCCCGCCGGGCGCGGGCCAGGTCGACGAGGTAGGCGGAGAACTCCTCGGCCGCCCGTACGGCCGCGTGCTGGGCCTCGACGGACGGCCGCAGCTCGTACATGCCGCAGATCCGGGCCGACCAGGGCCGGAGCAGGGGCCGGTCCGCCTCGGGCACGCCGAGCATCTCGGCGATCACGGCGACCGGGAGCGGCTCGGCCACCTCGGCGATCAGGTCCCCGCCACCGCGCTCGACGAAGTCGTCGACCAGCCGTCCGGCCATCCGGGCGACCTTGGGCCGGAGCGCCTCGACCATGCGCGGCGTGAACGCCTTCGACACCAGCCGCCTGAGCCGGGTGTGCACGGGCGGCTCGACGTCGAGCATGCCCGCCCTGATCACCCGCCAGAACGGGTCCTGGAACCCGGGGTCGTCCGGCCTGCCGAACTCGGCGTGGGTGGCCACGTGCAGGTAGGAGCGGCCGAGCCTGCGGTCGCGCAGCAGCGCGTTGACGTCGGCGTGCCGGGCGACGAGCCACTGGCCGGTCGGCTCGAAGAAATCGACCGGCCGCTCCCGTCGCAGTTCGTCGTAGGCGTCGTACGGGTGGGCGACGAATTCCGGATTCCAGGGATCAAAGCGCACGTGAGCATCGTAATCCCCCAGCTGGGAGCCGGGCCGGTCCCCCGATCCCGCCGACCCGGTCTCCCCCGGCCCCGCTCACCCGGCCCCGCTCACCCGGCTCGTCCGGTTCCGCTCACCCGGCTCGTCCGGCCGTGCTCACCCGGGCGGCCGCCCACCGGACGGCCGCCCGCCCGGCTTCACGCGGGACGATCCGTCCCGTCCGGTCGCGCGTCGGTCCCGGTCACGCTCCCGGAGCCGGTCCCCGTCCCGGTTCCGGACTGCGCTCCGGACTGCGCTCCGGCCCCCGCCGCGGACTCCGAGTGTCCCCGCGTCCCGGACACGGCAGGCTCGCCCTCCCCCGAGGAGGCGTCCGGCTCGGCCTGGTAGCGGGAGTGCAGCTCGACCGGCTTCTGTGCCGTCTTGCGGCGCATCCGGATGTTCAGCAGCTCCACCAGCAGCGAGAACGCCATCGCGAAGTAGATGTAGCCCTTGGGGATGTGCTGCTCGAAGCCCTCGGCGATCAGCACGACGCCGATCAGCACCAGGAAGGACAGCGCGAGCATCTTGATGCTCGGGTGCTGGTCCACGAAGCGGCTGATCGGACCGGAGGCGAACAGCATCACCAGGACCGCGACGATGACGGCCGCGATCATGACGCCCAGCTCGTCCACCATGCCGACCGCGGTGATCACCGAGTCGAGCGAGAAGACGATGTCGAGGATCATGATCTGGACGATCACGGAGGCGTAGGAGGAGGCCATCCTGCCCCCGCCGTGGCCGGAGTCGCCCTCCAGGCTGCCGTGCATCTCGTGGACGCTCTTGGCCAGCAGGAACAGGCCGCCGAGTATCAGGATCAGATCCCGCCCGGATATCCCCTGCCCGAACACCTCGAAGAACGGCTCGGTGAGTCTCACCACCCACGCGAGCGCCACCAGCAGGGCGAGGCGGCTGAGCAGGGCGACGAGGAGACCCAGCCTGCGCGCCTTGTCCCGCTGCTCGGGAGGGAGCCTGCTCACCAGGATCGAGATGAAGATGATGTTGTCGATCCCCAGCACGATCTCCAGGGCGACAAGGGTGAAGAACCCTATCCATATCTCCGGGTTGGTCACCCAGTCCATTGCTTCCTCCTTTGGGCCCGCGGGGGAACAGAGCCGGCCGGCGGCCAGAACGGTTCTTCGGCTGACTCCCAGGACGACCGGGAGCCTCCAGGAGTTCCTTGCGAGCCCTTCCGTGTCGAAAGTCACCCCAGGTGCCGACTCGCGGCGCGTGTCCGGACTTGCGAAAGGGCGGCGGCCGTCGGTTATAGTTCCCCCGTAGGTCATGAGTGCCAGTGACAAGCCCCGGCTCGCTGGCCGGCAACCCTCGCGTCCGCGGCGGGGTGCCCCGGGTGAGGACCTGGTCCGGCACGAGGTGTGCCGGGCAAGCGCGGGCTTCGGGTGCCTATGTCTCATGGGTCGAGGTCCGATGACCTCGAAGGAGCACCGGCATGTCCACCCTGACGATCTTCGCCTCCACCACCGCTTCCACCACGGACGCCCCCACGGCCCACGCGAGCGCCACCCCGGCGGCTCCGGCCACCGCGACCGGCGGACGGCCGATCCCCGCCGTGCTCGGCTCGGACCTGGAGGTCCCGGTGAAGGGCGGCAGGCTCGTCCGCTACGCCAACCTCGACTACGCCGCCAGCGCCCCCTGTCTGGAGCCGGTCAGCGCCGCCGTCGCCGCCGCGCTCCCGGCCTACTCCAGCGTCCACCGCGGCGCCGGGTACGCGTCCCAGCTGACCACGGCCCGCTACGAGCAGGCCCGGCACACGGTGCGCGCCTTCGTCGGAGCCCGCCCGCACGACTCGGTGATCTTCACCCGCAACACCACCGACGCGACCAACCTGCTGGCCCGGAGTCTGCCCGAGGGGACCACCGCGGTGGTCTTCGACACCGAGCACCACGCCTCGCTGCTGCCCTGGGACCGCGCGGTGCGGCTGCCGGTGCCGGCGTTCCCCGGCGAGGCCGTCCGCGCCGCCGACGAGGCCCTGTCCTCGATCGAGGGCCCGGCGCTGCTGGTGGTGACCGCCGCCTCCAACGTCACCGGCGAGCTCTGGCCGATCGCCGCGCTGGCCCACATCGCGCACCGCTACGGCGCGCGCATCCTGGTCGACGCCGCGCAGCTCGTCCCGCACCGCCGCCTCAACCTGACCGCGCTCGACCTGGACTACGTGGTCTTCTCCGGTCACAAGCTCTACGCCCCCTTCGGCACGGGCGCGCTGGTCGGCCGCTCCGACTGGCTGGCCGACGCCGAGCCGTACCTGCGGGGCGGTGGCGCGGTGAGGGCCGTCACCGACGACGGGGCCGAGTGGCACGACGACCCCGAGGCCCGGCACGAGGCCGGCACCCCGAACGTGCTGGGCGCCGTCGCCCTGGCCGCGGCCTGCGACGCCCTGTCCGCCACCGGCTGGACCCCGCTGATCCGCGAGGAGGAGCGCCTGCTCACCCGGCTGCGCGCGGGCCTGGCCTCGATCCCCGGCGTGCACGAGCTCTCCCTGTGGGGCCCGGACCACCCGCGCGTCGGCATCGTCTCCTTCGTGGTGGACGGCCTCACCGCCCGCGAGGTCGCCGAGACCCTCTCGGGTGACCACGGCATCGGCGTCCGCGACGGCAAGTTCTGCGCCCACCCCTTCGTCCGCCACCTGCTGGGCGCCAAGGACGGCGGCTGCGACGACGTCACCGCCTCGGCGGTACGCGCCTCCATCGGCATCGGCACGACCCAGGAGCACGTGGACCGGCTGATCGGCGCCCTGCGGGATCTTGCCTCGCGCCCGTGACGTGACAGCATGGACCCATGACCGAACCTCGTGCCGAAGGCGCTCCCCGTGAGCTGAGCGTGGGGATGGGGGCGGGGGCCGCCGCCGTGGGCGGCGCGCACGGCAAGGAACTCGCGACCGAGGACATGATCCTCAACATCGGGCCGCAGCACCCCTCCACGCACGGCGTGCTGCGGTTGCGGCTCACCCTGGACGGGGAGCGGATCGGCTCGGCCGAGCCGATCGTGGGCTACATGCACCGGGGCGCGGAGAAGCTGTTCGAGGTGCGCGACTACCGGCAGATCATCGTGCTGGCCAACCGGCACGACTGGCTGTCGGCGTTCGCCAACGAGCTGGGCGTCGTGCTCGCGGTGGAGCGGATGCTCGGCATGGAGGTGCCGGTCAGGGCGGTCTGGACGCGCACGCTGCTGGCCGAGCTCAACCGGGTGCTCAGCCACCTGATGTTCCTCGGCTCCTACCCGCTGGAGCTCGGCGCGATCACGCCGGTCTTCTACGCGTTCCGGGAGCGCGAGACCCTGCAGGCCGTGATGGAGGAGATCTCCGGCGGGCGCATGCACTACATGTTCAACCGGGTCGGGGGCCTCAAGGAGGAGCTGCCCGAGGGGTGGACGGGCCGGGTCTCGACGGCCGTGGCCGACGTGCGCCGGAGACTGCCCGACATCGAGGACCTGATCGCCGGGAACGAGATCTTCCTCGCCCGTACCCGCGGGGTGGGCGTCCTGGACCGAGAGACGATCATGCAGTACGGCGTGAGCGGCCCGATCGCCCGCGCCTCCGGCGTCGACATGGACCTGCGCAGGGACGAGCCCTACCTCGCCTACGGCGAGCTGCCGGTGAAGGTCGTCACCCGCTCGGCCGGGGACTGCCACGCCCGGTTCGAGGTGCTGCTGGAGCAGGTGAAGGTGTCCCTGGAGCTGGCCGACGCCTGCGTCGAGCGGCTCCGCGACCTGCCCCCGGGGCCGATCAACCAGCGCCTGCCCAAGGTGCTCAAGGTCCCCGAGGGCCACACCTACGCGTGGACGGAGAACCCGCTCGGCGTCAACGGCTACTACCTGGTCTCGCGCGGGGAGAAGACGCCGTGGCGGTTGAAGCTCCGCTCGGCCTCCTTCAACAACGTCCAGGTGCTCCGCGAGCTGCTCCCGGGTCATCTGGTGCCCGACATGGTCGCCATCCTGGGCTCGATGTTCTTCGTCGTCGGCGACATCGACAAGTGAGGGACGGCCCGGAACACATGATCGAACCCGCCCGGGACGGGGAGCGGACGAGCTCCCCCTTGGACACCCCCGGCCCTCCCGCGGACGCCCCGGACTCCCCCGGCACCCACGGCTCCCCCGGCACCCCCGGCTCTCCCGCGGACATGCCCGCCGGCACCGCGGGCGCCTCCGGCCCCGCCACCCCGCAGGACCGGCCACCCCTGCGGCGGGACCGGTACGTCGACTGGCTGCGCGCGGTCAGCCTGGTCGTCGTGGTGGTCTGGCACTGGGCGTTCACCATCCTGGAGTGGGGACCGGACGGCCCCTCGCCGACGAGCCCGCTGGGCTTCACCTCGGGCCTGTGGATCCTGACCTGGCTGCTGCAGGTGCTGCCGCTCTTCTTCTACGTGGGCGGGCACGTCCACCTGCTGTCGTGGAACCGCGCCCGCGAGCGCGGGGTCGGCATCGGCGCCTTCGTGTGGCGGCGCATCCGCAGCCTCGCGATCCCGGCACTGGCGCTGGCCGGGACCTGGGCCGTGCTGGGCGTGTTCGTGACGTGGGCGTTCGGCATCGGCTGGATGGACCGCGTGGTGCTGCTCGTCATCAGCCCGCTCTGGTTCATCGGCGTCTACCTCGTGCTGATCGCCCTGCTCCCGGTCGCGCTCTGGCTGCACCGGCGCTACGACGTGCTGGCGCTGATCTGGCTGGCGGGGGCGGCCCTCGTCGTCGACGTGCTGCGGCTGCGCTACGGGTACGAGGCCGCGGGCTGGCTCAACATGATCATCGTCTGGGGGCTGGCCCACCAGGCCGGGTTCTTCTACGACCGGGTGGTGGCGCTGCCCCGACGCTTCGACGCGGCGATCCTGTGGACCGGGCTGTTCTCCCTGTTCGGCCTGGTCTACTCGGGGATCTACCCGGGCTCGATGGTGGGCGTGCCCGGCGACAAGCTCTCCAACATGGCGCCGCCCACGTTCGTCATCGTGGCACTGCTGATCTTCCAGATCGGCCTGGTGGAGGTGGTGAGGCCGTCCATGGAGCGCCTCCTCGCCCGCCCCCGGTGGCAGGGCGTGAACGAGACCGTCAACCGGTTCGCGCTCCCGCTGTTCCTCTTCCACACCACGGGCATGGCGATCTGGGTGGCGCTGACCTGGTGGCTGGCGGGCGGCAGGCCGGCCGCCCTGGTCCGGCCCGACCTGTCCTGGTGGCTGGAGCGGCCCCTGGCCGTCGCCGGGGCGCTGGTGTGCACGCTCCCGGTCATCATGCTCTTCGGGCGCAGATGGGCCGCGAGACGGCACTAGCGGCCCCGTCGTCGCCTCCGCGGCCGGTTCCCGGCACCCGTACCGGGCCCGCCGGGACGCGCCGGCGGTCGCGGGCGGTCGCGGGCGGGGGACCCGGTGCCCCCGTGCCCCGGTGCCCGCGTCAGCGCTCGTCGTCGGAGGGGTCCTTGGGCACCTTGCAGCAGTGCTCCAGGTACAGGGCCGCGCAGACCAGCAGCACGCAGGCCAGCGTCGACCCGCCGGTGATGAAGAAGTCCCGGCGGGGAACCTCCTGGTCCAGCAGCGTGGCCGTGTAGAAGGCGAACCCGGCGAAGATCCCCCCGAAGACCGCCCCGCCGTACGCGGACGCCTTGGCCAGCGCCGCCAGGCGGGCCACGGCCAGGGGCTCGACGGGCTCGGTGCCGGGCCTGCGCCCGATCCTGGCCTTGGTCATCCACCCGCTGTAGAACTCCCCGACCGCCAGCAGCAGCACCGTCGGGATCGCCGTCCACGGCACGGTCGGCAGCTCCGAGTAGAACCGCCTGACGAGCGCCCAGGTGAGGATCGCGAACACGGCGACGAGCCCGGCGAGGACGCCGGGACGGGTGGGCCTCACACGGGCCTGCCCAGGACGAGGTCGGTGCGCGGCCGTACGTACGCCTGGTCCAGGCCGGCCAGCAGGTCGGCCACCCGCCGCCCGGACAGGACGGCGCCGGGGTCGGCCCGCACCCACGGGACCAGCACGAAGGCGCGCTCGTGCGCCCGGGGATGCGGCAGGGTGAGGTCGGGGTCGTCCATCACGACGTCCCCCACGGTTATCAGATCGACGTCCAGGGTGCGCGCTCCCCAGCGCTCCACCCGGACCCGGCCGAAGGCGTTCTCCACACTCTGAGCACGATCGAGCAGGCTCCGGGGTTCCAGCCCGCTGTCGGCGATCACCACCGCGTTCAGGTAGGCGCCCTGTTCGGGGCCGCCGACCGGGTCGGTCTCGTAGACCGGTGAGACCGCGACGAAGGTGAGGTCCGGGCCGGCGAAGAGCGCGTCGACGGCGCCCCGCAGGGTGGCGAACCGGTCGCCCAGGTTGCTGCCGAGCGCCAGGACCACCCTCATGCCCGGCTCCGGGTGATCGTCACGACCACGTCGTCGAACGGCAGCGGGATCGGCGCGGACGGCTTGTGCACGCTCACCTCGGCCGCCAGGACGGGCTCGCGGGCCAGGCAGACGTCGGCCAGCCGCTGCGCCAGGGTCTCGATCAGGTCGACCGGCTCGCCCTCCACGACCCGTACCAGCTCCTCGGCGAGCTCGCCGTAGTGGACGGTCCTGGAGAGGTCGTCGGTGGCCGCGGCGGGCGCCGTGTCGAGGAAGAGCGTCACGTCGACGACGAACTCCTGGCCGAGCTCCCGTTCCGCCGCCAGCACGCCGTGCCGCCCGCGGGCCCGCAGTCCCCTGACGCTGACCCGGTCGGCCACCGGCCCCGCTCCGGCCGTCCCGTACGGCCCCCGCCGTGCCGGGTCGCGGACGGGGTCGCCGAACACGTCGCGGCCCGGGTCCCGCAGGGGGTCGCCGAACGGGTCGGCGGGCGGGTCCGGGAACAGGCCGTCGACCGGGTCCCCGATCAGCTCGCTGACCCCGTCGTGGATCCGCAGCGGCTCCCGGTCGTGGGCCGGGTCGTGGGCCCCGTCACCGGCCCCCTCGCCGGCTCTGCCCCCGGCAGGAGGGAGATCGCCCTCACCGGGCCGTCCGCCGGCGCGCTCGCTCACGCGTCCTCCTCGTCCTCGTCCTCGTCGTCGCCCTGCAGCACGGGGGAACCGTGGTGCAGCCAGAGCCGCCACCCCGCCGACGTCCGCACGAAGGTGTTGCTCGCCACCACCTTGCCCGCGGCGAAGCTGGAATCACCTTCGTCGCCCGCGGTGAGGATGTTCTCCTCACAGGTGAGGACGGCGACGTCGCCGAGGACCATGACGCGGACGTCGGTCAGCACGAACTGGATGTAGGGCGTGTTGGCCATGATGAGCGCCCAGGAGCGCAGCACCTCCTGGCGGCCGTTCACGATCGGCCAGCCCGGATGCACGCAGCTGATCTGCTCGCCCTCGATGTCCTCGGCCCAGATCTCGGTCATCCGGTCCAGGTCGGCGTTCTCGATGGCGGTGTAGAACTCCTGGTTGACCGTCTCGACGGCGGTGGTGTCGACGCTCATGATCTCGCTCCCTGAACTGCGGCAGCCACACGGACGGCGTCCGCGTTCGGACGGACGTCGTGCACGCGCACGCACCACGCCCCCGCCTGCGCGGCGAGCGCGGTCACGGCGAGGGTGGCGTCGTCACTACGGTCGAAAGGGCGGGGCGTGCCGTCCGGGGCCGCCAGCAGGCGTCCCAGGAAGCGTTTGCGCGACGCCCCGACGATGAGCGGGTACCCCAGCTCGGCGAGACGGTCGACGCCCGCGATCAGCGCCCAGTTGTGCTCGGGGTTCTTGGAGAAGCCCAGCCCGGGGTCGAGCACGATCTGCTCCTCGCCCACCCCCTCGGCCAGCACCGAGGCGACCCGCTTGGCCAGCTCCTCGCGCACCTCGGTCACCACGTCGCCGTACACGGCCCGGCGGTCCATGGCGTGGCTGTGCCCCCGCCAGTGCATCACCACGTACGGCACGCCCGAGGCCGCGACCACCCGGGGCATCTCCGGGTCGGCCAGCCCGCCGCTGACGTCGTTGACCAGCCTCGCCCCGGCCTCCACGGCCATCTGGGCGACCTCGGCCCGCATCGTGTCGACGCTGACGACGACGCCCTGGCGGCTCAGCTCGCGGATGACGGGCCCGACCCTGGCCAGCTCCTCCTCCAGGGGCACCCGCGCGGCACCGGGCCTGGTGGACTCGCCGCCCACGTCGACGATGTCGGCGCCCTGCTCGACCAGATCCAGGCCGTGGCGTACGGCCTCCTCGGGGTCGAACCACCGGCCGCCGTCGGAGAAGGAGTCGGGAGTCACGTTGACCACGCCCATCACGAGGCACCGGCCCGCGTCCGGCAGCCCGGGCACACTCCACGTAGTCATGCGGACAAGCCTAGGCGTTGTCCGCCGCCCGCCTGTGTCGTGGGTCCGGCTTGCGCCATAACGAATCCGCACACCCGCCGCGGAACGTGCCACCCCCGGGCGTTCCCGGACGGGGGGCGACGAGACGGCCCCGCTCCCGGACGGGCGCACAGGGTGACGAGAGGCGCTTTTCCCGGACGGGCGCGCAGGATGACGAGACGCCGCCGCTCCCGGACGGGCGCGCGGGGCGAGGTCCGGGAGCGGCGACGATGATCGGAGAGGTGAGGCGGTCAGCGGATGATCAGGGCCATCGCCTCGGCGCGGGTCTTGTCGCTGCTGCGGAAGTCCCCGCGGACGGCCGAGGTGATCGTCTTGGCACCGGGCTTGCGGACGCCCCGCATGGTCATGCAGAGGTGCTCGCACTCGATCACGACGATCACCCCGCGCGGCTCCAGCACGTTCATCAGCGCGTCGGCGATCTGCGAGGTCATCCGCTCCTGCACCTGGGGGCGCCGGGCGTAGACGTCGACCAGGCGGGCCAGCTTGGACAGGCCGGTGACCTGTCCCTTGGCGTTCGGGATGTAGCCGACGTGGGCGACGCCGTGGAACGGCACGAGGTGGTGCTCGCAGGTCGAGTAGACCTCGATGTCCCTGACGAGCACCATCTCGTCGTGATCCACGTCGAAGACCGTGGTCAGCACGTCCTCGGGCGTCTGTCCCAGTCCGGCGAACTGCTCGGCGTACGCGCGGGCCACCCGGGCCGGGGTCTGCTGGAGGCCGTCTCGGTCGGGGTCCTCACCGATGGCGATGAGGATCTCCCGGACGGCGTTCTCCAGCCGGACCGTGTCGACCTGGAGCGGCTTGACGCCTCCCACGGTCAGTTCCCGTCCCTGGGCACCGAGTCGGAGTGACCCGTTCCCGCGGGCAGGGCGCCGTTGCCGCCGGCCACCTGCTCGCCCGCCGGGAGCGAGCCGTTGCCGGACTGCTCCTTGCGGGTCAGGATCGGCGGGCGGTTGGAGGGCAGCCGCTTGCCGTAGCCGGAGTAGGAGGGACGCTTCTCCTTGATCACGACCGGGGCGAAGATCTCCAGGACCTGGCTGCGGGAGAGGGTCTCCTTCTCCATCAGCTCCAGGACCAGGTTGTCGAGCACGTCACGGTACTCGACGAGGATGTCCCAGGCCTGGTCGTGCCCGGCCTCGATGAGGCGGCGGACCTCCTCGTCGATCGTGGAGGCGATCTTCTCGGAGTAGTCGCGCTCGTGGCCCATCTCGCGGCCCAGGAAGACCTCGCTGTTGCCGCTGCCGAACTTGCGGG
The DNA here is from genome assembly GCF_055586505.1 of Streptosporangium sp. NPDC050148. Lineage (NCBI taxonomy): Bacteria > Bacillati > Actinomycetota > Actinomycetes > Streptosporangiales > Streptosporangiaceae > Streptosporangium > Streptosporangium sp. NPDC050148. Next base: position 76,527 of record NZ_JBVJIA010000029.1, on the reverse strand, counting down.
CGCCGAGCTGCTCGCTCATGCCGTACTCGGTGACCATGCGGCGGGCGACGGAGGTGGCCTTCTCGATGTCGTTGGAGGCACCGGTGGTGGGCTCGTGGAAGACGAGCTCCTCGGCCGCGCGGCCGCCGAGCAGCATCGCGAGCTGGTCCAGCATCTCCGAGCGGGTCGCGAGGAACTTGTCCTCCATCGGCAGCGTCATCGTGTAACCGAGGGCGCGTCCGCGGGACAGGATCGTGATCTTGTGAACCGGGTCGGAGTTGGGCAGCGCGTGCGCGACCAGGGCGTGACCGCCCTCGTGGTACGCGATGATCTTCTTTTCCTGGTCCGACATGACCCGCGACTTGCGCTCGGGACCGGCCATCACGCGGTCGATGGACTCCTCCAGGAGCTCCATCGTGATCAGCTTCTGGTCGGCCCGCGCGGTGAGCAGCGCGGCCTCGTTGATCACGTTGGCCAGGTCGGCACCGGTGAACCCGGGCGTCCGGCGGGCGATGATGTCGAGGTCGACGCCCTCGGCGAACGGCTTGCCGCGCCCGTGCACCTTGAGGATGCCCTTGCGGCCCTCCAGGTCGGGACGGTCGACGGTGACCTGCCGGTCGAAACGGCCCGGGCGCAGCAGCGCGGGGTCGAGGATGTCGGGCCGGTTGGTCGCGGCGATCAGGATCACGCCGCCCTTGACGTCGAAGCCGTCCATCTCGACCAGGAGCTGGTTCAGCGTCTGCTCGCGCTCGTCGTGCCCGCCGCCGAGACCGGCGCCACGGTGGCGGCCCACCGCGTCGATCTCGTCGATGAAGATGATGGCCGGGGCGTTCGCCTTGGCCTGCTCGAACAGGTCCCGGACACGCGAGGCGCCGACACCGACGAACATCTCCACGAAGTCGGAACCGGAGATGGAGTAGAACGGCACCCCGGCCTCACCGGCGACGGCCCTGGCGAGCAGGGTCTTGCCGGTTCCGGGCGGGCCGTAGAGCAGCACGCCCTTGGGGATCTTGGCGCCGATCGCCTGGAACTTGGCCGGGGCCTGCAGGAACTCCTTGATCTCCTGGAGTTCCTCGATGGCCTCGTCGGCACCCGCGACGTCGGCGAAGGTGGTCTTGGGGGTGTCCTTGGTGATGAGCTTCGCCTTCGACTTGCCGAAGTTCATGACCCGCGAGCCGCCACCCTGCATCTGGTTCATGACGAACAGGAAGATCAGCACGATGACGACGATCGGCAGGAAGCTCACCAGCAACCCGACGAGGAAGTTCTGCTGGGGCACCTCGACGTTGTACCCGCCGGGCAGCTTGTTGGCCGCCCTGGCCGCCTGCAGCCTGTCGGTGAGCTGGACGCCCTGACCGGTCACCCAGGAGGAGTAGTAGCGCTTCTTGTCGGTGAGGGTGACCTCGACGCGCTGGTCCTTGTCGATGACCTTGGCGTTGGAGACCTTGCCCTCGTCGATCCAGCTGATGATCTGGGAGGTGTCTCGCTTCTCGTAGTTGCCCTCCCCACCCAGCATGGTGGAGACGAGAAGGAGCAGTACGACGATGCCCAGGATCCACAGCAGTGGCCCACGTGTAAATCGCTTGAGATCCATCCGATGCGGAACCCCGGCGGGCCCGTCCCTTCCTGACCAGAGCCTGGCAACCCCGGGCGAACCCGGGGTTCGCGGTATCCCTAACCGCTCCAACTGACTACCCCGGAGGGGGCCACAGGCCACCTCTTCGGTCGTCCGAAGGTACACCGGCGCGACGCGCGGAGTTACCGCGCGGTCCGCACCGGCTTTGCCTTACCAACGTACGTCAGGTAGGTCCGTGTTCCCCGCCGCTATGGGCAATGTCGCGTTTGTGAATGACACTCTTCGCGCAGGGCGTACTTTTCCGCCCGCTCCGCCTCAGCCGGCCCCGTACACGTGCGGGGCGAGGGTCCCGATGAAGGGCAGGTTGCGGTAGCGCTCGGCGTAGTCGAGGCCGTAGCCGATCACGAACTCGCCGGGGATGTCGAAGCCGATGTACTTCACGTCGATCGGCACCTTCACCGCCTCGGGCTTGCGCAGCGCCGCGCAGATCTCCACCGAGGCGGGATTGCGCGACCGCAGGTTCTGCACCAGCCACGACAGGGTCAGGCCGGAGTCGATGATGTCCTCCACGACGAGCACGTGGCGCCCCGCGATGTCGGTGTCGAGGTCCTTCAGGACCCGCACCACCCCCGACGACCTGGTGCCGGCCCCGTAGGATGACACGGCCATCCAGTCCATCTGCACGGGCAGGTGCAGGGCCCTGGCGAGGTCCGCCATGACCATGACCGCGCCCTTGAGCACCCCCACCAGCAGCAGGTCCTTGCCCGCGTAGTCCTCGTCGATCCGGCCGGCGATCTCCTTGATCTTGGCTTGGAGCTCTTCCTCGGGAATCAGGACCTTCGCGAGATCCCTGCCCATGTCGGCTGCGTCCACCTGGGATTTCCTTACGAAAAGGGGCTGTCCGTCTGTCTGGCGAATATCAGGGTGTCATACCGCCGGACGACGGCCACCCCCCCGGGCACCTCTATGCGCCGCTGCCCACGCCAGGCCGTCACCAGAGTGTCGATCTGCAGGACGTGCGAGGCCGCGAGCGTGCCGGGCGGGGCACCCGCGTCGATCACCGCCCGCCGCAGCACACGGCGGCGCACCGCCACGGGCACGCCCTCCAGCTCCGGTACGGCCACCGCCACTGCGCCGATATCGCTAAGAGCGCAATCCGGGACGGCCGAGCGGGCGTAGACCTCGTCCGCCCACGCGTCGAGCGCGTCGGCGTCGTCCCGGCACAGGTCCGCGGTCCTGGCGAGCGCCTCGGCCATCCCCGGGCCGAGCTCGTCCTCCAGGACGGGCAGCAGCCGCCTCCTGACCCGGACCCGGCTGTAGCGGGCGTCGAGGTTGTGCGGGTCCTGCCACGGGGTCAGGCCGAGCGCCGCGCAGGCGGCCACGGTCGTGACGCGGCCGAGACCCAGCAGCGGCCTGCGGTAGATCCCGGTCAGCGCGGGCATGCCGGCCAGCGAGCGGGTGCCGCTCCCCCTGGCCAGGCCGAGCAGCACGGTCTCGGCCTGGTCGTCCCTGGTGTGCGCCAGCAGCACGACCGCGGCGCCGAGCCGCTCCGCCGCCCGCGACAGGGCCGCGTACCGTGCCTGCCGGGCCGCGGCCTCCGGCCCTCCCGAGGTGCCCACCGAGACGGCCAGCGCCTCGGCGGGATCCAGCCCCAGGCCGGGCGCGAGCCCGACCACGTCGGCCGCGCGGTCGCCGGAACCCGGCTGCAGGCCGTGATCGACGGTCAGCAGCCCGGCGCGCAGCCCGGCACGGGGCGCGACGAACCCCAGCGCGGCGGCCAGGGCCAGGGAGTCGGCGCCGCCGCTGCACGCGGCCAGCACCAGCCGCCCCGGCTCCAGGTCGCCCAGCGCGAGCCGTACGGCACGGCGGACGTCGGCGACGGCGGGATGCGGACCCATGACGGCCATTGTCCGGCCTGCGGCGGGCGGACGTGCCGCCCCGCCGGTGGGTCATGCCGGTCCGGGCGGATGTGCCGGCCGGGCGTGCCGGCCGGGATCGACCGGCCGGCCCGTCCGGTCAGCCGACGGTGCCGCCCGCGGGGATGGCCGGGATGCCGATGACCCTGGCGATCCAGCGTTCCGGAGAGGCGATCTCGGCCTGGCTCGGCAGCGTCGTCGGCGAGGTCCAGATCTTGTTGAAGCCGTCGATGCCCACCTGACCCACGACCGTGCGGACGAAGGCCGACCCCTCGGCGTACTGCTTCATCTTGAGGTCGAGGCCGAGCAGCCTGCGGACCGTGCGGTCCAGGCGGGAACCGCCCTCGCGGCGGTGGTGGAACTTGGCGCGGATGTCGGCGACCGTGGGCACCACCGAGGGGCCCACCGCGTCCATCACGTAGTCGCCGTGCCCCTCGACCAGGGTCATCACCGCGGTGAGCCGGTCGAGGATCACCTTCTGCTCGGGCGTCTGGATGGCGTCGATCAGGTTGCCCTCGCCGCCCCTGACCACGTCGGTGAACGTCCCGGCGGCCGAGCGGAGACGCTCCAGCAGGACGGGCAGGTCGATGTCGGAGGCCAGCAGGAAGTCGGTCGTCTGCGACCTGACGTACTCGCGCAGCCAGGGAACGCCGGTGAACTGCACCCGGTGGGTCTCCTCGTGCAGGCAGACCCAGAGCCGGAAGTCACGCGGGTTGACGTTGAGCTCCTGCTCGGCGTGGACGATGTTCGGCGCGACCAGGGTCAGCCGCCCGGTGGGCGCCTGGCCGGTCGGGTCCGGCGGCAGGAACAGCTCGTACTGCCCCAGCACGCGGGAGGCCAGGAAGGCCAGCACCGCGCCCACCTCGACGCCGGTGACGCGCGAGCCCACCGCGCTCACGATCGCCGGTGTCTGGTCCCTGCGGGCGGCCATCCGCTCGGTGAACGGCTCCAGCACCACCCGGAACCCCTCGACGTTGGCCTTGATCCAGCCGGGCCGGTCGACGATGGTCGCGGTCTGCGGCGCGGTCTCGGTGTCGATTCGGGTGAAGTCGCGGACGTGCCCCTCGGCCTCGCGCGAGAGTCGTCGCAGATCGGCGACTGCCTGGCGGGCCTCCTCTCGGCTCACTTGCGGCCCGGGGCGCACCAGGCGCGTTCCGGTCGCTACGGCAAGATCCCAGTCGATCACCTGCATACCGTCCACCGTACGTGCTGTCCCGTCCGGCCGCGCACCCGGAGCCCGCGATCAGCCGGAGGCGACCACCGCGGCGAGCCGGTCCAGGGCCGCCTCCGCCTTTCCCCAGCCGGGCGGGACGTCGTCGGCCATGAACGCGAAGGTCACCAGGCGCCCGCCCCGCGTGGTGGTCATCCCGGCCAGGGTGTTGACCCCGTCCAGGGTGCCCGTCTTGGCGCGGATCAGCCCGTGGGCGGAGCGGAGCCGGTCGAACCGGTGTCCCAGGGTGCCGCTGAAGCCGGAGATGGGCATGCCGGCGACGATCGCGTGCAGGCCCGGACGGTCCGGGGACGCCGCCACCGCGACCAGGCGGGCCAGCGCCTCGGGGGTGATGCGGTTCCTCGGCGAGAGCCCGCTGCCGTCGAAGACCCGCACGCCCTCGGCCGCGCCGAGCCTGGCCAGCACCGCGCCCACGGCCGCGGCGCCGCCGTCGAAGGAGGCGGGCCTCCCCTCCTTGATCGCCACGTGCCGGGCCAGCGCCTCCGACAGGTCGTTGTCGCTGAGCGTGAGCGCCCGCTCGACCAGGGCGTAGACCGGGGCGGAGTCGACGCGGGCGATCTCCCGCGCGCCGGCCGGGGCCCTGGAGCGCCTGGCCGAGGACGAGACCTTGATCCCGTTCTTCGACAGCAACGACACGAACGCGGCGTGCGTCGCGCGCGAGGGGTCCGCGACCCGGCCGCTCTGCCCGGGCGAGACCCTGCCCTCGTCGAGCATGAGCGCCGTGACCGGGGCGACGCTGCCCTCGGGCACGTACCCGGGCTTCCACGTCGCGGCGGTACGCGGACCGGTGTAGAGGAAGTCGTCGTAGGCCACCGTCACCCTGGCCGTCCCGGCCGCCTTGAGCGCCCTGGCGGTACGCGAGGCGAGCGTGGCGAGCGTGGCGGGCCGGGGATGGACCTGGCGGGCCGCCGCCCGGGGACTCGCCAGCGTGGGGTCGCCGCCGCCGACGAGGACGATCGTGCCGGGCGAGGCCCCCCGCACCACGCGGGTGCTCAGCCGGGCGTCCGAGCCCAGGGAGGCCAGCGCGGCCACCGAGGTGACCACCTTGGTGGTGGAGGCGGGGGTGATGCCCTCGCCTGCGCCGCTGCCGAACAGCACGGCGCCGCTCTGCGCGTCGAGGACCGCTGCGCCGACGCTTCCGCCCAACGCCGGGTCACCCAACGCCTTGGTCAACCGCTGCGCCAAAGTACCCTTGGCAGGGAGAGGCCCGTTCCCCCCCGCGGCCAGCACCGGACCCGCGGTGATGACCGGGACGGGGGGCGGCTTCGCCGACGCCACCGGCTCCGGCTCCCTGCGGACCAGCGCATCACCGGTGAGCAGGTGCGCGCCGGCCGCGACGACGAAGATCTGCAGCAGGACGAGAGTGACCAAGGCCACCCACCGATCACGCCGCATCACGCCGCCGACCTCTCATCGTCCATAACCATCAGGCATAAAACGCTTACGAGACATTAACGCCCAACCGGGGGTGCCCGGAGGGTTGAGTGGAGGAACCGCGGTGGAGTTCGACGTTCTCGTTGAGATTCCCAAGGGGCAACGGAACAAGTACGAGGTGGACCACGAGTCGGGCCGCATCAGGCTCGACCGCATGCTCTTCACCTCCACGCAGTACCCCGCCGACTACGGCTTCATCGAGGACACCCTCGGCGAGGACGGCGACCCGCTCGACGCCCTGGTGCTCCTGCAGGAACCGACCTTCCCCGGCTGCCTGATCAAGTGCCGCGCGGTCGGCATGTTCCGGATGACCGACGAGAAGGGCGGCGACGACAAGGTCCTGTGCGTCCCCGCCACCGATCCCCGGATGGAGCACATCCGCGACATCCACCACGTGCCGGAGTTCGACCGGCTGGAGATCCAGCACTTCTTCGAGGTCTACAAGGACCTGGAGCCCGGCAAGTCCGTCGAGGGCGCCAACTGGGTCGGCAGGGTGGAGGCCGAGGAGGAGATCGTGCGCTCCATCAAGCGGGCCGCGGACGAGGTGGCCGGCGGGCACGCTCCCGGCCACTGAACGACGGCCACCGAACGACGGGCACCGGACGACGGGCACCGGGGCCGGGACATCCGACGGGACGTCCGCCGGACGTCCACCGGCGGGTCCCGGGCCGTCAGACCGGACGGGTCGCGCCGACCAGATCGCTACGCCACATCGGCGCGACCCGGACCACGTCACCCGTCTGCGGGGCGTGCACCATCAGCCCCTGGCCGATGTAGATCCCGACGTGGTGGATGTCCCCGGGGTTCCGGGTGATCTGACCGTAGAAGAGCAGGTCGCCCCGGCGGAGCTCGCTGAGCGGGACGTGCGGCCCCGAGGTCCACTGGGTGCCGGTCCAGTGGTCGATCCTGATCCCGACCCGCTCCCAGGCCCGCATGGTCAGCCCCGAGCAGTCGTAGGCGGCCGGGCCCGCCGCCGCCCAGACGTAGGGCTTGTCGAGCTGGGTGAGCGCCCAGTCCGCGGCGATGTCGCCCCTGGCCGACCCCGCCGCCACGTTCAGCGCCCAGCGTGAGGCGTTCTGCCCCGAGGCCACCCGCGCCCGTGCCGCCTCGCGGCGGAGCGCCTCCTGCTGGTACCGGGCCCGCTCGGCGTTCTCCCTGGCGATCCTGGCCCGCTCCAGGGCCGCGGCGCGCTCCCTGGCGATCAGGTCGGCGGCGCTGCGCGCCTCGTCGGCCAGTTTCTCCAGCCGCGCCTGCTCCCGCTCGATCCGCCGGGTCTCCTCGACCTGTTCGGCCACGGCCTCCTCGGCGGCCCGCTTGGCCTCCTCGGCCGCGACCGCCGCCTCCCGCTGCAGGGCGTAGGCGTCCTCGGCCTGTTCCCGCAGGATGGCGAAGACCTCCTGGGCCTCGCGCAGCTGTTTCAGCCGCTCGGCCTGGCCGCCGCCCATGTGGGCCAGGATGCTGGCCCGGCGCAGGTAGCCGTCGTCGGCGGTGCCGCCGCCGGCCAGCACGGTCATCATCGGGTCGCTCAGGTCGACACCGCCGTAGTTCTGGGTGGTGATCGCGGCCACCGCCCGGCGGGACTCCTCGACCTCCGAACCGGCGGTCCTGGCGCGTTCGGCGGCCTGCTCGGCCACCTCCCTGGCGCGGGTCGTCCTGACCAGTTGCCCGTTGTAGGACTCGACGAGCCGCTCCGCGCGGATCGTCAGCGCCTCCAGCCTGGCCTGCGCCTCGGCGACCAGGGCCGTGGCGGTGCCGAGCCGCTCACCGCGCTCGCGGGCCCTGGCCCGCGCCTCGGCGACCTCGGCGGCCGACGGGCCCCGCACGCCGGGCGCGACGTCGTCGGGCGGGGCCGAAGGACCGGGCACGGCGCCGGCGGGGAGCCCCGGCCCGGTGATCAGGCAGCAGGCCAGGCCCGCCACCGCGGCGACATGACGGCGCCGTCCGATTGAACGCATGCGTCTCCCCCCGGAGTCCCCCGTGAAATACCGCGTGACGCGGTGCCGCCCCCCAGAGCGGCGTGCCGACCGCTCAGGCGGCCTCTCTCAGCATTCCCGCCGATCACTCGAAGCACACATGACGCTCACGCACCGTGACGACCGCCTGCCACGACACCCCCGTCCGCGGGCCCGCGGTCTCATCCGTTCGGGCCGGTACCGCCCCCGGTACGCGCCGCGTCCCGGCCGGTGGCGCCGGGACGGGTGGTGTCACGGGCGACGTCCTGGCCGGTGGTGTCCGGGCGGGTGTCGGGGCCGGTCGTGCCGGGGCCGGTCGTCTCGGGGCGGGCGGTGTCGGCGCGGGCCGTCTCCTCGCGGGCCATCCCCTCGCGGGCCGGGCCGGCGGGAGCGGATCCGGGACCCCCGCCGGGACGGCCGGTACCGGCCCGGCCTCGGCCGTGGCCTTCCCGCCGCCCGGAGCCGGTGTCCGGGGAGGCGGCCGCTCCCCCGCGGGACCGGTGACCGCCGGACGCGGGCCGGGAGTCGTCGTGCGAGCGTCCCGCCTCCCGGCGCCACCGCCGGGCGCCGTCCGCCGGGAGCCCTCGTCCCGCCCGTGGGGAGCCCGGATCCGCCCGGCGGGACTCCGGCCGCCCGGACGGCCGCTGGACGAACTCGCAGAAGCGCGACGACCGGTGCCCGTGGTGGTGACGATGCGGGAGGCGGCCCGGGGGGCGGTGCGAACGGCGCCCGTCGGGCCCGGACTCCGAGGACGGCGGCGCGGGCGGGAGCCGTACGGGTGGCGGGGCCGGAGGGTCCACCGGCGGGGGCGGGCCTCCCGGCCGGTCGGGCGGGCCGTCACCGGGCGGGCGCGGGGACTCGCGCGGATCGTCCGCCGGAGGCTCGGCCGGGTTCCTGGGGGAACGCTCTGCGGGGTTCCTCGGGGAACGCTCGGCCGGTGACACCGGATCCTCGGCCGGTGACGCCGGATCCTCGGCCCCTTCCCCGGCCGGGCCCCGCCCCGGGGGCCGCGAGCCGTCCCGCGGCCCGGATCCGGTGGTGCCGGACGACCACGCCGACCCCAGCGAGCCGACCAGCTCGACGGCCGACCCCTCGTCGGCGTGACCGGGCAGGCCCCCTCCCCTGCCGGGCTCCCACGGCCGGTCGCCGGACGGAGGTTCCACCACCGCCGGGAGACCGCCCGCTGCGACGCCGGGGCCCGCGGGGTCGGCCAGGGACTGCACGACGACCAGGACGATCGCGGCCGCCGCCGCGGCGATCGCCACCGCCGTCCCGGCCGCCACGCGGGACCGGCGCGCGCGGGGAGACCGGCGCGCGGGGAATCCGGCGTCGTCCAGGGGGCCCGCGCGGTGGGCGACGTCGCGCCGGTAGGGGACCTGGGCGGGGTCGCTGAAGCAGTCCATCACCCGTTCGCGCAGGGCGGGCGGCAGCGTGTCCACCGGGAGCAGGTCGAAGACCTTGGCCGCCGAGACCTGCCTGACCCGGTGCGGGGCGCAGGTGTCGCACCGGTTCACGTGCCGGATCACCCGCTCGCGCGCCTCCGCGGTGAGCTCGCCGCCGAAGCCGGTCAGCAGGCGGGCCCGGCTCGCGCAGTCGTAGGGCCCCTTGCGGACCAGGACCTCGGCGGTGACGACGTCGCGCAGACGTTCCCTGGCCGATTCGTACAGCGCTCCGGCGGCCTTGGTGCCGACGCCCAGGACCGCGCCGAGGTCGAGGGGGCCGAAACCGTGCCGGCAGCTCAGGTCGAGGACCTCACGGTCGCCGGGGGACAGGCTCCGGGTGGCGTTCCAGGCCATCACCCGCAGGTCGGCGTCGCCGCCGGTGACCTCCGGGGCGGGGGCCCGCGTCCCGGGCGCCTCGGCGAGGGCGCGCCGGACGCACTCCTGCCGGGCGAGCGCGTACAGCCACGCCTCCAGCCGCCGGGGGTCGGCGAGGGCGTGGACGTGGGCCTCGGCGGCGACGAAGGCGTCGAGGAACGCCGCCTGCGCGTCCTCGGGGGTCGCGAGCATCGAGCGGCAGTAGCGGTAGACGCCCTCGGCGTAGGCGTCGTAGAGGGCGACGAGGGCCCCGGGGTCCCTCGCACGCAGGGCTTCGACCAGGACACTGTCAATCATGTGACCGACGGTAAAGGATCCGTCACACCACGTTCCAGTGGTTCACCGACAATGACGGGAACTGTCTCCGGCCGGTCAATCGAATCCGTAAGAATGACCTTTAGAATTGCAGTAATAAATATTGATGAATGGTTTTATGACCGAATCGTTCGCCTCGGTCAGGGCCCCATGACCCCGGCCAGCTGCGCCTGCCTGCCGCGGTCCTTGGCGAACGGCGGCATCTTCGGCTTGACCGTGTGCAGCGGCAGCGCGCCGCCCAGGGCGAGCTGCTCGAAGGGACGGCTGCTCGACCCCCAGGTGCGCGCGGTCACCTCGGCCGAGGCGATGTCGCGCGGGTCCTCGACGCTCCTGATCTGCAGCACGAACCGTCGCCGCTCACCCGCCTGGACGTTGTCCACGAAGGTGCTCCCGCCCCCCAGCAGCTTTCCCTGCCGGTCGCGCAGCAGCGCGGTGACCGCCAGGCTGCGGGCGGGCATCACGTACGGGGTGCCGACGTAGCCGGTTACCAGGTAGTCGCCGTCGGTCGTGCGGTCGGTCAGCACGTCGTACACCGGGAAGGGCTGGAAGGCCGAGACGATCCGGCCGGCCCGGTGCCAGCGGGCCGGGCGGTAGGAGACGTTCACCGCGACGGGCCGCTCCTGGGTCACCACCTGGCCGGTGAAGGGAAGGACGCCGCCCGGGGGCACCGCGTCCAGCGGCTGGTCCAGCCGGACGACCTCCTTGCCCTGGGAGTCGCTGGCGACGACGGTGGCCACCACGTGCTCGCCGAAGTGCCACGGGTTGGCGTTCGCCAGGACCCCGGCCCAGTTCACCACGTACCCGTCGTCGCCCTTCACGATGGACGACGCCTGCTCCCTGACCGCGAGCGGCTGGAGCGGCGCGACCGGATCCTTCTCCTCGCCGGAGCATCCGGGGCCTCCGGCGAGCAGCAACAGGGCCAGGGCCGCGACGATTCGGGTGCTGTGCTTCACCTAGCCGTGATAACCGGCCGGGCCACCCCTCCCACCCCGACACGCCGACGGCGGCCCGACTCTTTACCTCTGCCGGACCACCCTGGTCTCATCCCATACCGGTTCAGATGATTCGTATACCTTTCCATCGGAACCGAAGACCAGATACCGGTCGAAGTCATCGGCGAACCAGCGGTCGTGGGTGACCGCGACCACGGTCCCGTCGAAGGCGTCCAGCCCCTCCTGCAGCGCCTCGGCACTGGCCAGGTCGAGGTTGTCGGTGGGCTCGTCCAGCAGCAGCAGCGTGGTGCCCGACAACTCCAGCAGCAGGATCTGCAGCCGCGCCTGCTGACCTCCGGAGAGGGTCTCGAAGCGCTGCTCGGCGATGCTCCCGGCCAGCTCGTAGCGGGAGAGCGCCTTCATCGCCTCGTTCTTGAGCCGGGCGTGCTCGGTCATCACGATCTCGCAGGGCGTACGGCCGAGGAGTTCGGGGCGGGCGTGCGTCTGGGCGAAGTGACCCGGCACGACGCGGGCTCCGAGCCTGGCCACCCCGGTGTGCCGGACCTCCTCACCGGCGATCAGGCGCAGGAAGTGCGACTTGCCCGAGCCGTTGGAGCCCAGGACCGCCACCCGCTCGCCGTACCAGATCTCCAGGTCGAACGGCTTCATCAGGCCGGTGAGCTCGAGACCCTCGCAGATCACCGCCCGCTTGGCGGTCCGGCCGCCCTTGAGCCGCATGCTGATGAACTGCTCCTTGGGGGCGGCCTCGGGCGGCCCGGCCTCCTCGAAGCGGCGCAGCCGGGTCTGGGCCGAGTGGTAGGCCGCGGCCATGGTGTCCATGTACTTGGCCTTCTGCTTGAGCATCAGGACCAGCCGCTTGATCTTGGCGTGCTCCTCGTCCCAGCGTTTCTTCAGCTCGTCGAGCCGCTCGTTGCGCTCCCGGCGCGCCTGGGCGTACGAGCGGAAGCCGCCGCCGTGCACCCAGATGTTGCCGGACTCGACGGTGATGATCCGGTCGGCCGCGTTGGCCAGGAGCTGCCGGTCGTGGCTGACCAGCAGCACGGTCTTGGGCGTGTCCCGCAGCGCCCCCTCCAGCCAGAGCTTGCCCGGCACGTCCAGGTAGTTGTCGGGCTCGTCGAGCAGCAGCGTCTGGTCGGGGCCGCGCAGCAGCGCCTCCAGCACCAGCCGCTTCTGCTCGCCGCCCGACAGGGTGTTGACCTCGCGGTACTTGCAGTCGTCGTAGGCCATGCCGAGCGCGGCCATCGTGCAGGTGTCCCAGAGGACCTCGATGTCGTAGCCGCCCGCGTCGGTGTAGTCGGTGATGGCCTGCGCGTAGCGCATCTGCGCCTTCTCGTCCTCGCGCTCCATCATCACCAGCTCGGCCGCCTCCAGCTTCCCGGCAGCCTCCCGTACGCGCGCCGGGGCCACGCTGACCAGCAGGTCGTGCACGGAGCGGCCGTCACGGATGCTGCCGATGAACTGCCGCATGATCCCCAGGCCGCCGGAGCTCGCGACGTTGCCGTCGACCGGCTGCAGGTCACCGGCGATCAGCCGCATCAGCGTCGTCTTGCCCGCCCCGTTGGGACCGACGAGCGCCGCCTTGACCCCCTCGCCCACCCGGAAGGAGACGTCCTCCAGCAGCGGCCGCCCGTCCGGCAGAACGTACGTCAGATGGCCGACCTCAACGTGTCCCACGGCTATTCCCTTTCAAAAGGTCCTCGCGCAGGGTACATGCCGCTTTCACGGTCCGGCATCCCGGTTTCCGGCCGGTACGGCCCGGCGAGCGGGCCGTCACACCCGGGCGGGCGGGTCTCCTCGGTGCTCGTGCGCTGGCCGCCCCTCCCCGAGGCGCGTCACCGTCGGGCCGGACGGGATCCCGCGCGGGCCGCGTCGTGTTCACGAACGAGCATCGCGTCTCCCGGCGGCGAGAACCTGTTCCGGCTCTCCGGGAGACAGCAGGCATGGAACCACGAGGATCGAGATGACCGCCCAGCCGGTGGACACGGATCAGGCGGACGACGCCGAGCTGATCCGCCGCTCGCGCGACGACCCCGAGCAGTTCGCCGCGCTGTTCGACCGCTACGCCCGCCCGATCCACCACTACGTCGCCCGGCGGCTGAGCACCCAGGCGGCCGACGACATCACGGCGGAGACGTTCCTGACGGCCTTCCGCCGTCGCGACTCCTACGACCGGCCCGGCCGCCTCATGAGGAGTCCAGGGAACAGCGGCTCTTCCAGGCGATCTACCAGCTCATGGGCGAGCAGGCACTCAGCCCCGAGGTGCGTGCCGCCCTGTTCCGCGCACTGCCCTTGATCGAGGGAGTGACCGTACGTCCCGATGCCGTGGACGCCGAGGGCAGGCACGGGATTGCCTTCAGCCACACCGACGACTGGGCACGCTACGAACTCATCCTGAGCCCGGACGACTTCCGCTACCTGGGGACGTACGGGGTCACCGTCGCGGACCGCACGATGAGGTACACGAACGTGGACCCGATCTTCGTGCCGGCGGGCACCCCTCTCGTGCTCAGCGCCCAGCTGGAAACCCACCTGGTCGACAAGGCCGGGCAACGACCTTAGGACACTCTGGCGACCCCCTTCCGAGCAGGAAGGGGGTCGCGGTTCGCAGGCAGACCGCCCTTGAGATGTCCCGCAACCATTCCGTCGTCCTTCAAAGGGTCCTCTGTCCCTCAAAGGGTCCTCGCGCAGCGTTGCCCACCGACCTCGCCCTGCGGGCACTCGGATTTTCCGCCGGTACGGCACGATATCGCGACCGGCGTCACCCTCCGGCAGCTCCCTCGCTTCCACGAACAGGAACGCTTTGAGATGGATCGATGACACAGCGCTACTAGTATGCTATAGCTGCATAGTACTATTCATCTATGAGGGAAATTCCGCCGTTGTTGCTTCCCCTGTTCCGGTCCAACGCCGTCGGTGAACTACTCGCCTGGCTGTATCTGCACCCGGAGAAGGAGTACTCGACGACCGATCTCGCCAAACGGACAGGTGTGTCCCAGCCGACCGTGAGCCGTGAGATGGACCGGTTCGCCGCCGCCGGGCTGACCGAAGAGAGACGGCACGGCAACCTCCGCCTCATCCGTGCCGACACCGACACGATCGTCGCCAAGCCGCTCACCGACCTGCTGGCGGTGACCTTCGGCCCGGCGGCCGTCCTGCCGCCCCTCCTCCAGCCGATCCCGGGCATCGACGAGGCGTACATCTACGGCTCCTGGGCCGCCCGGCACGCGAATCAGACCGGACCGTCCCCGCGTGACATCGATGTCCTCGTGGTGGGCGCCCCGGACGAGGACGAACTGTACGACGCGGCACGAGCGGCAGAACGCGTTCTCGGCCGCGAGGTGAACATCAACCGGATCTCGCCTGCGTCGTGGCACGCCGACCAGGGCGACCCGTTCGTGACGTCCCTGCGGAACAAGCCCCTCCATCTTTTGATTCAGAACCGGAGAACACCGTGAGATGGATGCAGGGACGCGACCGGATCGACGCGATGCTGACCGCCGGTCAGTTGGAGCGGGTACCGCCGAGCCGGGAACATGCCGATACCATGATCGCCCAGGCCGAGCGGCACATTGTTCTCGCCCGCAGCGGTGTCGGGACAGACCCCACAGGGGCCTACCAACTCGTCTACGACGCCTCGCGGAAGGCTCTCGCGTCGATCCTGGAAAATCAGGGCTTACGTGCCACAAGCAGGGGCGGGCATCTCGCGGTGCTGGACGTGGTGACGGCTCAGTTGGATCCTCCGCTCGGACAGACACTCCGCTCCTTCGACCGGATGCGCCGCCGTCGCAACAGCGCTGAATATCCACGCCCAGACACCCCGGAGATCACTCCCGATGACGTGCTGCAGGACCTGGAGAAAGCCGAGCTGCTCATAGCCCTCGCCGCCAAGGTATTAGGCCAGATGAGCCCGTACTGAGATGCCCGCGAGAGTTCCGAGCACTTCCCAGGGGTCACGACACCCACGTCGGACGGCCGACCTCAACGTGTCCCACGACTATTCCCTTTCAAAAGGTCCTCGCGCAGGGTACATGCCGCTTTCACGGTCCGGCATCCCGGTTTCCGGCCGGTACGGCCCGGCGAGCAGGCCGTCACCCCCGCGGCGAGCGGATCGCCCCGGTGCCGGTGAGCCGGTGAACCCTTCCCGGGACACATCGCCGCCGGGCCCACCGGGCCCACCGGGCCCGCCGTCACGTCGCACGACGGCCGAGCATCCGGGTGGCCGAGAGACCGGCGACCGTCCTCAAGACCCTCGGTGACCGCAGTTCAGAGCCACGTCCGCTGGACTTTCGCCGTTCGCCACGAGACCCCTGTCGGTCCATCGACTCCGCCATACGGCACAAAACGCATGAATCACCCTTTTCATGGACATGAGTGATTAAATCAACATAAGCCGCCCTATGGGGATTCTTAAGAAAAAGACAGCCGACCGAAACCGTTATCAGCACTACCTTTTTGATTGCGGCAAACCCGATATTCGGGCAAGACCGCACGTTTATTGATTAGTCCGAAAATACTGAAAATGAGGTATTTGTTTCGTCGGTGGCGCTGATTACTCTCCCGATCATGGGTTCTCAACGGGAGGAACACCTTTGTCACTGAAACTGCGTCGCATCATGTCGGCGATCGCCGCGGGGGGACTCGTCGTCCTGGCGATGGCGAGTCCGGTGGCCGCATTCGCGCCGCCGTACCTCGACGAACCCACCGGTCCGTACGCACTGCCGGTGGACGCCGCCGTTCCCAAGCGTGGCTGCACCACGACGCTGTCCGACCCCAAGAACGCGAGCGGGAGCACCCCGGCCATCCAGGTGATCTACGCCTGGCACGACGGCGGCGGGAACAACTACGAGACCCACGTCGAACAGATCGCCAAGCTGGTCGACCGGATGGACCTGGAACTGGACGAGTCCACCAACTACGACCAGCACCTGAAGCTGAGCTGCCGCACCGGCTACGACACCGGCACCTACTCTGGTTACGCCCGCGCGCTGGTGGTACCGGAGAAGATCGAGGCCGGCGTGATCGGCGGCGAGACCACGGTGGACAAGATCACCGATGATCTCGGCGCGGCGGGGTACGACAACGCCAACCGCAAGTACGTGGTGTTCGAGGACTTCAACGGGACCGCGACCGCCTGGTGCACGACGACGTGCGCGGCGACCGCCGACGAATGGTCCAGCGCCACCCAGCTGCACGAACTGATCCACCTCGGCGCGGACGGTTTCTACGTGGACCATCCCAAGGTCACCGAGGCCGTCGACCACCTCAGCTATCCCGACGTCATGTCCAACCCGAGATACGACTGGCAGCTGGACCATGACTTCAACAACTACTACGACCCGAGCGAGACCACGGCGACCTTCTACACCGGCAACGAGGCCGGTGACACCCGCAAGGTGAACGTCGCGGCCTGGCCCTACTTCACCACCCCCACCTGCTGCGACATCGGCTACAGCAACGACCTGCTGACCGCGCAGGAACGCACCGTCGAGGCCGACGCGCCGTACGCCACCCCGACCGGGTTCAGCGTCTCGGGCGGCGGCTGGATCCAGGTGACCCCGCCCGGCCCGACGTCACAGATCTCGGCCAAGCACTACGACGGCCGCCGGTCGCTCACCATGAGCGTGCAGTCGCACGCCGCCGGCGTCGTGTCGGTCACCCGCAAACCCGCGGTGACCGCCGGCCAGACCTACAGGTTCTTCGCCAAGATGACCACCGCCACCTCCGGCAACGTGAAGCTGCGCCTGTCGTGGTACAACTCGTCCAACACCCTGATCTCCGCCAGTGACGGTCCGGCCATCGCGCTGACCGGCACCTGGACGGAATACCGGCACAGCGCGACCGCCCCGGCCGGAGCGACCGGCGTCCAGATCTCGGTGGTCAGCCCCGCAGGCCAGACCTTCGCCTACCAGCTCGACTCCCTCCAGCTCAACCACTGCAACAACGGCAAGACCGCCGACGGCTGCCGTCTGGACACCTGGCAGTGACCTCCGGGTGACGAACCGACCCGGCGCCTCCCGGCGGTGACCCGGTACACCGGAGCCCGCCGGGAGGCGCTGGGTCGTCTCTTGCCACGTCGTCCCTTGTCACGTCGTCCCTTGTCGCGCGACAGGGCCCGCGGGGGGCGGGGCGAGAACAATCCGATGGGAAACCGTCGGGGGCCGGTGATAGAAAGCAGGTCCGACCCCCGTCCTCGACCCGTCCGGGAGCCAAGCCGTGTCCAGCAGCAGCGCGGAGTTCTCCGTCTCCGGCCGCCCGTACGACAGGCGGAGCCCGGTGCGCTGGATCTGGTCCCACGTCCGCCGTCACCCGCTCCAGCTGACCGGTTTCCTCGGCTCGTCGCTGGTCATGGTGGTGCTCAACGGCTTGGTCCCCGGGCTCACCGGCGGGGCGTTCGACGTCGTGCTGAACGGTGGCGGCGGCGCGGCACGGGCGCTGGGCCTGATCTCGCTGGGGCTGCTGGCGATCGTGGTGGCCCGCGGCGCCTTCGACGTGGTCGCTCGCCTGTCCGGCGAGGTCCTGGCCAAGCGGCTGGAGCGCGACGCCCGGGACGAGCTGTACGTCAGCCTGCTGGGCAAGAGCCAGACCTTCCACAACCGGCAGCGCGTCGGCGACCTGATGGCGCGGGCGGCCAACGACATCCGGCAGCTCTCCGCGATGATCAACCCGGGCGTCGACCTGATCGTCGACTCCGGCCTGACCGGCCTGGTGCCGCTGGTCTTCATCGCCGCGATCGACCCGCGCCTGCTGCTGGTGCCCTGCCTGTTCGGGGTCGTCTTCGTCATCGCGCTCCGGCACTACATGGGGCGGCTCAATCCCGTGGCGACCCGCATGCGGGAGGAGTTCGGCGACCTCAACGCCGGGCTGAACGAGGCCGTCCGCGGCATCGAGGTGATCAAGGTCACCGCGCAGGAGGACCAGGAGCGACGGCGGTTCCGGACCCGCGCCCGGCGCTACCGCGACTCCTTCGCCGCCAACGGCCTGGTCCAGGCCCGCTACCTGCCGACCCTGCTCTTCGCCTTCGCGATGGCCGGGGCGCTCTGGCACGGCCTGTACCTCCAGGCCGCGGGCGCCCTGACGATCGGCGAGCTGGTCGCCTTCATGGGCCTGATGGGCATGCTGGGCTTTCCGACCTCGATCTCGATCTTCACCTTCTCGCTGGTGCAGCTCGGCATCGTGTCCTCCCGCCGGATCCTGAGCATCATGAACACCGAGACCGAGCTCGGGCAGCGCGCCGACGGCCACACCGCGCCGATCGACGGATCGATCGTCTTCGAGAACGTGACGTTCGGCTACGGGGACGGCGATCCGGTGCTGCGCGACGTGACGTTCGGCGTGCGGCCGGGAGAGACCGTGGCCGTCGTCGGTGAGACCGGTTCGGGCAAGAGCACGCTGGCGAAGCTGGTCCCGCGGATCTACGACGTCACCGCGGGCCGGATCCTGGTGGACGGCGTGGACGTGCGCGAGTGGGACCTCGACTCGCTGCGCTCCCAGATCTCCACCATCGAGCAGGACATCGTGCTCTTCTCCCGCTCGGTGGCCGAGAACATCGCCTTCGGGCTGGGCCCGCGGGCGGACCGGGAGGCCGTCGTCCGGGCGGCGGAGGAGGCCCAGGCCGCCGAGTTCATCGGCGAGCTCGACGAGGGCTACGACACGGTCATCGGGGAGCGCGGCATCACCCTCTCCGGTGGCCAGCGCCAGCGTCTGGCCATCGCGCGGGCGCTGCTGACGAATCCGGCGATCCTCGTGCTCGACGACTCGACGAGCGCGATCGACTCCGCCACGGAGGACAGGATCCAGCAGGCCATCGACCGCGTCCAGGACGGGCGCACCACGCTCCTGATCACACATCGGCTCTCCCAGATCCGCTGGGCCGACAAGGTCCTGCTGCTCCGCCGGGGCGAGCTGGTGGACTTCGGCACGCACGACGAGCTGATCTCCCGGAGCCGTCTGTACCGGCGGATCTTCGCCCACTACGACGAGGTCGACCTGCCGGGCACCGGGGCCGCGGACCCGGCCGTGGTCGTGGCGAGCGAGCAGGGAGGGCACGCCTGATGGGCTTCGTCATGGACGGTCTCGACGCCGAGGACTACGACCGCACCTACAGCGACCGTGACCTGCTCCGCAGGATCCTGTCGTACTTCCGGCCGAAGCTGGGGTCGATGGTCCTGGTCGCGGTCATGATCGTGCTGTTCTCGCTGACCCAGGCGGCCATGCCGTTGCTGATCAGCGAGGGCGTGGACGGCATCCAGAACGGCACGATCGCCGACGTCGGCCTGCGGCTCAGCGCCGGCCTGCTGCTCGCCGGGGTGCTCGGCTGGCTGTTCAACTTCGTCCGCCAGTGGTACAGCGCGAAGGTCACCGGCGACGTCGTCCTGCGCCTGCGCGAGGACGCCTTCGACGCCGTGCTCGAACGCGACCTGTCGTTCTACGACGAGACCCCGTCGGGCAGGATCGTCAGCCGGGTCACCTCCGACACCGACGACTTCGCCACCGTCTCCACCCTCACGATGGACCTGATCAGCCAGGTGCTGATGGTCGGCTTCGTGGCGGTCCTGCTCTTCCAGCGCAGTGTCGGGCTCGCCCTGCTCACCCTTGTCGTGGCGCCGGTCGTCATGGCCGTGGCCCTGCTGTTCCGCAAGGTCGCCCGCACCAGCACCCGCAGGGCACAACGCTCGCTGAGCCGCGTGAACGCCACCCTGCAGGAGACCATGGGCGGGATCACCGTCGCCAAGAACTTCCGCCAGGAGCAGCGGATCTACGACGAGTTCCGCCCGATCAACCAGCAGAGCTACCGGGTGACGCTCCGCCAGGGCTTCGTCTTCTCCAGCATCTTCCCCGTGCTCTTCCTGGTCGCCGGGCTGGCCACGGTCGGTCTCGTCCAGGTGGGCGGCACCCGGGCGCTCGGCGGTGAGCTGTCCGCCGGTGACTGGTACCTCTTCCTGCAGAGCGTCGCGCTCTTCTGGATCCCGCTGACCTCCATCGCCGCGTTCTGGTCCCAGTTCCAGCAGGGCCTGTCCGCGTCCGAGCGGGTCTTCGCCCTGATCGACGCGCCGCCCCGGGTCGTGCAGACCGATCCCCGGCCGGTCGGCAGGCTCGCGGGCCGCATCGAGTTCCAGGGCGTCACGTTCGGCTACGAGGCCGGCAGCACCGTCCTGCGGGACTTCGACCTCGTCATCGAGGCGGGCGAGAGCGTCGCGTTGGTCGGCCACACCGGTGCGGGCAAGTCCACGCTCAGCAAACTGATCACCCGGTTCTACGAGTTCCAGGACGGCCTGCTGACGATCGACGGCCGTGACATCCGCACGCTGGACCTGGCCGGGTACCGGCGGCAGATCGGCGCGGTCCCGCAGGCGCCGTTCCTGTTCAGCGGCACCGTCGCCGACAACATCCGCTACCCGAGGCCGGAGGCGACCGACGAGGAGGTGCTGGCCGCCGCCGCGGCGGTCGGTGGCGGCGACTGGATCGACGCCCTGCCCGACGGCCTGCGGACCGACGTCGGCGAGTACGGCCGTGCCCTGTCCATGGGCCAGCGCCAGCTCGTCGCGCTGGCCCGCCTGCTCGTCCAGGATCCGGCGATCGTGGTCCTGGACGAGGCCACCGCCAGCGTCGACCCGCTGACCGAGGCCCAGATCCAGGAAGGGCTGGACCGGGTGCTGGCCGACCGCACCTCCATCGTCATCGCCCACCGGTTGTCCACGATCGAGCACGTCGACCGGATCATCGTGCTGGATCACGGCCGGATCGTCGAGGAGGGCGACCACGCCACGTTGCTGGCCCGGGGCGGTCACTACTGCCAGGTCTACAACACCTACTTCCGCCACCAGTCGCCCGACTACCGTCCCGGTTCCGGGTTCGTCTCCGTCACCGGTTCCACGTGACCGGAAACGCGGTCCGGCCGGGCCGGTCCCGCACACCAGGGCGGGATATCCGTAAACGGTGAAACGTCGCGCAAATATTATTAAGAAAGTCCTAAATTAGGATAAGGCGTTCTTCTGGATGCGTATTCTTGATTTAATCCTTAACGCCCTTCATAAAGGGTGATGATGTTGCGATGAGCGGCGATGAGAGCGGCGGCCGGGTCCGGCGGGGGTCGCGCCCTGTCACTCGCCCGAGGATCCCCCCGGGACCGCTGCGCGAGCTCAAGGATCTGCTGTACGAGCTGTACCTGGAGGCCGGCGCGCCCGCTCCCGGTGCCGTCGCAGCCATGATCGTCGCCGACGACGGCCTTCCCGCCGCTCCCGGGCCCGACGCCGTGCACCACATGCTGACCTCGGTCCGGCCGCCTCCCGTGCAGGCCGACGTGATCGCCGTCGTCACCGTGCTGGCCCGCCTGGCCGGGCAGGATCCCGGTCCTGCGGCCGGGCGGGCTCGTGAGCTGTGGGCGCGCAGCCGCCTGGCCGTCGCGGCGGGGGTGCCGATCCGCTCGCTGACCGACCCGTTCGCGCTCGGGGTGCACCCGTCGATCGACCGGGGGCCCGAGGCGACCGGCCCGGGAACAGGGACGGCGGGCCCGGGGGCCGGGACGACCGGCCCGGGAACCGGGACGACCGGCTCAGGAACCGGGACGACCGGCTCAGGAACCGGGACGACCGGCTCAGGAACCGGGACGACCGATCCGGGGGCCGGGACGAAGGGCCGGGGAGCCGGGACGACGGGCCCGCCGGGACTGCCCGTCTACGTACCGCGCCGGCACGACGAGGAACTGGCCGCCCTGGTACGGCGGGCGGCGGCCGGGCAGAGCGGCATCGCGATGCTGGTCGGCGACTCCTGCACCGGCAAGACCCGGACCTGCTGGGAGGCCGTACGGCTGCTGCCCGGCGGGTGGCGGCTGTGGCGACCGGCCGACCGGGACCGTCCCGAGGAGACCGCCGACGCCCTGGCCTTCGTCACGCCGAGGACCGTCGTGTGGCTCGACCGTTCCCAGCTCCACCTGCTCACCCCGGACGAGCAGGGCGAGCGGGTCGCCGCCGGGCTGCGGGCCCTGGTGCGCGACCCCGAACGCGGCCCCGTGCTGGTCCTGGGCACCATCTGGCCGGAGTACTGGACCGCGCTGACCGCCGCCCCCGCCGGTGCCGCGACCGGTACCGCCGCGGACGGCCCCGCCGGCGGTTCCATCGGCGGCCCTTCCCGTGCTCCCGCCGACCCCCACGCCCGGGCGCGGGCGCTGCTGACCGGCACCGCGGTCCACGTGCCCGGCCGTTTCACCGGGCCCGCGCTGGAGGCGGTGCGCGCGGCGACGGCGCGCGACCCTCGGCTGGCGCGCGCGTACGCCCAGGCCCGTGACGGCCGGATCGCCCAGTACCTCGCCGGCGCGCCCGCCCTGGTCAAGCGCTACCGCGACGCGCCCGCGCCGGTCAGGGCCCTGATCGAGGCGGCCATGGACGCCAGGCGCGCCGGCCACGGCCCGGTCCTGCCGGACGCCCTGCTCAGGGCCGCCGCACCCGGTTACCTGACCGGTCCGCAGCAGGAGGACCTGCCCCGGGACTGGTTCGACCGGGCCATGGCCCACGCCTGCGCGCGCCATCGAGGGGTCGGCGGCCCGCTCGTCCCGGTCCGTCCCCTTCCCGGCGTACCGGCCCGTTTCCGGCTGGCGGACCACCTGGAGCAGCTCGGCCGCGCCGGTCGCCGTACGCGTCCGGTGCCCGCGGCCGTGTGGGACGCGCTGATCCTGCACGCAGCCCCCGGAGAGCAGTTGTCCGTGGCCGTGCAGGCCCATGCCCGCGGCCTGCACCGCCACGCCCTCCGGCTGTACGGGAGCGCCACCGCCGCGGGCGATCCGGAGGCGGCCGGGCAGGCGATCACCCTGCTCCGGGAGGCGGGACGGGCCGGTGAGGTGCTGGCCTGGCTGCGGGCCCACGACGGGCTGGACGACGCCCGGGTCCTGCGCCGGATCACCCCCCTGCTGCGCGACGTGAGGCACCACGAGGAGGTGATCGCCGCCTACCGGCGCGCCGCCGAGGCCGGGAACACCGACGCGCTGAGGGAGGTGATCGAGCTGCTGGTGGAGACGGGACGGATCGGCGAGGCCGTCGTCCTGACGCGGGACCTCGCCCGGGAGGCCGACGCCGGTCTGCTCGGCTGGGCGGCGGCCCTGCTGGACCGGGCGGGACACCCCGAGCGGGCCCTCGCCGTCTACCGGCGTGCCGCCGAGGCCGGGAACCTGGACGCCCCGGCGTGGCTGGGCTCCCTGCTGCTGCGGACGGGCCGCGAGCAGGAGGCGATCACCGCCTACCTGCGCGCCGCGGAGACGGGCGACCGGCACGCCCTCGAACGGGCCGTCGCCCTGCTGGTGCGGACGGGACGGGCCGGGGAGGCGATCGCCCGGACGCGGGGCCTGGCCGAGCGCGGCGACCACCGCGCCCTGCGGCAGGCGGTCCGGCTGCTGGTGGAGGCGGACCGTACCGACGAGGCCGTCACCTGGCTGCGCGCCCGCGCCGAGCACGGTGACCATCGCGCCACCGCCGAGCTGGTCGAGCTGCTCCGGCGGCGGGGCCGGACCGAGGAGGCGGTCGGCTGGCTGACCGGGCGGGCGCGGGACGGCGACACCTACGCCTTCTGGCGGATGGTCGGGCTCCTGCGGCAGACCGGGCAGGTGGACCGGGCGATCGCCCGGCTCAGGGCACGGGCGCGGACCGGTGACGACCTCGCGCTCGAACAGGCGGCCCGGCTGCTGCGGCACACCGGCCGGACCGGGGAGGCCGTGGCCTGGCTGGCCTCCCGCGCCCGGGACGGTGACCGGCACGCCGTCGAGCTGGTGCCCTCCTTCCTGAGCGAGGCGGGACGCGTCACGGAGGCCATCGCCGCCCACCGGCGCGCCGCCGAGGCGGGCAACGCCGGTGCCCACTGGCCGATGGCCGTCCTGCTGTACGGGCAGGGCCGGTGGGAGGAGGCGCTGGACGCCTACCGCCGCGCCGCCGGGGCCGGCCGTGTCGGCGAGGGCTGGCGGATGGTCGAGCTGCTGGAGCGGACGGGCCGGACCGGCGAGGCCCTGGCCGCCTACCGCCGCGCCGCCGAGGCGGGGAACACCGACGCGGGCTGGCGGATGGTCGAGCTGCTCCAGCGGGCGGACCGGACCGGGGAGGCGATCGCCTGGCTGCGCGCCCGCGCCGGGAACGGCGACACCGACGCCCTGTGGAAGGCCGTCGAGCTCCTCCAGGAGTCCGGACGGACCGAGGAGGCCGTCAGCTGGCTGCGCGCCCGCGCCGGGGACGGGGACCTCGACGCCCTCGGGCGGCTCACCGCGCTGCTGCACCAGACCGGACGATCCGGCGAGGCCGTCGAATGGCTGCGGGCCCGCGCCGAGCACGGCGACGGAGCCGCCCTCGGGTACGCGGTGGACCTGATGCGCGAGACGGGCCGCGCCGAGGAGGCGATCGCCTGGCTGGACGCGCGTACCGAGGCGGGCGACCTGGAGGCCCTGGTCTGGTCCGCGGCCCTGCTGCGCGAGGTCGGCCGTCCGGACGGGGCGGTCCTCACCTATCTCAGGGCCGCCGAGCTGGGGGTCCCCGGGGCCCTGCGGCAGGTGACGGACCTGCTGAGACGGCTCGGCCGGACCGGCGAGGCCGACCGGCTGCGCAGGTACGGGATCACCCCCGGCGGGACCTGAGAGCCGGGCGGTCGGAAGAGAACCGGGTGGTCAGACGAGGACCGGGGGGTCAGACGAGAGCCCGGCGGTCGGGAGAGAACCGGGCGGTCAGGCCCCTCCGGGACGGACCAGGCCGCTCTCGTACGCGATGACGACCAGCTGGGAGCGGTCGCGGGCGTCGAGCTTGGCCAGCAACCGGCTGACGTAGGTGCGCGCGGTGGCCGGGCTGATGAAGAGCACGGCGCCGATCTCCGCGTTCGACCGGCCCGCCCCGACCTCGGCGAGCACCTCGCGTTCCCGCTCGGTCAGCCCCGCGATCAGGCCGGCGTCGAACCGCTCCGACGACGCCGCGACCGCGTTCAGGACCCGCTGGGTCACCGATGGCGAGAGCAGCGCGTCCCCGGAGGCGACGGTGCGCACGGCCTCCCGGAGCTCACCGGGCCCGGCGTCCTTCAGCAGGAAACCGGCCGCGCCCGCCCGGATCGCCGCGAAGAGGTACTCGTCGGTGTCGAAGGTGGTGAGCACGATCACCCGGACCGCGCGCAACCGCTCGTCCGCGACGATCCGCCTGGTCGCCTCGACACCGTCGAGGCCGGGCATCCGCACGTCCATCAGGACGAGGTCGGGACGCTCGGCGCGGACCAGCGCCACACCCGCCTCACCGTCGGCGGCCTCGCCGACGACCACGATGTCCGGTGCCCGTTCCAGCAGCGCCCGGAAACCCGCCCGGACGAGCTGCTGGTCGTCGACGAGCACGACCCGGATCGGCGTCCCGGCGCTCACCGGGCTCCCCCGGTGGTGTTCACGGAGGTGTTCGCGGAGGTGTTCGCGGAGGTGTTCGCGGAGGTGTTCGCGGCGGGGGTCTCGACGGGAGGCTCGACGGGAGGCCCGGCGGGAGCGGGGACGATGTCCGCGGCGGGACGGTCCGTCACCGCGAGCGGGAGCGTGACGTCCACCCGGAACCCGCCGCCTCCGCCGCCCGCCCGGACCGTGCCGCCGAGCAGTTCCACCCGTTCCACCATGCCGCGCAGACCGTACCCACCGCTCGTGACGCCCCGCGCGGCGTCCTTCCCGGCGGCGACGTCCGCAGCGAAGGGGACGGTGGTGTCAGCGGGGGACGCGAAGGGCTCGCCGCCGCGGCCGTCGTCGGTCACGCTGACCCGCAGCTCGTCCCCGTAGCGGACCACCACCTCGGCGGCGGTGGCGCCCGCGTGGCGCAGCGCGTTGGTCAGCGACTCCTGGACTACCCGGTAGGCCGTCGCCTCGACGACGTGCGGCACCGTCACCGGCTCGCCCAGGACCCGCACGGTCACCGGCAACCCGCTCTCGCTCGTGGTGCGGGCCAGCCGTTCCAGCTGGGCCAGCCCGCCGACCGGCGCGAGCGGGGTCGTCACCCCGCCTCCCTCGCGGAGCAGCCCGAGGGTCGCGCGCAGTTCCTTCATCGCGTTCCCGCTCGCCTGCCGGATGACCTCCAGCGCGGACCCGGCCGCGGGCGGATCGTCACCGAGCGCCTCGGCGGCGACCGCGGCCTGCACCGAGATGACCGTGACGGTGTGGGCGAGGACGTCGTGCAGCTCGCGGGCGATGCGCAGCCGCTCCTCCTCGGTCCTGCGCGCCGCCACCCGTTCTCGCTCCTCGGCCGCGGCCGCCTCGCGGTGGCGCATCTCGGCCCTGAGCAGGCGGCGGGTACGGATGCCGTCGCCCACCGTGATCATCGCGATCATCAGCGCCGCGGCCGAGGTCAGCTCCTGCCCGAAGAGGTAACCGGGGTCGTCGCCCTCACGGAGCCTGAAGAAGCCGGACACCGCGATCGTCGCCACGGTCACCCCGGCCGCCCACCGCCACCTGCCGGCCTCGGCCGCGGAGTACAGCGCGCCGGCCAGCGGGAGCGCCAGGCCGATCGGCGGGAAGTCCACGGCGTAGTACCCGATCAGTCCAGCGGTGGTGGCCAGCAGCACCAGGACCGGGAAGCGCCGCCGCAGGAGCATCAGCGCGCCGAACGCGGGCGCGAACAGGTAGGCGGCCACCGGTGGTGCCGGGCCGCCACCGAGGCCGGCGTCGAGGTCGGCGGCGATCGCGACGGTGACCACGGCCGTGACGGCCGCTCCGACACCCGCGTCGGCGACGCGGGCGTGGATCCGCACTGTCTGCACCCGGGCAGTGTACGAAAGGCGCACCGTCCGGCACCGCCGTCTGCGGGCGTATCCGTCGGGCGTCCCGGTACGTCGGGAGGCGACCCCGGGACGGGATCCCGGCCGGACGACCGGGCACCCCGCCGCCTCCTAGCCTCGTCCCGTCCCCGGACGAACGACCACTCGTCCCGTCCCCGGACGACCGACCACCCGAACGGACGGAACGGAGTTCCCTGATGATCCGCGCGCCGCGTGTGACGACCGCAGTCCTGATCGTGCTCGTATGGACCTCGATGATCTCGATGGGAGGTGTCATCGCCGAGACCGTGATGCTCTACCCGAACATCTTCCGGGACCCGCCCGCCTCGCTCGTCCTGACCCGCGAGTTCATCGTCGCCGCGGGTCCGTCCGACTTCTTCCCGCCGCTCGGGCTGACCACCGTGATCGGCGCCGTGCTGGCGTCCCTGC
Source organism: Streptosporangium sp. NPDC050148 (assembly GCF_055586505.1). Classification (NCBI taxonomy): domain Bacteria; kingdom Bacillati; phylum Actinomycetota; class Actinomycetes; order Streptosporangiales; family Streptosporangiaceae; genus Streptosporangium; species Streptosporangium sp. NPDC050148. Next base: position 49,169 of record NZ_JBVJIA010000029.1, on the reverse strand, counting down.
TCACCTGGCGTACGCCGTCGGTGCGCCGGTGGATCGTCCCCGCCACGGTCGTGTTCGTCTGCGCGGAGTTCCTGTTCTCCGCGCTCTTCTTCTGGCCGCGCAACACGATCATGTTCGTGGACCCGGTCGGCACCCACTCCGCCGCCTACCTGCGTACCGTCGCCGCCGAGTTCGAGACCGGCCACTGGGTACGGGTCGTCGGGGGCGTGGTGACCTCCGGGCTGGCCTTCACCGGCCTGCTCCGCTGGCACCGTGACCGGGTGGTCTCCGTCGCCGGCGTCGTCCGGCCGGGCGTGTCGGCCTCCCCGTGAGACGGGTCGTCCTCGTGCGATCGGGCCTTTCCGTGAGAGGGGCCTTTCCATGGGAGCGGCCTTCCCGCCGGAGTGGCGTTCCCGGTGTCGCGGCCGGATCGCGATGGCCGCCCCTCCGCGGCGGCATCTAGGATCATCGTCATGCCCGACGTGACCCTCCGACCGTCCGCGCGCATCCTGCTGGTCGACGGCGAAGATCGAATCCTGCTCTATCGCGGGCTGGGGATGACGGATGCCGCCGAGTACTCGTGGTTCACCCCGGGTGGCGGCATCAACGACGGCGAGCCCCTGAACCACGCCGCGGCACGAGAGCTCCGCGAGGAGACGGGGTACTCGGTCCCGCCCGAGGAGCTCGGGCACGTCGTGGCCGCCGCCGAGGGTCGCTGGCGCAGGGCCGACGGCCGGTTGTTCTTCTCCCGCGAGTCCTTCTTCTTCCTCCGCGGCCGACAGCTGGAGGTCGACGTCTCCGGCATGGAGGATCACGAACGGTCGCTGATCGACGGTTTCCGCTGGTGGTCCCTGCCCGAGCTCCGGAGCACCGACGAACAGGTGATCCCGTTCGGCCTGGCGGACCTGCTGGAACGCCTGCTCGCCGGTGACGTCCCCGACGAGCCCGTCACCCTCCCCTGGCACCATCCGGACCTCTTCGACCAGGTCACCGACCCGGGTCCGACCGGCCGCCGATGACCGGCAGGGCCGTGCCCGTCCCGATGAGCCGCGGCTCCCCGTCCCGACGAGTCGTGACGGGTGGTCACGAGCGGACTCGCGCGGGGTGGGCGCGTCCGTGCGCCGCGGACGACGCCGGGTCAAGGCTCGCCGCCTCCAGCCGGCGCCGGTAGGGGACGAGCCTGCCGGTACGGCCGACGGTCAGGGCTCCGACGAGCCTTCCGTCCCGGTGGTAGGAGACCTCCAGGTGCCGGCCCGGGAGGTCGTGCTCGTGGACGCGCACCTCGTCCGCCAGGGCGGGCAGGCCCGCCGACCGGATCCGGGCGCCGTGCAGGTCGGACCAGAAGCCGGGAACGCCGGTGAACGGGCGGGGCTCGTCCGGGTTCAGCAGGGTGTGCGCGGCCGCGGCGCCCTGCTCGGCGGCGTTGGTCCAGTGTCCGAGGACGATCGAGGTCCCGTCGGCGAGGCGGTGCGGGACGCGGGCGACGTCGCCGGCCGCGACCACGCCCGGCACGACGGTCCCGTCCGGGGTCAGGGCGCGCAGGTGGACGTCGCAGCGCACGCCGTCGCCGATGTCGATGCCGGACCCGGCCAGCCAGCCGGTGGCGGGTACGGCGCCGAGTGCCTGCACGGCCATGTCCGCGGGTGTCTCGGTGCCGTCGGACAGGCGGACACCGGACAGGCGGCCACGGGTGAACAGGAAGTCGGTCACCGTGGTGCCGGTCCGCAGGTCGATGCCCGCCCGGCGGTGCAGCTCGGCCACGAACGCGCCGGGGACCGACCCGATCGCCCGCTCCAGGGGCAGGCTCGCGGCCTCGACCAGGGTGACGGCCAGGCCGCGCGTGCGGGCGGCGGCCGCGATCTCCCCTCCCAGGAAGCCCGCGCCGGCGACGACGAGCCTGCGTCCCGGACGGAGTTCGGCCCGCAGCCTCAGCGCGTCGTCCCGGGTCCGGAGGGTGAGGACCCCGCGGTCCGGGTCGGGCCGGCCGCGGGCGGTCGCGCCGGTCGCGACGAGCACGCCGTCGTAGGCCAGCCGGGTGCCGTCGGCGAGGGTGACCGTCCTTCCCCGCGGGTCGAGGCGGACGGCCGGACGGCCGAGTTCCCACCGCGCCTCCAGGCCGTCCGGCAGCGGCAGGTCGTTGTCCCACGTCAGGCCGGGTGCCGGGTCGTGCGCCGGGTCCGCCGTCAGGATCCGCTTCGACAGCGGTGGCCGGTCGTAGGGCAGGTGGGGTTCGTCCCCGACGATGGTGAGGTCGCCGGTGAAGCCGCCGGCGCGCAGGGCCTCCGCCGCCCTGAGACCGGCGAGCGAGGCTCCGACGATCACCAGCCGGCCGGTGGTCGCGTTCACCGGGGGGTGACGCCGATGGCGCGGACGGGACAGCTCGCCGCGGCAGCCTCCACCGTGGCCCGCAGGGCGTCGGCGGGGGTGGCGTCGTACAGCAGGTGGTCGTCGTCGTCGAACGAGAAGACGCCGGGCGCCGCGAAGACGCACTGTCCGTGGCTCTCGCAGAGGTTCATGTCCACGGTGATCTGCACGGGTGGCTCCATTACGGGGTCGGGTACGCCGCGCGCCGAGCGGAAGACGCTCAGCGCACCGGCGGGTTGAATCGGGAGTAGGCCGGGGCGCTCCACCGCAGGGGGCTCGCGGCGGAGATCTCCCGTACGGCCTCGATCGAGAACTCCACCAGGCGCCGGGCTCCGGGGATCCGGGCGGCCTCCGCCGGATCCCACAGGGTGCGGGCCGTCCCGGTGAGGTGCAGCGCGGAACCCGTCTCCCAGCCGGGCAGGACGATGCCGGCCGCGGGGTTGAGGGCCAGGTTCCCCAGCGTCAGGAACATGGCGTTCCCGACGTAGTCGGGCCAGCGGAGCAGGGTGGGCGAGAGCACCTGGACGAAACCGGGGTTGCCGCCGCGGTGCGAGGCGTCGGCGTCTCCGCGGTCGGAGACGGTGGCGACGAAGAAGGTGTCGGCCTCGCGGACGGTGCGCCGCTGAGCCGCGTCGAGCGCGGTGCCGTCGGTGACGGTACGGACCAAAGCCGCCTCGGCGTCGGGTTCGAGGACGCGGTGGTCCCGCTTCTGCAGGTACTTGGGGCAGTTCGCGATGACCTGGTCGATGTCGACGCGCAGGCCGTCGCGTTCGACGACGGCGCGGCCGTTGATCCGCATCCGCCGCCGGGTGGCGGGCTCGATGGCGATCATGCCGACCGGGACGGACCCGTGGTGCCCGGCGACCCCGGCCAGGACGTCCTCCAGGGGGTCGCCGGGCGCTGGGAGCGCGCCGACGGTGAGGACCCGGGGCGTGGGCGTGCGCAGGAACCCGGGCGGGCCGGTGAGCTGGCTCGCCCAGACCCGTCCCGAGGCGTCCGCGCCGCCGACGACGATCATCGGCTGCTCGGCGAGGAACGCCGCGGCCACCTCCGGCACGGTCTCGCCGATACCGCCGAGGGAGAAGCCGGCCTGTTCGCCGAGCCCGGCACGGTTCTGTACCGCGATCTCGCCGCTGTGGTAGGTGGCCACGGTGATCCTTTCTCCGTGAGTCGTACGGCCGCGTGACCGCGGGTGCTCCGCGAGACGGTCCTTTCAGAAGAAGCCGCAGGTCGGAGCGCCGGGGACGGGGGCGGCCGCGGGGTCGGCGCCGGTGGGCGCGTAGATCTCCAGGCGGATGCCGTCGGGGTCGGTGAAGTAGACGCCCCCGGAGACGCCCTGCTCGCCGTGCGGGACCACGCCCTCGTAGGCGAACTCGGCGCCCAGGCCGCGCAGTACCTCCGCCGTCGCGTTGACCTCGTCGATGGTGTCGACCTGGAACGACAGGTGGTGCAGGCCCGGGGTGTTCACGCCGAACGTGCCCTCGCTCTGCTGCCACAGGGTGACCAGGAGCCGGCCGTCCCGCCCGAGGAAGGCCCAGCGGCGGTCGGTCTCGCTGCCCTCGGCCATGACCTCGAAGTCGAAGACCGTGCGGTAGAAGGCGAGCGAGCGCTCCAGGTCGGTGACGTTCAGCCCGACGTGCCCCGTCACCAGATTCGTGATTGTGCTCAAAGTCGTCACATGCCCTAGGTCGAGGTCGCGAGACGCTCCCGCAACCACTGAAAAGGACTTTAAGGGTTAGGTACGGGAGCGTCAACCTGTCATCCGCTCGTAAGGGGTTAGGATGGGGACGTCAACCCAGACCAGCCCCGTTCCCAAGGACCAGTTCAGTGCCGCGAGACCTCCCGGCGGACCCCCGGCCCCTGACCGGCGAGCCCCTGTCGATCGACCTGCTCAACACCCGCTGGATCGACGCCGCCGGCCATCACGACCTGCTGGACGGTGTCGGCGGGCTCGCGATCTGGCTCGGCTCCGCGCCCGTGCGCGACGCCCTGGGCGAGATGAACGCGCCCGCCGAGGAGGACACGCTCGACCGGCTGCTCCAGGCCAGGACGGCCCTGGACGGTCTCGTCCGCACCGTGCCCGCCTTCGGCGACGACGCGCTCCAGGCGGCGAACGCCGTGCTGGACCGCGGCCGGATCCACCGCTCGCTGCGACCGGACGGGCCGGCCACCGAGGTCCGGGTCGACCTGCCGTCGTGGGGACCGGCGTGGACGGCGGTCGAGGACTTCCTCCGGTTGCTGGCCGACCGGCCCGAGCGCGTCAGGCCCTGCGCGAACCCCGAGTGCATCCTGCACTTCTACGACGTGTCGAAGAACGGCACGCGTCGCTGGTGCTCCATGGCCGGTTGCGGCAACCGCGCCAAGGCCATGCGCCACTACCGGCGTACCGGCCGCGGCTGAGCGGCGGACGGGCCGCGCGCGGGCCGCGCACCGGCCGTCCACGAGGTTCGAGCAGGGCCTACCGGCCGGATTGTCGTACCCCCCGCGTAGCATCCACGCACGAGTGGTCGGACGATGCTCCACGGTCGGAAAGGACGTGCGGATGACGGAAGAGGCCTACGAGCCTATAGCGGTGTCCCGGCGCATCGAGGCTCCGGCGGGTGACATCTTCCGGATCCTGACGGATCCCACGCGGCACCTCGACCTGGACGGTTCCGGAATGTTGCGGGGGCCCGCCTCGGACGCGGTGATCTCCGGCGCCGGGGACGTCTTCGTCATGAGGATGTACTACGAGCTGCACGGCGACTACGAGATGAACAACCACGTCGTGGAGTACGAACCGGACCGTCGCATCGGCTGGGAGCCGGAGTCCGGGCTCGGCCACCCGGACGCGTCCTCGCCCGAGGCGCGGTGGGGGCATCGGTGGGTGTTCGACCTCGTCCCCGACGGCCCCGGGGCGACGATCGTGACCGAGATCTTCGACGCTTCCCGCCTGACCGAGAACAAGCGCGCCGAGCTGGACGGCGACCCTTCCTGGTGGATCGAGAGCATGTCGACGACGCTGGAGCGGCTCGACGCGCTGTGCACCGGAAGGTCGTCGCGCCGGGAGGAAGGATGACGCGGCCGTCCCTCCTCCCGTCCCTCTGACGACCCTGGCGACTCTGACGACCCTGACGACCCGGTCGGCTCCCTCGCGGACACGTCCCGGAACACTCGTCCCGCCTTCATGGAACGTTCCATGAACGTCACCCGCGCCGTACGGACTTGCCGTCAGAGAGGATAACCGTTAGACATAGGGGCTAACGGTTATAGGAGGGCGCGATGCAGCAGGAAGTGGTCCTGGCCATGCTGGCCAAGGAGCCGTCGCACGGCTACCAGCTGCGCGCCCGGCTGCGCGACGCGCTCGGCCCTCTCGGGGACGCGATGAACGCCGGCCAGATCTACGTCACGCTGACCCGGCTGGAGAAGGCCGGCCTGCTGGCGGTCGAGAGGTCCGCCGACGGCACCGACCGGTCGGACCGCAAGGTGTACGCGCTCACCCCCGACGGCCGGGAGCGGGTCGCCGAGTGGATCGCCGATGTGAGCTGGCCGAAACCCGGCCTCGCGGAGTTCCATCTCAAGCTGATCGCGGCGGCGTCGGCCCGGCTGGTCGACCCGCTCGCCCTCCTCGACGCCCAGCGCCGCGAGCTGCTGCGGCGACTGCGTGACGCCCAGCGCGCCGCCATGGCCGAGCCCGAGCACTCGGACGCGGCGCTGTTGCTGGAGGGCGTCGTGCTCCGGCTTCAGGCCGACCTGCACTGGCTCGAGGCGTGCGAGAAGAACTGGACCCACCGAAGGAGTGGATCGTGAGCAACGCCACCGGCACGCCCCTGCTTCGCGCCCGCGGGCTGCGAAAGGAGTACGGCGAGGGGGAGGGATTGGTGCGCGCCGTCGACGAGGTCGATCTCGACGTCGCCGCAGGAGAGACGGTGGCGATCATGGGGCCGAGCGGCTGCGGGAAGTCCACGCTGCTGCATCTGCTCGGCGGGCTGGACCGCCCCTCGGGCGGAGAGGTGTCGCTGAACGGCCGCCGTATCGACGACATCGGCGAGAAGGCCCTGGCCCGGATGCGGCGGACCGCCGTCGGCTTCGTCTTCCAGTCCTTCCACCTGATGGAGGAGCTCACGGCCGTGGAGAACGTCGAGCTGTCCGCGCTGCTGGCCGGACGCTCGCCGCGAGCCGCCAGACGGCGCGCGGAGGAGCTGCTGGAGCAGGTCGGGCTCGCCGGCCGGGCGCGTTTCCTGCCCTCCGCGCTGTCCGGTGGCCAGCGGCAGCGGGTCGCGGTCGCCCGGGCGCTGAGCAACGAACCGCTGGTCGTCCTGGCCGACGAACCGACCGGGAATCTGGACAGCGCCGCCACCATGGACGTCCTGCGGCTCTTCGAGGGCCTGCACCGGGCCGGCCAGACGCTGGTCATCGTCACCCACGACGCGCGGATCGCCGCCACCGCGGACCGGCTGATCTCGATGCGCGACGGCGCGTTCGTGGACGAGACCAGGCTGACCGGTGGCACCACCGGCCGGCTCGGCGCCCTCGCCGGGCTGGAGGACTGACGGCGATGGGCCGCATCCTGCTCGTGTGCCGCCTCGCCGTGCGCGACCTGCGGCGGCGCCGCGCCGAGACCGTGCTCCTGCTGCTCGCCATCATGGCGGCCACCACGACGTTGACGCTCGGGCTGGTCCTGCGGGACGCGGCCGCCGACCCGTACCGGAGCACCCGGGAGGCGACCGGCGGGCCCGACGTGGTCGTCGTCGGCGGTGACCGGACCGCGAGGCTTCCCGGTCTCGCGGAACTGGAGAAGCTGGCCGGTGCCCCCGGCGTCGTCGGCCACAGCGGACCGTACCCGGTCGTCCCCGCGAAGCTCCGGGCGGCCGATCGGACCTCGGACGTGCAGGTCGTGGGACGCGACACCGCGCCCGCGCCGGTCGACCAGCCCGAGATCGTACAGGGCGGCTGGGTCGGCGACGGTGGCGTGGTGGTCGAGGCCGCCTTCGCGGCCGCGCTCGACGTGCGCGTCGGTGATCCGGTCATCCTGGACGGCCGGTCGTTCACGGTCGTCGGCACGGCGGTCACCGCAGCCCTGTCGCCCTATCCGGGGGCGTCCTGCATCGTCCCGGCCGGTTGCATGAGCGACGTCGTTCCCGGTGACCCGGCCGGTGCCGGACAGCCCGCGGGGTTGTTGCACGAGCCGGGCCTGGTCTGGCTCACCCGGGCGGACCTGCGGAGCCTCACCCCGGATCCGGGTTCCCCTGCCTACGTGATGAACCTGAGGCTGGCCGACGCGGACGAGGCCCGGGCGTTCGTCGACGCGCACCAGCGTGGACACGGCGGCGCCGCTCTCATGCAGACCTGGGAGGACATCCGCGACGACGCCACCGAGCTGGCCGCGGACTCCCAGATCCTTCTGCTGATCGGGGCCTGGCTGCTCGGCCTGCTGGCCGTGGCCGGTCTTTCGGTGCTGGTCGGCGGCCGGACGGCCGACCAGACCAGGCGTGTCGGGCTCCTGAAGGGGGCCGGGGGCACACCGGGCCTGATCGCCGTCGTACTGCTCGCGGAGTACGTCCTGGTGGCCGTCGTCGCGGCCGTGGCCGGGCTGGTGGCCGGATCGCTGGCCGCCCCGCTGCTCACCGGGCCCGGCGCGGGCCTCGTCGGCGGCGCGGGCACGCCGTCGATGACCGTGTCCACGGCCGTTTCGGTGACCGCGGTGGCACTCGGGGTCGCGGTGGCCGCGACCATCGTCCCGGTCGTGCGCGCCGCCCGTTCCAGCACCGTCGCCGCGCTGGCCGACGCGCCGCGCCCGCCCCGCCGCGTCGGCCCGCTGATCGCGGTCTCGGCGCGACTGCCCGTCCCGCTGCTTCTGGCCCTGCGGGTCGCCGCCCGCCGGCCGCGACGGACCGTGCTGGGCGCGGTCAGCATCGCGATCACGGTCAGCGGGATGTACGTCCTGCTGGTGCTCGACGCCTTCCTCGCCGCCCAGCCGCTCGCGGGCGCGTACGACGGCGCCCAGGTGGAGGTACTGCGCCGGGTGCTCCTGGTCTGGACGGTCGTACTGCTCTGCCTGGCGGCGGTCAACGCCGTCGCCGTCACCTGGGCGACGGTGCTCGACAACCGGCATTCGTCGGCGCTGGCACGCGCCCTCGGCGCGACCCCCGGCGAGGTGAGCGCGGCACTGGCGGCCGCGCAGGTGCTGCCCGCGCTCGCGGGCGCCGTCGCGGGCGTCTTCCCGGGGGGTCCCGCGCTGTTCGCCGCGATCAACGCGATCACCGGCGGTGACGGCGGCAGGGTCGCGGCTCCCTCGCCCTGGCAGCTGCTCGCCCTGGTGTCGGCGACCGTGCTCACGGTGGCGGCGCTCACCTCCGTTCCCGCCCGTCTCGGCGGCCGTCGTCCCGTGGCCGAGACCCTCTAGGCCGGGCCGGCGCGACGCGGGGAGGGGCGGGGCGGGGCGGAAACCGCCCAGCTCGCCGAGGCTCGCGAGCCGGCCACCGTGGCCGCGGTGCAGAACCGCTTCCACCTCCTCGTGCTCGCCTGGCTGCTGGCCCGTTCCCCGGTGACCTTCGCCGTCCCCGGGACCTCCTCCGTCGCCCACCTGGAGGAGAACGTCGCCGCGGCCGGTCTGCGGCTGGACGAGGACGACGTCGCCAGGCTGGACGGGCTCGCCTGACCTCGGGGCGAGCCGGTGGGCGTCACCGTCATCCGGGGGAGGGACCGTCCTTCACGCCTGGACCGTCCACCAGACCGGCCTCGTGCGCAAGAAGCACCGCGTTGGCCCGGTTGGCCAGCCCGAGCTTGGCCAGCAGCCTGGAGACGTAGCTCTTGACCGTCGTCTCGGACAGGAAGCGGTCCGCGGCGATCTCCCGGTTCGTCAGGCCCTGCCCGACCAGGCCCAGCAGGTGGCGTTCCCGGTCGTTCAGTACGGCGATCCTGCCGAGCGCGGCCTCCCGGCCGGCCGCAGCGCGGGCCGACCGCTCCAGCAGGTGTCGCGCGGCCACGGGTGACAGCACGCTGTGCCCGCCCGCGACCACCTTGATCAGGCCGAGCAGGTCCTCGGGCGGTGTCGTCTTCACCAGGAAGCCGACCGCGCCCGCCTCCAGCGCCTCCAGCACGTGGACGTCCGAGTCGAAGGTGGTCAGCGCCACGACGGCGGGCGGCCCCGGCAGCCTGTTGATCTCCCTGGTGGCGGTGACACCGTCGACCCCGGGCATCCTGATGTCCATCAGCACCACGTCGGGGCGGGCGCGCAGCACCTCTTCCACGGCCTCGGCCCCGTCGTACGCCACACCGACGACATCGATCTCGGCGGCCGATCCCAGGATGGTCCGCAGGTGACCGAGGACCATCGGGTCGTCGTCGACGAGCAGGACCCTGATCACCGGCGGCGCGCCGGTGTCGTCGGCCGGGCCGGTGTCGTCCGGTGACCCGGCCCGCCGGGGGGTGGTCATGTCCCCAAGCGTATATATCCGTGCCGGACGCGCCGAGAAGGCCGACGGGGGCTCCGCCGTCCGTACCGGGCTCACGGCGGGGGCGAGCCCAGGGCTCGCGGCGGGGGCGAGCGTGGGAAGGCTCGCCGTGACCAGGTACCCGCCCTGCTCGGTGGGCCCGCTCCGCAGGGTGCCGCCGAGCAGGGACACCCGGCGCCGCAGGCCCGCCAGCCCCGTACGCGATCCGCTGGCGACCAGCGACGGATCGGCGGGCTCGGTGGGCGCGGTGTTGCGGATCTCGACGCGCACCGCGTCGGCACCGTGACGCAGGTCGACGGTCACCCGGGCTCCCGGTGCGTGTTTGCGGACGTTGGTCAGCGCCTCCTGCACCACCCGGTACGCGGCACGGGAGATCGCGGGAGACGCCGTGCCGGGATCGCCGCCGACGTGCAGCGACGCCCCGGCGGAGCCGGTCAGCTCGGCCAGGTCCCCGCCCCGGTCGTCCGTGCTCCGTGCCGCCCTCCGAGGGCGGTCCCGGCCACAGGCCCCGGGTGCCGCCGTCCCGCGGCAGTCCCGGTCACAGGTCACCCCTGCCGGCGCGGCCCGCTCGCCGCTCCGCATGACACCGATGAGATCCCGCAGTTCGACCATCGTCCGGGAGCCGAGGTCCCCGATCCGCCGTGCCGCCGCCCTGACGGCCTCGTCGTCGGTCGACGTCCGCAGGGCTCCTGCGTGCAGGACGATCTCGGTGACGTGATGGGTGACGACGTCGTGCATCTCGGCGGCCAGGTGCTGGCGTTCGGCCACGATGGCCCGCTCGTTGAGCAGATGCCGTTCGCGTTCGGCGATCTCGACCCGCTCGCGCAGCGAGCTCAGCAGGCTCGCCCGCGCCCGCACGTACATCGCGATCACGGCGGGCAGCACGGCGTAGACCGCACCGACGTAGAGGCCGGTCCAGGTCGGCTCCCACGGCTGGGCGTTCAGCAGCGCCAGCGCGCCGACGCAGGCGAAGGCCGTGGGTGTGGGCGTGGGCGTGGGCCACAGGTAGACCAGGATCCACACCGCGACGGGCGTCGCCAGCGGCACCGGGCCCGCGTAGAGCGCGTCGGTGGAGGTCAGCAGCCCGGGTGCGGCCAGAGCGGCGACCCGTGCGATCACGGCGGCGAGGACGACCAGGACACCGACCGCCCGGGGGCGGGCCGGTGCGAGCAGCAGGAGCCCGTCGACGACGAGGTTGAACACCAGTTCGGCCGCCGGACCCAGCGCCCCGGACGTCCGTTGTCCCGCGGCGTGGAGCAGGACCTGCAGGCCCACGTGGGCCACGACGACGGTGAACACCACGGCATGTCCCGCCCACCCGGGACTCCGGTCGCCGGCGAACGTCGATCCCGCTGTCATACCGCGCACCTTCCCCGCCGGGGAACGCCGTCACCCCGTCGTGGCGGCCGGAGAACCGAGCCGATGAAAACGCAACATCGGCGACGTACGACGCAACCCGGTTGCCGGGTCCGCAGGGGGGCCGAGGAATAGATTGTTCATTGTCCGTACGGCGATCCGGCAGGTCGACGACGCCGATGCCGATGGCGTCCATGCGCGACCGCGCGACCGCGCGATCCGACCTGCCGCCCCGTCGCCGTAGACCGTCTTCCGTGAGGACAACGGATGTCGAAGAACACGTCCCCCTCCGATCCCGTCCCCCGAACCCGGCCGGCCGACGACGCACTGGAGCCGAGACGACGGCGGTGGGCGCCGGTCGTCTCCCTGCTGCTGCTCGCCCCGTTCGTGGCGGAGTTGCTGCTCGGCGACATCGCGCTGACCTCCGTGGGCTTCGTGGTGGTCCTCGTCCCGCTCTACGGCTGCGGGGCCCTGCTGGTGCGTGAGCTGGCGCGGCGCACCGGCCGGGGCTGGCCCACGATCGCGCTGCTGGCGGGGGCCTTCGGCGTGCTGGAGGAGGGCTTCGCCACGATGTCCCTGTTCAACCCGGACTTCGCGGGTTACCGTCTGCTCGACGAGTCACCCCTGCCCTTCCTCGGCATGGGCGCGGAGTGGACGGTCTACGTGCTGTCGCTGCACGTCGTCTGGAGCATCTGCACGCCGATCGCGCTCACCGAGACCCTGTTCCCGGACCGGGCGCGGGTGCCGTGGCTGCGCACCCGCGGCCTGGTGGTCACCTCCGTCGTGTTCCTGCTCACCGTCGCGCTCTACGGGGCCGGGACGCTCTACTCGACGTGGACGGGTACCGGAGTGCCGATGTTCCGTCCCTCCGCGGCCCAGATGATCGCGACCGCGGTGGCCGCCGTGGTGCTCGTCCTGGCCGCGTTCGCCGTCCGGCCGGGCGCGGTGACGTCCCGCCTGCCCGGTTCCGTCCCGTCGCCCGTGCTCGTCCTCGCGGGTTCGCTGCTGCTGGCGAGCGTCGTCCGGCAGAGCGCCGACCACCTGCCCGGCTGGGTGAGCGTCGTCGTCTGCCTGTCGGCCGAGGTCGCGGCGGTGGCCGCGCTCCGACGGTACGGCCACCGGCGAGGGTGGGGGCCGGCGCACGTTCTCGCCGCCGCGTCAGGGGCCGTCGTCGCCTACGCGTGGTCGGGCTTCCTCCTGACGCCCATCGTCGGCACGACCGATCCGGTCGTCGCCCGCGCCGGCAACGTGCTGTTCACGCTGGTCGCCGTCGCGGTCCTCGCCCTCGCCGCACGACGCCTTGGCACGACCACGCCGGCCCGGCCGTGACCCGTGCCCTGCGGCTCAGGAGGAGCGCACCGGTCCCGGCCCGGCCGGCGTCCCTTCGAGCACGGCGCGGTAGACCGCGAGCGTCTCGTCGGCCGCCCTGCTCCAGCTCAGGCTCTCCCGGACGAACCTCTCCCCCCGGGCGCCGAGCGTACGGCGCAGTTCCGGGTCCGTCATGACCTCGATCACGACGCGGGCGATGTCGCCGGGGTCGGCGCTCCGGACGTAACGGACGGCGGGACGGTCGGGGTCGCCGAGGAAGATGCGGGAGAACCCGTCGCCGAGGATCGTGGGCCTGGCCAGTGCCATCGCCTCGGTGGCCACCAGGCCGAACGGCTCGAAGAGCGAGGGGAAGACGCAGGCGTCGGCCATCTCGTAGAACTCCAGGAGCGCCCGGCCGTCGACGAACCCGCCGGACGTCAGGACACGCCCCTCCAGGCCCGTCTCGGCGACGATCCGCGCCACCCCCGCGTCGTCGCCCTCCCCCACGATCACCAGGCGCAGGCCGGGAACGGCGGGCGCGATCGTCCGCATGGCCTCCAGCAGCGGGTAGACGCCCTTCTGGCGTTCGATGCGGCCGACGAACAGCAGCACCGGGTCCCCGGCGGCGATGCCGAGCCGGGCCCGCAGGGCGGCGGCCCCCGCGCGGAGCCCGTCGCGGTCGAACGCGGGGTCGGCGAGCACCCGCTCGTACGTGCCGCCCAGGCGCACGACGTCGATCGGCGTCCGGTCCCAGCCCGCGGCGATCAGCTCCGCGCGCACCTCCGGGGTGGCGACGACGACCCGCCGGGAGATCCGCGCCAGCCACCGCTCGACGGCGGCGAACACGTTCAGCGGGTCGTTGACGGTGCGCTGCGCCGCGACGCCGTACTCGGTGGTGTGCACGTGGAAGACGACCGGCAACCGCAGCACGTAGTGGCAGAGCAGTCCGCACAGGAAGTTCGTCGAGTCGTGCACGGCGACCAGGTCGGGCCGCTCGTCCCGGCCCGCACGGCGCAGCCGCAGGAAGTACCGCCAGTTGCTGACCACGACGTTCAGCGCGAGCAGGGCGAACTCGGCGCCCCGGGTGCGGTTGAGCCGCCGGCGCCGGCCGATCGCGCCGAGGACGCGGCCGCGCGGGCGGTGGACGGTGACGCCGTCGCCCCGCTCGTGCACGGTCTGGTTGCCGTCGTTGAGCGTGAAGACGGCCAGCCGGTGGTCGCGGGCCAGGTACGGCGTGATCAGCTCGACGTAGCGGCCCAGCCCGGCGGTGATGTTCGGCGGATACTGGTTGATGACGCAGGCGATCCTCATCGCTCGGCCTCCCGGGTGGATGGGGTGACCGCCACCGGGCCGTCCGGCCGGTACACCCGGCCGACGGCGACCACCACGACGGCCACCAGGATGAGATTGCTGACGGCGAACGCCACCAGCCCGCCGACCAGCCCCCACCAGGCGATGAACGCCGCCTGGCAGGCGAGCGCGGCGGGCGTCCCGGCGGCGAGACAGGCGATGAACACCTTGGCGCCCCGCACCCCGTCCATCGACAGGGCGACGAAGTAGAGGTTGAAGACGGTGTGCAGGCCGATGCCCACGGCCGCCAGCGCCATCAGCCCGACCGAGTACGGGTACTCCTCGCCCATCACGAGGAAGAACACCAGGCTGGCCGCGAAGGAGAAGACCGCGGTGGCCGCCGCGACGGCCGGGGCGAGCCGCGCGATCCTGCGCATCAGGGCGGGCTTGGCCATCGTGGCCATCATGGGCAGCAGCACCAGGCCGATCCCGTCGATGAACACCACGCCGAGCAGTCGCTTGGGGAAGCCGTTGTACAGGGAGTACACGCCGACGTCGGCCCGTCCGGCCCAGTGGTTGAGGAAGATCACGTCGACGCCGAAGAGCACGGCGGTGAACGTGGCGATGACGGTCACGTACGCGCCGTGCCGGTAGAGCGACCTCGCGAGGGCCGGCGACCAGGAGCGCGGCGCCACCCCGGACCCGGCCACGGCCACGACGGCGAAGACGAGGTTGGTCACGATGAGCGCGCCCAGGTACACCTCGGCGTCCTCGATCCCCAGCGCGAGCAGGCAGTACGCCGAACCGGCCAGGTAGACGACGGCGACGGCCAGCTTGAGCCCGGCCACGAGCGTGAACCTCTTCAGCCCGCGCAGGAAGCTCTCGGTGAGCTGGTTCAGGGTCATCGACAGCGCCAGCGCCAGGCCGAAGGCGAGCGTACGGGTGTCGACGCCGAGCGCCGCGGTCAGCAGCGGCGCGGCCAGCATCCCGGCGGCGAACAGGACCGTCCCGAGCACCAGCGTCGACAGGAGCGCCGTCGTCACCAGGGCCGGCCGGTCCGCCGGTTCGGCGCGCGGCAGCTCCTGGAACATGACGTAGTTGAGGCTGGTGAGCATGCCGACGGTGGCGATCAGCGCGATCGACAGGACGACGGTGAAGTGGCCGAACGCGGCGGCGCCGATCCCCCTGGCGATGACCAGCGTGGTGGCCGCCGCGGTGCCGCTGGCCAGGGTGCTCACGATCGTGGGCCCGGCCGCCCAGCGGTGCCCGTCGACGAGCCGCGCGACGCGGGCACGCACGTCCTTACCGGCCATCACGCCGCCCCTCCGGTGCGGGACGCGCGGACGAGCCGCGCGGCGCGGGCGCGCACGTCCCCGGCCGGTCGCCGGCGCGTCACCGGGCCGGCTCGGCGTACGCGGCCGGAGTGAGCTCGGCGTACGCGGCCAGGGTGAGCTCGGCCGTCCGTGCCCACGTGTACCGCTCGCGGACGTGGGCGGCGCCGCGCTCGCCGAGCCGGGACGCGGTCCGCGGGTCGTCCAGGCACCGCAGCAGGGCATCGGCCAGCTCCCGCGGCGAGTCGTTCCCGCACCGGACCGCGCCGTCCCCCACCACCTCCGGGGAGTAGCCGGGGCCGACGACCACGGGCCGGGCCAGCGCCATCGCCTCGATCGCGACCAGGCCGAACGGCTCGTACGTGGACGGGAACACGCACACGTCGGCGGCCAGGAAGTGGGCGAACACCTCGGCGGAGCCCAGGAAGCGGTACCCGGCGACCACGTGGCGGCCGACGCCCGTCTCGTCGATCAGCCGTGCCACCTCCGCGTTCTCGCCGGTGCGCGGGGACTGCGCGCCGATGAGCACGATCCGCACGTCGTCGTGCTCCCCGGCGACCAGCGGAGCCGCCCGGATCAGGGTGCGGACGCCCTTGTGCGGCGACAGCCGGCCCGCGAACACCACGAGCCGTCCCTCGCCGCCGGGCAGGTGACGGCGCCGGACCTCCGCGCGGAGCCGGTCGCGCTCGTCACCGCCCAGAGCGGCCAGCCGCAGCAGCTCGGGGTCCTCGAAGCCGTGCGGGATGACCCGCAGCCGGTCGGAGGGCCATCCGCACGCCACGAGCTCGTCGCGCATCCCGACGCTCGGCACCACGATCAGGCGTGCCGTCCGCGCCTGGGCGGTCTCCAGCGCGGCGATGCCGACCGCCACCGCGGACCGGCGCCGGGAGGGGGCGGCGTTGAGCTCACGGCTGTGCACGTGGAACACCACCGGGGTGCGGGCGAGCACCCGGCAGAGGATCCCGGCGACGCAGCCCATCCAGTCGTGCACGACGACGACCGACCCCGACGACCGGGCGCCGGCCCTGATGATGCGGGCCGCGACCCGCACGTTGAACGCGAGGATCCCGATCAACCGGGTGATCTGCAGGACGGCCGCCGGTGCCCGGGTGAGGCCCTCGGCCCCGCCGCCGGGTACGCGCACCCGGTGCAGGGTGACGTCGCCGATCCGCTCCGTCCGCGGCACCGTGTTCCGCGTGGTGGCCCCGAACACCTCGACGGGCGTGCCGAGATGCCGCATGGCGGCCATCATCCGCTCGGCGTACCGCCCGAGCCCGCCGACGACGTCCGGCGGCGTCTCGGCGCAGACGACGTAGACGGGGCGCGGCCGGGCCGCGGGCTCGCTCGGCTCGCTCGGCTCGCTCATCGGCCGCCGGCCTCGGCGTCGCGCAGGTATGCCCGCCGGGCGAAGTCGAGGTCGTCCTGGGTGTTGATGCCGCGCGCCTCGTCGGGGTCGTCCACCGGCACCACGGTCAGCGGCCGGCCGGCCCGCGACAGGTGGGGAAGGAACGGCAGGAAGTTGACCTCGCCGGTGAGGGCGCCCGGGGCGGCGTCGCGCAGGTAGCGCGTCCACTCCTCGCGCAGCCCGTCCGTGCCGAGGCAGAACACGCCGACGTCGCTGAGCCCGCCGGGACGGCACTCGTCGCCCTCGCGCGACTGCCGCACCCGCACCAGCGAGGAGCCGTCGGCCTCGTACTCGACGTACGGGTCCGCCATCGGCACCAGCGGGATCGTGAGCCCGCCCGCCCGGTGGGCGTCCACGACGCGGCCGACGGTAGCCGGGGACAGGTTCGCCTGGTCCCCCCAGACCACGAGGATCGCGTCGTACGCCTCCCAGTGCGGGGCGGCGCCGAAGATGGCGCCTCCCATGCCGGTCGGCTCGTCCTGGACGCTCACCGAGACGGCGCCGCTCTCGATCTCCCCGGCCGCGAGGTCCCGGAAGGGGGCCTCGCCCTCGGGGGAGACGACGACGTGGACGTGCTCGGCCCGGGGCCGCAGCCGCCGGTGGAGCAGGTGCCAGACGGTGACGCCGCCGGCGACCTCGACCATGATCTTCGGGATGCCGAAACCGAGCCGGGTGCCACGCCCGGCCGCCGGGATCACCGCGCAGACGCGCTCACTCACCGCTGCTCCTGGCGCAAGAGGGACACGATCTCGTCGAGGTCCGGTACGGCGATCGCCCCGGCCGCGGGCTCGGCGGCGTGGACCTGGAGCGTCACCAGCCCGGCGCCGACCGCGGACGCCACCCCGTGCGCGGAGTCCTCCACGACCACGGCGTCGGCCACGTCGACGGCCCAGCGACGGCAGGCGTACGCGTAGAACTCCGGGTCGGGCTTGCTCACCGGGACGTCGTCGCTGGTGAGCACGGCCCGGAAGCAGCCGTCCAGGGAGCGGGCCGCCAGGACCCGCTCGACCGACCCGCGGCTGCCGCTGGTGACCAGGTAGAGGGTGCGGCCGTCCTGCGTGAGCCGGTCGAGGAGGCGGCGGGCGCCGGGCAGCACGTCGACCATTCCCGCCTCGGCGTACTCGCGGTAGAGCCCCTGCTTGCGCCGGGCCAGCCGTCCGGCCGCGACGGTGTCGCCGGGGACCAGGCGGGAGGCCACCTCGGCGGTGCTCGCGCCGGCGTGGTCGGCGTACCGGAACGAGGCGAGCGCGCCGGGCGCGATCTCCGCGATCGCCTGGCGGAACGCGGCCTCGTGCGCCGGGCACGAGTCCACGAGCGTGCCGTCGAGGTCGAACAGCCACGTCCGGCGACCGGCGACCACGCTCGCCCGTGACGGGATCACTCGGCCCCCGCCAGTGCCGCCTCGCCGCAGATGGCCGTCAGGGCGTCGACCGTGCTGCGTCCGCCGTGCACGCCCGGGCGGCCGGGATCCTCCAGGTCGGCCGTGACCCACCGCGCCCCGGCCCACTCGCCGCAGTCGATCACGGACCGCGGCACCGGGGGCACGGCCGGCAGGCCGTCCGACGGCGTGACCGGGCGGGGGCACAGGACATGGGTGACGGTGCGCCGCTCGTTACGCGGGTCGCCGAGGTAGGACAGGGTGAGGTCGACCAGGTCGGGCGCGGTCAGCCCCTGGATGTCGTGGTCGTCCCGGGCGTTGACGACGAACACCTTGGCCACGGCCCGGCTCTCCGCGATCGCGTCCGCGACGCCCGGCGTCAGGTAGCTCGGCAGGAGCGACGAGTGCGGGGTGCCCGGCCCGTACACGAGGAGGTCGGTGTCCTTGATCGCCTCCAGCGCCTCCGGGTTCGGCGTGAGGTCGGCGCGGTGACGGGCCAGGACCTCCCGCACCCGCGCGGCGGGCAGCGCCTCCAGGTCGGCCCGGTGGTGGGGGCCGATCGGCCGGCGGAGCAGGAACAGGTCGGTGATCGGCTCGTCGTCCTGCGGCGCGACGATGTCGGCCTCGTCGGCCAGGAGGCGGCCGTTCCGCTTGAGCGCGGCCAGGAAGGCGTTCTCGCCGCCGGTCACGTTCAGCAGCCCGACCGGAGAGCCGAACGTGCGGGCGCAGGAGCGGACGGCGGCGTTGAAGTCCTCCCCCGTGCGGAGGTACGCGCCGGCGAACACGAGGTTGCCGAGCGCGCAGTCGCCCAGGTCGATCCCGTACGGTTCCGCGCCGAGCCGGCCCGCGAACAGGCGCAGGTCCCGCGTGATCTCCTCCCGCGCCTCGGGCCGCAGCGCGTCGAACGGCGTACCGGGGACCGGACCGGACGGCGGGCGGCCCGCGTGCCGCCCGGACGAGGCGATCTCGTCGATGAGGTCCCCGAGGCGCTCCGGCGTGGTCCCGGCCGGAAGGCGATGTTCGAGGACGGAGATCAGCGCGGCCTGCTGCGGATCGCCGCGGTCCAGGTGGAGCAGGCAGTTCTTGCGGAAGTCGGACGGGCCGAGCATCCCCGGCAGGTACCGTCGCAGCGCGCCGGTGGACATCCCGTTGTCGTACCCGTTGATCACCAGGGACAGGTCGAGCCCGGGGATGTCCAGCAGCCGGCGCGCGATGCTGGCCCCGCCACGCCCGCCGCTGAACATGGTGACCGAGTTCAGGGGGCGTGGACGAGTGCTCATCGGATCTCCTCGGTCACACGGGACGTCACCGGCCGTGGCGGGGGCGCCCCGGACGGGTCCGGCGCGCGCAGGACCCCCCGGCGCAGCAGCCAGTTGCGGTATCCCACGTAGCCCACGAACAGCGCCCGGTCCCGCGCTCCCTTCCAGAACCGCCACCCGCGGCTGCCGCCGCCGCGTTCCCGGTGCTCGATCGGGAGCTCCGTCCAGGTGTGGCCCAGCTCGGCGACCTTCGCCGTGATCTCCGTCGAGCAGTTCATCCCGCCGGACTCCAGCGGCAGGGCACGGAACAGCGGGCCGCTGACCACCTTGAAGATCGAGTTGAAGTCGCGGTAGCGGGTGCCGAGCAGGGTGTTGCTGACCGCGCCGCTGGCCGCCGATCCCCACCGGTACGCCAGGCCGTCGGCCTTCCTGATCCGCGCGCCGGAGAAGGCGAGCGCCTCACCGGCCTGGATGCGCGGGATGAACGTGTCGAGGTTGGCTATCGGGAACTGGCCGTCCGAGTCCAGCAGCACGACCCAGTCCAGCCGGGTGTGGGCGATCGCGGCGGCGATCGCGGCGCCCGCGCCCCGGTTGCGGTCGAACGAGACGACGACGAGTTCGGGGCAGTCGGCCTGCAGATCCTTGAGGATGGCTCCGGTCGCGTCGGCGCTCCCGTCGTCGCACACGACGATCTCCCACGTGCCGACCGCCGGGTGCCGCTCCAGGTAGTCGCGCCACTCCGTCACCGCCGCCGCGATGTTGTCCGCCTCGTTGTACGCGGGCGCCGCCACCGAGATGTCGACGGTGCGGGCCCCGACATGCGTGTTCGGCAAATCTCATCTCCCGTAAGGGCTTCGGATGCGGGCGTGACGGCCAGGACGAGACGGCCGCCGGAGCCGGTTACCGGACTACCGGACCGGCGTGGGCTCCCCGGCCCCCAGCAGGCGGGTGATCCAGCGGTCCAGGGGGAGCAGGTTGATCACGACGGCGATCGGGACGTGCGCGAGGGCGAACAGGATGGTCGCGCCGTACGAGATCGGACCGCCGGTGAACAGGTTGATGTGGGGCGCGTCGATGACCGGAGGGATCGCCACCGGGTTGACGGCGAACCACATGAGGTCGAGGAACCCCGAGAACAGGATGACGACACCGGTCGCCATGATCTTCAGGCAGCGCCCCGGGCTGCCGCCCCCGATCCGGTAGGCGGCGGCGACCGTCAGGACGATCGCCGGATAGAACAGCATGTACAGGTGCGTGTAGAAGACGTCGCCCTGCGCGCGCGAGACGTCGCCGTAGTAGAACCAGCTGATCCTGGGGATCAGGTAGCCGGTGAAGAAGACGAACGGGATGTAGACCAGCCACTGCAGACGCTGCGACACCCACGGGAAGAACGCGATGGCCACGCACAGGCAGGCGAACGCGAGCAGTTTGGCCGCGAGCTCCCCCGCCGTCTGGGTCTCCCGCCCGTGAGGGGTGGCCAGCCAGACGAAGGCGGCACCGGCCGCACCGGCGACCAGGGCCGTCCACCACAGGTGCCGGGCCCACCGACGCTGCCCGCGCAGAACGACGTCGGCGACGTTCCCGGGTAGGGTCGTGGTGACGTTCCCGTCCAGAAGCGACGGGGACGGCGGGCTTTCGTCACGTGCCGTCATGGAGAATCGGTACCTTTCTTCCAGACGACGGGTGATCCGAGATGGTTCATGAGCCCCGGCCACAGGCAACGGGAGCGCTCCCACTCAGTATGGCAGCAACCTCCCCAATAGTGCCTAAGTATATAAAAATGGGATCTTTCTAAGCATCGTTCTCCGGAAGAGGGATTCAGAGATGCGCACGAATCCCCAGGTGAACCGTCATAGAAAATTCAACTGCCGAACATATTCCTGGACGGAGAGTCCAACATGTGGGCCCCCGCCGAATGGTGATTCCGCAACTCGACTTTCGGACAATTCGTCGCGCGTTCCGTAAGGAACGTGCTTCTCCGCCCGGAGCGCCGCCCCTTCGCCTACCGTGCGTGACCGTCGGGCCCCGTTCCCGGCGGCGTACGGATACGACACGGGCCCGTCCCGCGTCGAGAGCGAGGTGCTCTCCGGCCGTGGGGCGGTCACCTCCGGTCTCCCCGCAGGGGGCTCGGCGGGCACCCGACAAAGGCGGTGCGGGAAATGTCGGGCGGCCGGGACCGGTGTCGCCGCACGATGGTGGCATGGACGACACGACCTTGGTATCCCGCTTCCTCCGCGACGGCTTCGTGAAGGTGGAGGGCGCCGTCGCGCCGCGCGTGGCCGCGGACTGCGCGCGGCTGCTGTGGCGGGAGACGGGCTGTGACCCGGACGATCCGGCGACGTGGACAAAACCCGTGCACTGGGTGCCCGGCCTGGCGCAGGGGCCGTTCGCCGCCGCGCCCAACTCCCCGTTCCTGCACCACGCGTACGACCTGCTCGTCGGCGCGGGACGCTGGGAGCCGCGCTACTCGCTGGGCACGTTCCCGCTGCGCTTCCCGCACGAGGAGGAGCCGGACGACGCCGGCTGGCACATCGAGGGGAGCTACCTGCCGGAGGGCGAGAGCTGGTACTTCACGAACCTGCGCTCCCGGGGCCGGGCCCTGCTGATGCTGTTCCTGTTCAGCGAGGTCGGGCAGGAGGACGCCCCGACCAAGATCCGCGTCGGCTCACACCTCGACGTGCCGAAGGTGCTGGAGAAGTACGGGGAGGACGGGGCGAGCGGGCTGACCCTCGCACCCGATCTGGTGGCCGCGTCCGACCACCGTCCGCTCGCCCTCGCCACCGGCTCCCCGGGCGACGTCTTCCTGTGCCACCCGTTCCTGGTGCACGCGGCCCAACCCCACCATGGGGTACGGCCGCGCTTCATGGCCCAGCCCCCGCTGATGCCGGCCGCGCCGTACGAACTGGAGCGGGCCGACGGCGCGTACTCACCCGTGGAGATCGCGATCCTCCGGGGCCTGGGGCAGGACGTCCCCGGCCCGGACGGGGCCGGCACCGACCACGGCGCCGGGTAGGGGACACCGCTCGATCGCTCACCCCGGCGAACACCTCCGATCACGGCACTAGCGTGGTGCTCGTCGATCGGAAGGGGACCGGGCGTGCTGGAGCGGCTGAACCAGGCCATGGAACACATCGAGCGCCATCTCGACCGGACCGTCGAGGTGGAGGAGGTGGCACGCATCGCCGCCACCTCGGAGTACCACCTGCGCCGGATGTTCTCCGCGCTCGCGGGCATACCGCTGTCGGAGTACATCCGGCGCCGTCGCCTCACCCTCGCGGGCGCCGAAGTGCTCGCGGGGCGGGAGACACTGCTGGAGATCGCGGTGCGCTACGGCTACGGCTCCGGCGAGGCGTTCGCACGGGCGTTCCGTGCCATGCACGGCATCGGACCCGGCGAGGCCCGGCGTACCGGCGCCGCGCTCAACTCCCAGTCCCGGATGACCTTCCGCCTCACCATCGAAGGGCGGAGCAGCATGCGATACCGCGTCGTGGACAAGGCGGACTTCACCGTCGTCGGCCTCAAGACCCGGGTGCCACTGGTGCACGCGGGGCCGAACCAGGCGATCATCGACTTCGTCCGCGGGATCGACCCACGGGCCCTGGAACGCCTGGAGGAACTGTCGGACCAGGAGCCGCACGGCATCGTCGCGATCTGCGACGACCTGGACCCCAGCCGCGCCGAGGGCACCGACCTCGACTACTACCAGGGCGTGATCACCTCCGTGGCCGCTCCGGAGGGCATGACCACGCTGGCCGTCCCGGCCGGCACCTGGGCGGTCTTCACCACCTCCGGGCCGGTCCCGCAGGCCATCCAGGAGCTGTGGCGGGACGTGTTCACCGAGTGGTTCCCGTCGAACCCGTACCGCACCCGCACCGGCCCCGAGATCCTGCGCACCTGCCTGTCGCCGGACAGGACCGAGGCCGACGCCGAGCTGTGGCTCCCGGTGGAACCCGAGCACGGCTGAACCAAACGGTACGGACGAACCGCCCTACGCCGCGTACGTCCTCATCCTCGGCCTGCGACCGCGTACGTCCGCGTCCTCGGCCTGTGGCGGCTTCCTCGGCCTGCGGCGGAGCGGGGTGCCCCGACCGACCCGGATCACCCGTCAATCTTTCCCTGTCGTTCCGATCCGGTGTCGAAGAGGGCCGTCAGGTAGGCG
The DNA here is from genome assembly GCF_055586505.1 of Streptosporangium sp. NPDC050148. NCBI lineage: Bacteria > Bacillati > Actinomycetota > Actinomycetes > Streptosporangiales > Streptosporangiaceae > Streptosporangium > Streptosporangium sp. NPDC050148. The sequence goes on along the minus strand of NZ_JBVJIA010000029.1, from coordinate 25,904 downwards.
TCAGGCCCGAGGTCACTGTCCCGCAGCAGGGAGAACACCTCCGTGCCCTGCCCGATCGCGGCATCGAAGATCCTGAAGGACTGCGCGAAGTGCAGGTACTCGAAGCCCTGCCCGTCGGCGTACTCGGCCGCCTCCCGCTCGGCCAGCAGGATCGCCGCCTCGGCCGAGCCGGCCCGCCACAGGGTGACGCGTTCCTCGTACGTGTTCCGAGCGCCCCACCGGAAGAGACATCGGACCCCGTACCACTCATGACCGGCCCCGTCGCCGTGCCTCACTGTCGCACGGCACGCGAAAAGGCCCTCCCGGATCTCGAAGTCCATCGCATTCCCTCAACTGATGTGTTGCGACGACCACGAGAACGGACGTGATTCAGGAGGGCCTCTCCATCCGGAGCCGCCTCGGGAGGTCGAACCCCGGCTCCCTTCATTACGAGGCGAATCAGGAAGAGGCGGAACCTTGACGTACACCTGCTCCCACCTGCGCATACAGTCCACGGCAATTCACCGTCATCCGTCGTTGTCACACAGTTGGTGACGTCATACGCGACCAGACATGGGATCTGAGGGAGCACAGGCAAGGGACCCTCTCAGATCGTCATACCGGAGCATGCACACCGGAAAGTTTGGTGTGGCGGTCACGATGGAGTAAGTCGGTGATCACCTGACGAGATCCGGTCCGCCGCGCCCCGGAAAGAGCGATCACCTCGGCGACCAGGAACGCGCGCACGGCGCTACCGGTCTTTCCCGGAGAGGGTAGCCCCGGTGATACTCACGCCGATGGTCGGTGTGACGTTTCGGCGGGACCACTCTCGCATCACCGTCTAGTACAACTGGACACGAGTGATGATGCAGTGCGGTTCGGCCGCGTCCGCAACGACGACGTATTCGGCGACGCCCAAGATCCCATCCTTACCGAGCGGAACCCTGCGCTGCCGTGGCCACTGGACGGAAGCGGTGTGACCGGAGACATCGCCTCTCGTCTCGTTGATCTCAACGGAGAGCGCAACGACCCCGAGAACACCATCGGGCTGATCCGAGGATCGGCCAGAAGCTCCGCGACCCCTTCGGAGAAATGGCACGGCCATCCCTCCGCTTGGGGTTCACTCAAGGGGCAGTCCTTGCTGCCCTCGGCGGGCAAGGACGTCATCGAGCGTGGCGACGGGCAAGGTACCCTCCAGCGCGGCCCTACGGATCTGGTCGGCCTCGGGATCTGTGTCGAGCATCGCCTCACACCACCAACGACGCAGGATCGTCTCCACCTGATCCAGAGATGCTGTGCCGAGCTCCCGGTAGAACTCCATCCGCCGACCACCCTGCAGGGCCTCAGCGATCCCATCAACGGTGCGCTCCACCCGGGGCTCCCGGGGAGCGTGCGGATGGACAGGCTGAGCAGTCATACCGTGAGAATAACCAGAGGGGAGGCGTCACATCGGGAAAAGGCACGATGAATTCCAGAGCCGAGCATGCCCCTGACCGCGCACATCACCTGTTCAGAGAGCTTACGGACGCAGAACCGACCAGGAGACCCGGCTTCGCGGAAGCGCTCCGAGCACTCCGCGAGCAGCAGTCCACCGAACGCTCCGACCGCCGGAACGACGGGAGGAGCACGGCCTCGGACGAGTCGACTACGTTGCGGTACGGACACGACAAAGGCCCTACGGGATGATCCCGGAGGGCCTCTGACCTGGAGCCGCCTTGGGGAATCGAACCCCAGACCCCTTCATTACGAGTGAAGTGCTCTGGCCGACTGAGCTAAGGCGGCGTGTCGTGTCCTTCGACACGACCTATGGCAGTCTACAGGCTTCCGGGGGCTCTCCGCGCCCTGGAATCAGCGGAATCAGCCGATCTTGGGGCAGCGGGTCCCGTCCCGGGGAACGGCCAGGTCGATCAGGTAGTCGTCCACCAGACGGTCCACGCACGCCGAGCCGGTGAGATAGGCGGTGTGCCCGTCGCCGTCGAAGCCGACCAGGACGCCCGAGGACAGCTGGGAGGCCATGGCCTCGGACCACTCGTACGGCGTGGCCGGGTCCCGCTGGGTGCCGACGACCATGATGGGCGGGGCGCCGGGCGCGTCGATCCGCTCCCGGGCACCCCCCTCGACCGGCCAGTACGCGCAGGGCAGTGAGCTCCACACGACGTACGCCCCGAACAGGGGTGCCCTCGCCGAGGACTCGCGGGCCGCGGCCGCGTAGACGGCCGGGTCGGCGGGGTAGGGGGAGTCGACGCAGTTGACGGCCAGGTTCGACTCGGTCTGATTGGCGTACTCCCCGTCCTCCCGCCGGTCGATCAGCAGGTCGGCCAGGCGCAGCAGGGGGGTCCCGTCGCCCCGGAGTGCCCGGCCGAGCGCCTGGCGCAGGATCGGCCACGCCTGCCGGTCGTAGAGGGGAGTGATCATGCCGAGCGTGGTCCAGGCCTCGGTCACCGTACGGCCGTCGCCGGTCGAGTTGGCCAGGGGACGGGTGTCCGCGCGGCGGAGCAGGCCTGCGATCTCCGCGCGGGCGGAGGTGACCGACCCCGTGAAGGGGCAGGCCGCGGCCCGCAGGCAGTCCCGCAGGAAGGCGTCCAGGGCGGTCTCGAAACCGCGTGCCTGGGCCGCGTTCACCTCCAGCGGGTCCAGCGAGGGGTCCACGGCGCCGTCCAGGACCAGGGCGCGGACGCGGCCGGGGAAGAGGTCGGCGTAGACGGCGCCCAGATGCGTGCCGTACGACTTGCCAAGGTAGGTGAGGCGGGGGTCGCCGACGGCGGCGCGCAGCAGGTCCATGTCGCGGGCCGCGTCGGCCGTGCCGACGTGCGGCAGGAGCCCGGCCGAGCGGGCCTGGCACCCGGAGGCGAACCGCCGCGAGCCCTCCTGCAGCGCGGTGACCTCCCCGGGTGAGTCGGGCGAGGCGTCGAGGCCGACGTAGGCGTCCAGTTCGGCCGAGGACAGGCACCGGACCGGGGAGGACTCGCCGACGCCGCGCGGGTCGAAGCCCACGATGTCGAAGCGTTCCCGCAGGGCCCGGCTCACCACCGTGCGGGCGCCGCGCGCGTACCGGACCCCGGACGCGCCGGGACCGCCGGGGTTGAGCAGGAGCGAGCCGATCCGCCGTCCCGAGGCGGGGAGCCGGATCACGCTGAGCTCGATCCGCTCGCCGTCCGGCCGGGAGTGGTCGAGCGGCACGGCGAGCCGGGCGCACTCGAAGCCGTCCCCGCACCCGTCCCAGCCGAGCCCGTCCCGCACACCGGCGCCGACCGGGGTGCCGTCACCGCCGGAAGCACGGTCACCGCCGTCGCCGCCGGGACCGCCGCACGCCCCGGCGACCAGGGCCAGCGCCGCCAGGATTGCGGCCACACGCGATCTCACGCCTTGTCGCTCCGTAGGTCAGGTCGCGTACCGATCCGGCGTGAGAGGTCCGCCGTGCGACGCCGGGACTGGCGCGCCCCGTCCCCCGGGACACGCGTACGGTCCATTGTCCCCGACGGCGACGTCCGGCGCCGGGCGGATCAGCCCTCGGGCCCGCTTTCGGCCACCTTCACCGCGCCGCCGTACGCCGCGTCGTGCTGCTTGCGCGGGGAGCACACCGACGCCGACGGGCACGCGCAGCGCCGGCCGCTCTCCTCCAGGCGGACGACGACGGAGTCGGAGGGCACGTTGCGGGCCACGACCGTACCCGCGCCCTCCGGGGTGTCGACCTTGAGGCCGATGCGGGGCATCCTGCTGTGCGCGTCGAGGTAGAGGGGGTGCTCGTACTTCAGGCAGCACATCAGCCGGCCGCACGCCCCGGCGATGCGCAGCGGGTTGACCGGCAGGTCCTGGTCCTTGGCCATCCGGACGGAGACCGGCTCGAAGTCCTTGAGGAAGGTGGCGCAGCACAGGTCGCGCCCGCAGGGGCCGATGCCGCCCTGGAGGCGGGCCTCGTCGCGGGGGCCGATCTGGCGCAGTTCCACCCTGGCGCGCAGGTTGCGGGCCAGGTCACGGACCAGTGCGCGGAAGTCCACCCGGTGGGGGGCGGAGAAGTAGACCGTGTAGACGTTGTCGTCGTCCACGTAGTCGACGCCGACCACCTTCATGGGCAGGGCGTGCCTCTTGATCAGGCGTTTGGAGACGCTGCGCGCCTCTGCGCGCCGCCGCTTGTTGGTCTCGTCGCGGGTCAGGTGCTCCTCGCCCGCGATGCCCGCGCACACCGGCAGCCCCTCGACGTCCTCGCTCGTCCACTGGGGCGCCCAGACGCACTCGGCCACCTCGGGCCCGGAATCGGTGGGAACCAGTACCTTGTCCCCGACCTTCGGGCTGTGCTCGCCGGGATCGAGGTAGTACAGCCTGCCGTAGCGGGTGAAGCTCACCGCCATGATCATGCTCATGAGGCTCCAAAGCTGGGGGGACGGCTCCCGTTCACCCTACGCTCCACATCCGGCGGAGCGCTGGGCCCGTACGGGAAGGGCCCAGCCGCCGTGCTCAGCGGCCGAGTTCGGCGAAGGACTTCTCCCAGCGCTCGGCGATCGTGGAGATGTCGTAGTTCCTGGCCGCCTGCAGGGCGTTCTCCGCCATCCGGCGACGGCCCTCCTCGTCGTCGATCATCCGGATCAGCCCCTCCGCCAGGGCGTCCACGTCGTCGGCCGGGACCAGCAGCCCGTTGACGCCCGAGGTGATGATCTCCCGAGGACCGCGGGGGCAGTCGAAGCTGATCACGGGCACCCCGGAGGCGAAGGCCTCGATGATGGTCATGCCGAACCCCTCGAAGCGGGAGCTGACCGCGTGGATGGACGCCTTGGCGAGCTCGCCCTGGATGTCGCCGGTGGAGCCCATGAACGTGACGTTGTTGTGCAGGCGGAGCTTGACCGACAGCCTCACCAGCTTCTCGCCGACCCGGCCCTCACCGTAGATCCGCAGCTTCCAGTCGGGACGCTCCTCGGCCACCCGGACGAACGCCTTCAGCAGCCGGTCGTACCCCTTGACCGGCACCAGCCTGCCCGCCGCCAGCACGATCCGGTTCTCCTGCCGGGAGCGCGGCCGCGGCCCGCCCGGCAGCCCGTTGCCGATGGTGAAGACCCGGGTGGGCGCCCCGTCGAGCATGTTCCGGTAGTCGTGCTCGTCGGCCTCGGTCAGGGTGACGACCGCGTCCAGCTTCGGGTACCACGTCCGGATCTCCTCGAAGATCCCAGGCTGGTGCGCCTCGAAGTGCAGGTGCTCCTGGGCGATGGTGACGACCCTCTTGTGGGCGAACCTCGCGGCCATCAGGTTCAGCCCGGCGCGGGTGGTGATCAGCACGTCGCTGCGGAGCCTGCGGAGCTCGCGGACCAGGACCGTGTCGCTCCAGGCGTTGAAGGAGGCGTAGGCGCGCTCCTCGGGGTGGATCAGCGTGCTCTCCTGCGCGCTCAGGCGCGCGGCCTTCCTCGCGAACGGCCAGCGGACCTTGGCGCCCTCGCGCAGGTCCACCAGCGAGCGCAGCCTCACCCGGGGGGCCAGCGGCAGGAAGGGCCGGTCGGCGTGCTGGAAGACGCTGATGATCTCGACATCGTGCCGTTCCGACATCGCGCCGGCCAGGTCGAAGGTCGCGCGGATGGTGCCGCCCATGCCGTAGGCGTTCAGGATGAGAAAGGAGATCTTCACGAGGTCGCCTCCTCGACGCTGACCGCGACGGCGAGGCTGTCGGTCTCGGTGTAGTACGGCCGGACGCGGATCTGCGCCACCCGCTGGGCGGGGAAACGGACCTTGGTCTTCTTGTCGACGATGTCGTCGAGGCGGGTCGCCAGCGGGAGCCGGGTCCCGGCGATCTCCGCGTACAGGTCCCAGAAGACCCGGGGCCGTACCTGGTTCACGGTCATGGGTTCGATCTCCAGCGCCCCCTCGAACCACCGGCCCTGGAAGCTCGCCGGACCGCTCACCGGTTCCGGTCCCTTCCGCGCCACGGCCACCAGCCTGGCCTCCCCCCGGATCGGGTCGCCGTACGCGACGGCGCCCTCGGCCTGGATCACGCCGTCGTCCGCGGTCACGCGGATCACCTCGACGTACGGCTCGACCTCGCGCACCCGCAGGCCGAGCAGGCCGGCGGGGGTGCGGAAGGCCCTGATCTCCCGGCTGCGGCGGGTCTCGGCGTAGGACCAGAGCCCGTCGAGGCAGAACCCCGGATCGTCGGTGAGGACAGGCTCCCCGCGGTTGAAGGCCATCCAGTCCCCGGCGGGCAGGACCCTCAGATCCGCCGCCGGGCATTCCTGGCCGGTCTCCACGTGCCTGAGGACGATCTCCGCGTCGACCGGCTCGGGCCACTCGATTCTCAGCGTGTCGTCGTTCTCCACGCGGCTCGTCACGGCCCGCCCGCCCGTGGGCGAGATCATCCCGTGGCGTGCCTCGATGCTCACCAAGAGTCCCCCGGTCTTCGCTGCTCATCCCCATGAAGAAGGGCACTGTTGCACTGTTTTATAACAAAAACGCTAATTTTCGTCCGTGAATCTTAACGACTCACATCTCCACTTTGAGTCGACTTGGCGGAGAATGGTTCCATCTAATCGGAAAAATGCGGATAGTGACCACTCGGCCGCAGGCCCGCGCCCCTTACCGGCCGATATCGCGCCCCACGAGCCCGCGTATGCCGGGCTTCGGTACGCCGGAAAATTCCTCTCCCGGACATCCCGAACCCCGGCCCCGCCGGAACCGTACGGGCAGGGGCCGGGCGCGCCGGAGAACGGATCCCGGACCGTCCCGAGAGCACCGGAAAGACCCCTCGGGACCGCGGAACACCGCGCACGCCGAGGACGACCGGACCCGCCGGGCAACACCGCGGCGCCGCGGGTCGCGGCGGGGCGCCGAGGGGCGCCGAGGACGTCCGGGAGAACCACGGAGGCGCCGCGGAGCACCGGGGAACGCTCAGGAACGCCGGCGGCGCCGGGAGGCACAGAACACGGGAGTCGCCCGGTCGCGGAACGGCCCCCGAAGAGAAGCGAACCCGCCCCGCGGATCAGGGCGGGGTACGGGTCAGAGCCGGGGCCGGTGCAGGGAGATGGTCATCGACTCGACCGCCATCTGCGGGCTGACGTTGGCCGCCAGCCGCCTGCGGCAGCGCATGATCGCGTCGATCCTGAGCAGGGTCTCCTCCGGCGTGGAGGCGCGGGCCAGGTCCTCCAGGTCGGCGCGCCGGTCCTCGCTCGCCAGCTCCACCCCGGCGCCGAACTGCACCGCCAGCACGTCCCGGTAGAACGCCACCAGGTCGAGCAGGGCCGCGTCGATGACGTCGCGCTTGGTCCGGGTCGCCCGGGACTTCTGCCGGTCCTCCAGGTCCTTGAGCGCGCCGGCTCCGCCGCGGATCAGGCCCCTGTTGAGCCCCTTGCCGGTGGAGCCCTCACCGTAGGCCTGGCGCAGCTCGGTGATCTCCGACTCGTTCAGCGTCGAGGTGACCGCCGCGGCCTCGTCCTCGGCGGTCTTCACCAGCCGCTCGGCGGCCGTCACGCACTCCCCGACCCCCGTGAGCGACCGGGGGATCGAGAGCACCGCCTCGCGGCGTTCCCGCGCGGGCTCGTCCAGGGCGAGGCGGCGGGCGCGGTCGAGGTGCCCCTGGGCGGCCCTGGCGGCGAACTCCGCCATCGGCACGGGCACGTTCTCGCGCGTGGCCAGCACGTGGGCGACCGCGGCGGTGGGCGGGGTGACCAGCGTGACGAGCCGGCACCGCGACCTGATGGTGATCATCATGTCGTCCGGGGAGGGCGCGCAGAGCAGCCACACCGTCTTCGGCGGCGGCTCCTCGATGGCCTTGAGCAGCGCGTTGGAGGCCCCCTCGGTCGCCCGGTCGGCGTCCTCGAAGAGCACCACGCGCCAGCGGCCCAGCGTGGGAGCCCCGGCCGCGCGCAGGATGAGCCGGCGGGTGTCCTTGATGCCGTACGACAGGCCCTGCGGGCGGACGATCTCCAGGTCCGGGTGGGAGCCGACGGCCACCTGATGGCACATGTCGCAGTGGCCGCACCCCTGGTCGGGGCAGAACAGCGCCGCGGCGAACGCCCGCGCGGCCTCCTCCCGGCCGGATCCGGGCGGGCCGGTGAAGAGCCACGCGTGGGTCATGCCGGCGCCGCGCCCACCGGCCAGCAGGTCGGCCCCGGCCGCCGCGGCCCGGCTCAGCGTCGCCGCGGCCCGCTCCTGCCCCACAAGATCATCGAAGACTCCCACGCCCACCAACCTACCGCCGGTGCCGGCCCGCGGGCCCGGCGTCGCGCGTGACGGCCGGCGGCCGGCGACGCCCCTCGGCCGACGGACGCCGACCGGTGACGGACGCCGACCGGTGACCGGTGACGGCCGTCAGTCGCGGATCGCGGGCATGGTGCCGGTGACGTCCTCGGTCTCCCGCGGCACCGGGTCGGGCAGGATCTCGCGGACCCGGTCGTGAATGATCATTGAGACCTGGTTCTGCGGCAGGGTGCCGTCGACCACCAGGTAGCGGTCGGGCTCGGCGGCGGCCAGCGACCGGAATTCGCGGCGTACGCGCTCGTGGAACTCCTGCGGCTCGGACTCGATGCGGTCGGCGGCACCGCCCAGCCGGGTCAGCCCCACCGACGGCGGGACGTCGATGAGCACGGTGAGGTCGGGGACGAGCCCGCCGGTCGCCCAGCGGTTGATCATCACGACGTCCTCGGGCTCCAGCTCCCGGCCGGCGCCCTGGTAGGCCAGCGACGAGTCGACGTACCGGTCGCAGACCACCATCGAGCCGCGGTGCAGGGCCGGGAGGATGATCTTCTCCACGTGCTCGGCCCGGTCGGCCGCGTACATCAGCGCCTCCGACCTGGCCGACAGGCCCTGGTGCACGGCGTCGAGCAGGATCGCGCGCAGCCGCATGCCCACCTTGGTCGAGCCGGGCTCGCGGGTCTGCACGACGTCGAAGCCCTGGTCCCGCAGCCAGATCGCCAGCAGCCTGGACTGGGTGGTCTTGCCCGACCCCTCACCGCCCTCGAACGCGATGAACATGCCGTGCGCCTGCTCGGCCGTCTCGGGGGCGTACCCCCTGCCGCGCACCGCGGCGATCAGGTCCGCGACGATCGAGACGCCCCTGCGGTCGTCCATCTGCCGCAGCGCGACGATCCCGACGGCCGCGGCGAGCAGGCCGCCGACCAGCAGCACCAGGTTGGAGCCGTCGAAGGTGTAGACCGGGTCGGAGCCGACGAGGATCTCGCGCTTGCCGAACAGGCCCGCCAGGGTCGGCGCGACCGCCACCACCAGCAGCAGGGTCACCCGCGCAAGCGACTGCAGGAAGGAGAACGTCCGGCCGCGCAGGTTGTCGTCCACCTCCAGCCCGATCATGGTGTAGCCGATGATCCAGGCGATCCCCGCGCACGCGCCGAGCAGCACGGTCAGCAGGACCACGATCACCAGGTTGTGCACGAGCGCGATCGCCACCAGGAGCAGCCCGGCCACGATGATCGACAGGCCGAACAGCCTTCGCCGCGACAGCTCCCTCAGCAGCCGGGGCCCGAAGAACATGCCGGACGCCATGCCGACGAAGACCGACCCGAAGACCACGCCGTACGCCGCGTCGCCACCGCCCAGCTCGCCCACGTAGAGCTTGGCCACCCCGACCACGGCGCCGCCGCCGGCGAAGGCGCCCAGCATGCCGATGATCAGGCCGCGGATCAGCCGGTTGCCGCCGACGAACCGCCAGCCCTCGACGATCTGCCGCAGCACCGACGGGGTCCCGGCCGCGTCCGGCGCGACGGTCCTCGGGATGTCCTTGAGCGAGAAGATGATGACGGCCGAGATCAGGTACGCGAGCGCGTTGACGAACAGCGCGAGGTACGTCTCGCGCTGGGCCAGGAAGGGCACCACCCGGCCCAGCACGTCGTCGGCGAGCGAGAGCATCGCGAACAGCAGCGCGGCGACCGGGGCCGTGCCGTAGGTGACCAGCAGGTTGAGCTGGTTGGCCTCCTCCAGTCGCTCCCTGGGCACCAGGTTCGGCACCGTGGCGTCCTTGGCGGGGACCCAGAAGAGGTTCACGCACTCCACCAGGAAGGTGGCGACGATGATCCACTCGTACCTGCCCACCAGCGGGATGGACAGCACCAGCGCGAAACGCAGCAGGTCGCAGAAGAACATCGTCAGCCGCCGGTCGAACCGGTCGGCGAAGGCCCCCGCGAGCGGGCCCAGCACGACGGCCGGGAGCATCTTCGCCACGAAGACGCCCCCGATGGCCATGCTCTGGGTCTGGTAGCTCGATCCCGCCGTGAGGTTGCCGGCCAGGGCGGTCAGCGCCAGCAGGTTGAGCCAGTCCCCCAGGCTGCACACCGACATCGCCGTCCACAGCTTGCGGAACGGGGCGTTGGCCAGCACGTGGGGGGGCTTGCGGCGGGCGGTGCTCCGGCCGGGGATGGTCATGGTGTCAGCGTATCCAGGTGCTCGCCGGGCGGGGGAGGACAGGTCTCAGGCGGAAACGCGCGGCCGTCCGTTGGATGAGGGTAATACGTCCACCGTGCGCGTCGCAGGCGGCGCAGGCGAAAAGAAGCGCCGGGTGCCGGTGTTTCTAGAGTTTCTCGTTCCGGACCTCCAGAAGGGTTATCTCGGGCGGGGCCCCCACCCGGACCGGCGGACCCCAGAAGCCCGCGCCCCGCGTCACGTAGACCCGAGTGCCGCCCACCTCGCCGAGGCCGGAGACGACCGGCTGCTGGAACGGGATGATCAGGTTGAAGGGGACCATCTGCCCGCCGTGCGTGTGACCGGACAGCTGAAGGTCCACGCCGTACCCGGACGCCTGGACGGCCTGGATCGGCTGGTGGGCGAGCAGGACGGTGGTCCGGGAACGGTCGCGCCCGCCCAGGGCCCGTTCGAAGTCCGGGCCGTCCCCCGAGGCCGTACCGCCGATGTCGTTGACCCCGGCGAGGTCGAGCACGGCTCCCCCGTGGGCGATCTCGACGCGCTCGTTGCCGAGCGGGCGGACGCCGAGCCCGCGCAGCTCCTCGACCCACTCGGCCGGGCCGTTCGCCGTGTAGTACTCGTGGTTGCCGGTGACGAAGTAGGCGCCGTAGCGGGATTCGAGGTCCCTCAGCGGCCTGGCCAGCGGGCCGAGCTCGGCCACCGTGCCGTCGACCAGGTCGCCGACGACCGCGACCACGTCCGCCTCCAACTCGTTGATCATGCGGACGATCCGCCGGGTGTGCGCGACGCCGGTGAGCGGGCCCAGGTGGATGTCGCTGACCACCGCGAACCGCAGGCCGTTCAGGCGCGGGTCCAGCCTGGGCAGCGCGACCCCGACCCGCTCGATCACCGGGTCGCCCAGGGCCGTCCGGACCCCGTACCCGACCGCGCCCAGCGCGCCCGCGCCGGCGGCCACCGCCGCCGTACGGGCGATGAACAGCCTTCTGGTGATCCCGGTCTCCGTGGGGGCGTCCGCGGCGGGGGGCGTGTCCCCCTCGCCGGGGACGACGATCACCCCTCCGACCTCGGTCCCGCTTCCGTCCGGGGACCCGTTCCCGCTCCCGGCCGGGATCTCGGCCCTGGTCTCGGTACGGGTCGCGCTCTCGGTGCGGGTCGGGCTCCCGCTCCGGGACCCGCTCCCGGTACCGGACCCGCTCCCGGTGGGGGTCGCGGTCTCCGGGTGCTCGGGCGAACGCCTCGTCCGGTGCTCCAGCCCGCGCACGGTCAGCAGGGCCACGGCCCTGGGGATCTCCAGGACCACCAGGAACACGAACAGGTAGAACATCAACGCGATCCAGAAGAACCCCGGCCACGCCAGGAAGTGCCCCCACTCGCTGCGCGAGGCGACCAGCGTCACCGGGGCGAGCACGGCCAGCCCCACCAGGATGCGGGTCAGCACCCGGCGGGCCCGTCCGGGCCGCGTGGTCGAGCGGACCAGGCGCCGCCACAGGTAGTAGTGGACCACCGTGATCGCGCAGATGACCAGCGACACGAAGCCCACGATCGTCACTCGCCCTCTGCCCGGCACCCGCCGGCGGTCTCCGGCGCGTTCCGAAGAACGTCCGGGAACGTGAATGCGTTCCCCGCCCGCCGCGGGCCCCGGAGCCGGGGCCCGGTCCCACCGGGCGGCCTCAGGCCGTCAGGCCGTCAGGCCTTCGCCTTGGCCTTGGTGGCGCGGGGCCGCTTGGGCGCCGGGCCGCGGGCACGGCGGTCGGCGAGGAGCTCGGCGGCACGTTCGGTGGTGATCTGCTCGACCTCGTCGCCCTTGCGCAGGGAGGCGTTGGTCTCCCCGTCGGTGACGTACGGCCCGAACCGCCCCTCCTTCACCACGATCGGCTTCTTGGAGACGGGGTCCTCGCCCAGCTCGCGCAGCGGCGGCGCGGACGCGGCCTGCCTGCCCCTCGCCTTGGGCTGGGCGAACAGCTCCTTGGCCCGCTCCAGGGTGACCGTGAACATCTCCTCCTCGGAGGCCAGCGAGCGCGAGTCCGTGCCCTTCTTGACGTACGGGCCGAACCTGCCGTTCTGGGCGGTGACCTCCTGGCCGTCGATCTCCCCGAGCACCCGGGGGAGCGACAGCAGCTTCAGGGCGTCGTCCAGGGTGACGGTGTCCAGGGACATCGACTTGAGCAGCGATCCGGTACGCGGCTTGGGGGCGTCGGCCTTCTTGGTCCGCTTCTTGGTGCCCGCGCCCTCGGCCGGTGGCGGCTCCTCGGGCAGGATCTCGGTCACGTACGGGCCGTAGCGGCCGTCCTTGGCCACGATCAGGTGGCCGGTCACCGGGTCCTTGCCCAGCTCGCGGTCGCCCGTCGGCCGGGAGAACAGCTCCTCGGCCATCTCCGCGGTGAGCTCGTCGGGGGCCAGGTCCTCCGGCACGTTCACCCGGGCGCCGTCGCGGTCCAGGTACGGGCCGTAGCGGCCCACCCGGATCATGATGTCGGTGCCCCGGATGGGGAAGGAGCTGATCTCCTTGGCGTCGATCTCGCCGAGGTCGGTGACCATCTCCTTGAGACCCTCGTCGCCGTCCTCGCCGAAGTAGAACCGGCGCAGCTCGGGCACCCGCTCGGCCCGGTCGTTGGCGATGTCGTCGAGGACCTTCTCCATGTCGGCGGTGAAGTCGTAGTCGACGAGGTTGCCGAAGTGCTGCTCCAGCAGGTTGACCACCGCGAACGCCAGGAAGGACGGCACCAGGGCCGTGCCCTTCTTGAACACGTACCCGCGGTCCAGGATGGTGCCGATGATCGACGCGTACGTCGACGGCCGGCCGATCTCCCGGTCCTCCAACTCCTTGATCAGCGACGCCTCGGTGTAGCGCGCCGGGGGCTTGGTGGCGTGCGACAGCACGTTCAGCGCGGAGGCCGTGAGCGGGTCGTTCTCGGCCAGGTTGGGCAGGCGCTTCTCGGAGTCGTCCCGGTCGGTGGAGGGGTCGTCGGCACCCTCGACGTAGGCCTTGAGGAAGCCGTGGAAGGTGATGGTCCGCCCGGAGGCGCTGAACTCGACCCGCTCGCCCGCGCTGGAGGTGCCCTCGGCCTTGACGGTGACCGACTCGCCCACCGCGTCCTTCATCTGGGAGGCCACGGTCCGCTGCCAGATGAGCTCGTACAGGCGGAACATGTCGCCGCTCAGCCCGGTCTCGCCCGGCGTGCGGAACTCCTCGCCCGAGGGACGGATCGCCTCGTGCGCCTCCTGGGCGTTCTTGACCTTGCTGGCGTACACGCGCGGCTTGTCGGGCACGTAGGCCGAGCCGTAGAGCTTGATCGCCTGGCTGCGGGCGGCGGCCACGGCGGTCTCCGACAGCGTGATGCTGTCGGTCCGCATGTAGGTGATGAAACCGTTCTCGTACAGGCGCTGGGCGACCTGCATGGTCGACTTCGCGGAGAAGCCCAGCTTGCGGCTGGCCTCCTGCTGCAGCGTGGTCGTCCTGAACGGCGCGTACGGCTTGCGGGTGTACGGCTTGCGCTCGACCGATTTGACCTTGTACGACACCCCGGCCAGCCGCCCGGCCAGGGCGGTGGCGGCCTGCTCGTCCAGGTGGAGCACGCCGGCGCTCTTGAGCGTGCCGTTGCTCGCGAAGTCGCGTCCCTGGGCGACGCGCCTGCCGTCCACGCCGGTGAGCATGGCGGTGAACTCGTGCGGGACCTCGTCGCGGCCGGTGTCGAGCATGGCCTGCAGGTCCCAGTAGCTCGCGCTGGTGAACGCCAGGCGCTCGCGCTCGCGCTCCACCACCAGCCGGGTCGCCACCGACTGCACGCGCCCGGCGGACAGCTTGGGCTTGACCTTCTTCCACAGGACCGGGCTGACCTCGTAGCCGTAGAGGCGGTCGAGGATGCGCCGGGTCTCCTGGGCGTCGACCAGCCGCAGGTTCAGGGTGCGGGGATTGGCCACCGCGTCCTGGATCGCCCTCTTCGTGATCTCGTGGAACACCATGCGGTGGACCGGGACCTTGGGGTTGAGGACCTCGCGCAGGTGCCAGGCGATCGCTTCGCCCTCGCGGTCCTCGTCGGTGGCGAGATAGAGCTCGTCGGCGTCCTTGAGCAGCTGCTTGAGCTTGTTGACCTGAGCCTTCTTGTCGTGGTTGACGACGTAGAGCGGCTCGAACTCATGATCCACGTTGACGCCGAGGCGCGCCCAGGACTCTCCCTTGTACTTCTCCGGGATGTCGTCGGCCTTCTCGGGGAGGTCGCGAATATGCCCGATGCTGGACTCCACGATGTAGCCGCGGCCGAGGTACCCGGCGATGGTCTTCGCCTTGGAAGGCGACTCGACGATCACCAGGCGGGTTCCGCCGGCGTTGCCGTTCTTGGCTGGCACGCTGCTTCCTACCTCGCTGTTCGCATTCGTTCCCCGTTTTCTTCCCCTCGGGTTACCCGATCTCGGTCGGGGGCACTCCCAAGGGAAGCCGTAAGGACGCAGAATAAAGCCCTATGAGTGTCGACGTCCCTCGGCTCACCCTCGGAGACTAATCGCTGTGCTCGACTACTCCTACTTGGTTCTCCACCTTCCGCGCGGTACCTCCCGGGACATGGCCCGGCGCATACTCACCGAACATGCAGAATACGGTGACTGGGAACTCGACCGCCTGAGACTGTATCCCGACGGCCGTCGGGACGTCCGGTTGCGCCGGAAGATCATACGGGTGAGCAGGACGATGTGACCGCTGACATGGCTTTGCCCGCCCCGGGCCGCGCCCCCGGAACGGGCAAAGCTTCCCTGCCTCGCCGGGCGGGGGGACACCGCGCCGGGATGGCGCGGCGTCTCGTCTCACCGCCGTCGAGGCGTCTGTGCGTCGCCCTCAGTGGCTCTGAGGAAAACAGTCCAGCAAGGTAGTGATCTCTTACTTCTGGCCGAAACGGATGCGGCGGGTGGTACCGAAGACCGCCGCGGCCGCCGCGGCCAGGCCGCCGACCAGCAGGGTGACCAGGGAACCGACGTTCATCCCGGTCACGCCGACGGGCTGGGCGGCGCTCATCAGGCCCAGGTCACGGACGGGCAGCGCACCGGCCGGGGACGAGGAGACCAGCCCCTCGACCGGGGTGGCGGCCAGCGGCGAACCGCTCGCGGCGCCCTCGGACCTCTCGGCGCTCCCGGCGTCCGCGGTCTCGGCGGGGGTGACGGGCATCAGGGGAAGCCCGGCGGGGACGGCCGCCGGAGCGGCCTGGGACCGGTCCGCCGCACCCTGGGCACCGGCCGCCTGGGCCGCACCGTCCAGGGCCGGAACGGCGGGAAGGGAGGGCAGCAGGCCGCTGGTCCTGTGCTTGGCGGGCTTGGCGTCCCAGCCGCCGTGGCCACCGCTACCACCGTGACCGCCGTTGCCACCGTGGCCGCCGGGGTGGCCCGGGTAGCCGGGGTGACCGGGGTGACCCGGGTGACCGGGGTGACCGGGGTGACCGCCCACGCGGGAGCCGCCCAGGCAGCCCGCGGCGGCGTCGCCGAGCACGGCCACGGCGTTGCCGCAGGCGTTGATCGGAGCGGTGATCGGCGCGACCACCTGGTTACCGCCCAGCACGCTGTTCCGGCCCGAGGTGGTGTTCCCGCCCGCGCCACCCGCGCCCGGCCCGCCGCTGCCGACGGACGCACCGCCCTGGCAGCCCGCGAAGGCGCCACCGAGCACGGCCACGGCGTTGCCGCAGACGTTGATCGGAGCCGTGATCGGGGCGACCACCTGGTTACCGCCCAGGACACTGTTCCGGCCCGAGGTGGTGTTCCCGCCCGCGCCACCCGCGCCGGACCCACCGGCTCCGGCGGTCACGCCACCCGGGCACCCGGCCCGGCCGTTGCCGACGGCGTTTCCGCAGGCCTCGACGGGGGCGACGATCGGCGCCACCACCTGGTTGCCGCTGCCGGCCCCGAAGCGGCCGTCGGTGTCGTTCCCGGGACGGCCGGGACCCCAGCCGGGACCGCCGGGGCGGGGCCCCTGCTCGTACCCGCCGGGACCCCCCGGACGCGGGCCGCGCTTGCCGTGGTCACGGTGGTCACCGTGGTCCCCGCGGCCGCCCTGGTTCCAGTGGCCGCCCTGGTTCCCGCGGCCACCGTGGTCCCCACGACCGCCGTGGTCCCCGTGACCGCCGTACCCCGGCTTGCCGGGCCGGTCCGGCGTGCCGGGGCCCCCGGGCCTCCCCGGACCGTCGGGTCCCCCCGGACGCCCCGGGCCGTCGGGCTCCCCGGGACGGCCCGGCCCACCCGGACGACCCGGACCTCCGGGCCTTCCCGGCCGCTCGCCGACGACCTCGGCGCCGCCCCGGCAGCCGGAGAACGCCTCGCCGACGACGGCGACCGAGTTCCCGCAGATGTTGATCGGGGCGGTGATCGGCGCCACGACCTGGTTGCCGCCCAGGACGCTGCCCCGGCCCGACGTCCGGTTGCCACCGGCCCCGCCGCCGCCCTGGCCGCTGACGGCGGCGCCGCCCCGGCAGCCGGCGGTGGCCCCGCCGAAGATCGCAAAAGAGTTGCCGCAGGCGTTGACCGGGGCGGTGATCGGCGCGACCACCTGATTGCCGCCGCCGATGCTGTGGTCGCCGTTCGTCCGGTTGCCACCCGCGCCGCCCCCGCCACCGGGGCCGCCGCCCTGGCCGCGGACCGAGGCGCCGCCACGGCAGCCCGCCTCGGAGCGGCCGAACACCGACACGGCGTTGCCGCAGGCGTTGACCGGGGCGGTGACGGGAGCGGTGATCTGGTTGCCGCCCAGGACGCTGCCCCGGCCGGAGGTCTCGCCGGAGAGGTCGTCCCCGCCGGGGGTCTCGGCCGAGGCGCCGCCCCGCGAGGAGGCGGCCGACTCGCCGAGCACGCCGACGGCGTTGCCGCTGATGTCGATGGGCAGGGTGATCGGCGCCTTGATCTGGTTGCCGCCGCCGATCGAGTGCTCGCCGTCGGTGTCGGCGAGGGCCGTGCCACCGCCCATGGTCATGACGCCCAGCGCGAGCAGTGCCGCGGGGGCCGTACCGGTAACCCACGTACGCATGATTGAAACTCCTAGCATTTCGGGGGGAACTGACCCTCGTGAGGGCGTGCGAGGCCATGCGAGGGCCGGACGGGTCCGCACAGCGGAAGCCTCGACGGGCCGTCACGAGGAAGGGGATTGCTGTCGCGTCGGCCTGCTCGCCGCTCACCGATGGAGCGGTTCTCCCGGGGACGGGGATGACGAGGGCAGGCTCCGCGACCGGCGGGTCGTCCCCGGGGGAGTGACGGGCCGGTCCGCGAGACGAGGTCAGTCAGGAGAGAAAGAAGGGTCGTCCGCCGCTGTGCGGACGACAGGGGGGAGCACGAACGCGGGCGGTACACGCTGCGTCGTCAGTCGCGGGTCATAGGCGAACCACGCGACATCCCCCGGACCCGGCCCGAAGTAGCCGGATCCACCACCGCTCTGGGGCACGAATCCGTTGGCGCCAGAGCCATGGTCGACGGTGGCGGGTGCCGGAGATTCCGGGGTGGACTGGCTGGTCAGCCCGTCCACACCTCGCCCCGCCATGGCCTCGGCGTTGTCCGTCGCCGACGGCCCGCCGCTGCCCGTGGGGAAGTCATCGGCCGTCGTGGCCGATCCGGAAGCGGCCGTGTGAGGGGTCCGGGAGAGGGCCTCTTCCGCCGCCGCGGTGGAGTCCGCGACCGCGGGAGCGGCGCCGAGGAGGCCGAAGACGACGGCGAGCAGCCATGCGGCGGTCAGGAGACCGCCGATGGCGAGGGCTCGCGCGACGCCCCGCCGAGTGCCGGCCGCGAACCGCGCCATCCGGTCAGCCCGGCCGGGGATCGTGTCGTCGACGGGAAGGGTCACGAGCGCGCGTCGGGCAGCGGGCGAGAACGCCCTCCACTGCACGTGCGGCACGCGTGCCACATGACCTCCCGAGAACTCCTGGACGGGCCCGCTTCGACACGAGCCTTCCCTCAACGGAGAGTCACGTTAGCAGCACGCGCCGTCAACGCAACGGTTTTCCCTCGAACGCCTCAGCAACCGTCCAGGAAGCGGTCAAGAACCCTGACCCCGAACCGGAGCGAATCCACCGGAACCCTCTCGTCGATCCCATGGAACATCCCGGAGAAGTCCAGGTCCGCGGGGAGCCTCAGGGGCGCGAACCCGAACCCGCGCATACCCAGGCGGCTGAACGCCTTCAGGTCCGTACCGCCGGAGAGCGTGTACGGCACGGCCAGCGCGCCCGGGTCCTCGGCGAGGAGGGCGTCGGCCATCGCGCGCACCAGCGGCCCCTCGAACCCGGTCTCGACCGCGATGTCGTGGTAGACGAACTCCCTGGTCACATCGGGGCCGAGCAGCTCGTCGAGGGTCTCGAAGAACTCCTCCTCGTACCCCGGCAGGAAGCGGCCGTCCACGTGCGCGGTGGCGGTCTGCGGGATCACGTTGGCCTTGTACCCGGCCTCCAGCATCGTCGGGTTGGCGGTGTTGCGCAGGGTGGCGCCGATCATCCGCGCCAGCGGCCCCAGCTCGGCGACGGTCTTCTCGGGGTCGTCCAGGTCGAGCTCCAGCCCCAGTGCCCCGGCGGTCTCGCGCAGGAACACCTCGACCGTCCGCGTCATCCGCAACGGCCACTCGTGGCGCCCGATGCGCCCCACCGCCTCGGCCAGCTCGGTGACGGCGTTCTCGGCGTTGAGCATGGACCCGTGACCGGCCCGGCCGGTGGCGGTCAGCCGCATCCAGGCGATGCCCTTCTCCGCGGCCTCGATCAGGTAGAGCCTGCGCCGCTCGTCGATGGTGACGCTGAACCCGCCGACCTCGCCGATCGCCTCCGAGCACCCCTCGAACAGGTCCCTGTGCTTGTCGGCCAGCCACTGTGCCCCGTAGGTGCCGCCGGCCTCCTCGTCGGCGGTGAACGCCAGCACCACGTCCCGGGGCGGGCGGCGCCCCTCGCTGAGCCGCTGCCGCACGACCGCGAGGATCATGGCGTCCATGTCCTTCATGTCGACCGCGCCGCGTCCCCAGACGCAGCCGTCGGCGATCTCGCCGCTGAGCGGGTGCAGGGTCCAGTCGCCGGCGTCGAACGGGACGACGTCCAGGTGGCCGTGGAGCAGCAGCGCGTCCCGCGAGGAGTCCTCGCCGGCGATGCGGGCGACCACGTTGGCCCGGCGGTCGTCCGACTCCAGGATCTGCGGCTCCAGTCCCACCTCGGCGAGCTTCTCGGCCACGTACTCGGCGGCGGCCCGCTCGCCCGGTCCCGCGTTGTCGCCCGCGTTGGTCGAGTCGATCCTGATCAGGTCACGGCACAGCCCGGCGACCTCGTCCTCGGCGTTGATCGCGGTCATGTGGGGCTCCTCGGGGTTCGGTACGGCGTCACCTCCCATCCTGCCGTCGCTCCCCTTCCCGCGGCACCCCGGGCCGGACCTGGACTCTTACCGATATGACGCGCGCTCAAGAGTTTGCTAACCTAAGTCCGCCGACGCGGGATGACGGTCCCTCGTGCAGGCACCACGTCCGGGTGGCGGAATAGGCAGACGCGCTAGCTTGAGGTGCTAGTGCCCTTTGCGGGGCATGGGGGTTCAAGTCCCCCCTCGGACACACACCGTGGTACGCGCTGGGCCTGACCTTGGTCATCACGACATCCCTCCCCGAGGGGTCGTGGACCGGGTGCAGGCCCATTCGCATGCAGAGGCCGTTTTCCGCCGGCGTTCTTCGCCGAACACGGCATCCGGGCCGCGTTCCGGTGGCCGCAGCCGTCCTCTCCCCTTCCTCCGGGCCTCCGCGGCGATCCTCGCTCTCCGATCCCGCCGGGAGAGAAAACGTTCGGTCCTTCATCGGGAGGGCAGGAGGATTGCGAACACGCAAAGGCATGTTTTCCCCCCGGACCTCGGGATGCCGGGGTTACGAGGCACGAAAAGAAAACACGAAGGCGACCGGCGTCGGCACGACCCGACTATGATCGCGGCATCGGGGTACGGGGTGGTCGCACCGCTTCCGGTAGCTCCTCTTACCTGAGAGGAGTCCGCAGCTCATCACGCTGATCCCGTCGGGTTGAAGAACCACCGTGAATCGCTGAGGCATGCCTCACCACAACATATCTGGAGAATGACATGGCTAAGAAGGTCGTGGAGACTTTCGTCGACGACCTCGACGGCGGCGAGGCCTCGGGCACCGTTTCCTTCGCTCTCGAGGGGGCCGCCTACGAGATCGACCTGAGCGACGAGAACGCGGACAGGCTGCGTGAGGTCCTGGCCCCCTTCATCAACGCCGCCCGTCCGATCCGCCAGGAACGGCAGGGACGCGGCCGCAAGGGAGGCACGACCGGCAGCCGCGCCATGGACCGCGAGAAGAGCGCCAGGGTTCGTGAATGGGCGAAGACGCAGGGGATGAACGTCAGTGAGCGCGGCAGGATCGCCTCGTCGATCGTGGAAAAGTACGAGGCCGCCCATTGACGGTGTTCACCCGGCTTTCCCGGGGAGACCTCGCCCGGCCCGGCCGGAATTGCGGGGGAGCGTACTCGATGGAAGCGCGGACGCACGGGCCGGTATGGTTCGCGCCGGTTCGGCGTGAACCATACCGGCGATCGGTGCGAGCGGTCCCGTAGAAGAGGAAACGACCACCGGGCGGCCACGGAGAGGAACTCGTCCGGCCTTGTGGGACGGGCGACGACCGCTCCTTGCGTTCCTCCCGGGTCCTTTCCGCCGAGCCTCACGGCGGGCGTGGAGGTCGCCTTCCGCGCCCCGGCGTGACCGGCCGTCCTCCGTGACGCCCGCGGCCTTCCCGTAGGTGTCACGCGCGCCGGATGCCGGGACCGCGGGAACGAGACAGGGGAGCGTCATGGGGCATGTGCTGGTGACCGGTGCCACCGGAGGGATCGGGAGGGCGCTGGTCGGCGCGCTGCTGGAGGCCGGGCATCGGGTGACCGCCGTGGGGCGCGACGTCGGGCGGCTGGACGTGCCGGGGATCGAGGCGGATCTGGCCGACCCCGGGACGCTCGCCGCCGCCGTGGGAGCCCTGGCGGACACGGGGGAGTTACCGGACGTGCAGGCGCTGGTGCACTGCGCGGGCGTCTCCCCCGTCGCCACCGTCGCCGACACCGATCCGGAGACGTGGCGGCGGACGCTGGCGGTGAACGTGGTCTCCGCCGCCGAACTGGTGCGGCTGACACTGCCGTCGCTGCGGCGTTCCAGAGGGCATGTGATCTTCGTCAACGCCTCGCCGGGGATGACCGGTGTCCCCCGCTGGTCGGCGTTCGTCGCCGGCAAGGCGGCGCTGCGGGAGCTGGCCGACTCACTGCGCGAGGAGGAGGCGGCCCACGGGGTACGCGTCACCACGATCCATCCCGGAGGAACGGCGACCGACCTGCTGGGCGAGGTCAGGAACGCCTTCGGGCGCCCGTACGATCCCGAGCTGTGCATCCGGCCGCGGACACTGGCCGGGATGATCGTCTGGGTGCTCGGCGCACCGGCCGACGCCTACGCCTGCGAGCTGTCCGTACTGCCGTCACCGCGCTGAGGCCTCGTGCCGGGAGCGGGGGCGGAAGCGGCCGAGGACCCCTTCGAGGCGGGAACGCGGGACGGCGCGCGCCCCGGGGGTGGGGCGCGCGCCGTCGCGTGTCGGAGGAGGACGTCGGGAGGAGGACGTCGGGAGGTAGGCGTCAGGAGGAGATGGTCAGTGTGCCGTCCCCGTTGCGCGCGCACGTGACGACCGTACGGGTCGCGGCGTTGAGGGCGCCGGTCAGGCACTGGCCGAGGACGGCGTGGCCCGCGGCGTTGGGGTGCCATGCCTCCTGGCAGGTCTGGAAGTAGCTGACGCAGGTGTTCGCCACCCGCTGGACGTCGAGCTTGTCCCAGCCGGACAGGCTGGTGACGAACGTGCCGGACGGCCCGTCCTGCACCCGGACCGGCGTGGCGAGCGCGTTCTCCGGGCTGCCCGGGTTCTCGCAGAGCCGGGCCCCGTCGAAGGCCTTCTGGACGTCCAGCACCCGCAGGTCGGCCGCCGGGCGCTCGGCCGCCAGCGTGTTGTACGCGTTCCTGACCAGGGAGCCGAGGTTCTGGGAGAACACGTGCCCGGGGGCGAGGCTCGCGCGGTGGATCGGGCAGCCGGCGGCGTACCGCTCGGCGCCGAGGGCGCGGAACTTGTCGCGGGTGTCGCTGCGGTTGTCCTCCTCGCGGTACTGCGAGGCGACGTCGAGCGGCAGCGGGTTGGTGTAGTTCTGCAGGACCACCCGGTGGACGCCGTCGGCGTCGATCTGGGCGAGGGTGTCGAGGACCTGGCGCAGGGCGGCGGTGGTCTCGGTGGTGGCGGCTGCGATCTCGGCGTCGGAGGCCAGGTCCGAGACGGTGCAGGGCTCCTGCGGCACGTCGCCGCCCAGGTAGGCCCAGAACTCCCACCAGCCCGTCCAGGCGTCGGCGATGAAGCGGTTGGCGCAGACCGAGGCCACGTCGCCGAAGGTGAACTGGGAGTTGTTGGAGCCGAGGCCGATGAGGACGACGTCGATGTCGTGGGTCTGGGCGACGGCGCGCAGCTGGTCGAGTTGCGAGGCGACGGAGCGGCCCTTGGGGCGGGCACCGGAGGGGTTGGCGATGTCGGCGGGCTGGCCGCCGGAGCACGCGAGGTTGAAGCGGTCCTGGACGCCGGGGAACGACGCCTTGAACAACGAGGCGTTCGCCGAGCGGTGACAGAAGAAGGCGTTGCTGTTGGCCGCCGACCAGCCGGGGAATCCCTGTGGCGTACCGGAGGCGTCGACGACGGGCTGGTAGTCGCCCGCACCCTCCCCGCTGACGAAGCTGTCGCCGAGCGCGACGGCGGCGGTGGGCAGGGCCGCCTGCGCCGTTCCGCCCTGAACGATCTGGATGCCGACCGCACCCATCAGGAGCGCGACCATTGCAGCCGCACGCCGGAGAACCCTCACAACCGCCCCATTTCCTACAAAACATACATGAAATAACGGATAAGAGATCACAGCATGTCGTACCAATGGCGTCAACATCTCCGTACGGCCCGACCGCTCCACCTAAGAGATCTCGTATCGGGCTGATCGTCAAGCATGCATTTGCTCGCCCTGGTAGGGCTTCCGGTGATCGGGCAGGCCGGGCCGGATACGGGATTTCCCGGCATCGCAGATCCCTCGCCGAGCGGCCTCCGCACCCGGTGCGCGACGACCCGGCGTCCTGGTGCGCGGGGGTGCCGTGTCCCGGTGCGCGGGAGTGCCGTGTCCGTCATGGCCCCGTCGCTGAAATTTTCAGACCTCCGCTGAATTCCGGCGCGTTCAGGAGCAGGTCAGCGGCGGGCCTGGGGAAACGCGCTGTACACGTGCGCGAAACGGGCCAAACATGGGAGCGCTCCCCTACGGGTGCTCCTTCCACCGGAGGCTTGAAGATGAAGACATTACGGTTGTGGGCCCTGTCCACGGCGGTCGCGCTCCTGGCGGTGATCGGGGTGACCCTCACCTCACCCGCGGCCAACGCGGCGGTCGCCTGCTCGGTGACGTACGCCAAGACCTGGGACGGCGGCAGCGGGTTCGGCGCCAACATCACGATCAAGAACCTCGGCGACGCGGTGAGCCCGTGGACGCTGACCTACACCTGGCCCGGCACCCAGCAGGTCACCCAGGGCTGGAACGGCACCTGGACCCAGTCGGGCAGGAACGTGACGGTGACCGCCCCGTCGTACGCCCCGGGCCTGGCGTCGGGGGCGAGCGTCACCGTCGGTTTCAACGGCAGCTCCAGCGGCGCCAACGTCGCCCCCACGACGTTCGCCGTCAACGGCGTGAGCTGCGGCGGCACCCCGACGCCCACTCCCACCCCGACGCCCACACCGACTCCCACCCCCACTCCCACGCCGACCCCGACGCCGTCACCCGGTAACGCGCAGGCCGTCGTGGCCGCCATGCAGCCGGGCTGGAACCTGGGCAACTCCCTCGACGCCACCGGCGCGGACGAGACCTCCTGGGGCAATCCGCGGATCACCGCGGCACTGCTCGACAACATCAGGGCGCAGGGCTTCAAAAGCATCCGGATCCCGGTGACCTGGGGCCAGCACCAGGGCGGGGCGCCCGGCTACACCATCGACGCGGCGTACATGAACCGGGTGAAGGAGGTCGTCGACTGGGCCCTCGCCGACGGGTTCTACGTGATGATCAACATTCATCACGACTCGTGGCAGTGGATCAACACCATGCCGACCGACCGGGCGAACGTCCTGGCCCGGTACAACGCTACCTGGACCCAGATCGCGAACACGTTCCGCGACTCCTCGGCCAAGCTGGTGTTCGAGAGCGTCAACGAGCCGCAGTTCACCGGAAGCTCCGGGGACGCCCAGAACGCGACCCTGCTGAACGAGCTCAACACGTCCTTCCGGAACATCGTGCGCCGGTCGGGCGGCAACAACGCGAGCCGGTTCCTCGTCCTGCCGACCCTGCACACCTCGGCCGACCAGGCCAGACTCGACGAGCTGGCCGCCACGTTCACCGCGATGAACGACCCCAACCTCATCGCGACGGTCCACTTCTACGGGTACTGGCCGTTCAGCGTGAACGTCGCGGGCGGCACGCGCTTCGACGCCACCGTCCAGCAGGACCTGACCGGCGCGTTCGACCGGGTCCACGCCTCCTTCGTGGCCCGTGGAATCCCCGTGATCATCGGTGAGTACGGCCTGCTGGGCTTCGACCGGCACACCGGCACGATCCAGCAGGGCGAGAAGCTGAAGTTCTTCGAGTTCCTCGGCCACTACGCGCGGAGCAGGCAGATCACCACCATGCTCTGGGACAACGGCCAGCACTTCAACCGGACCACGTTCCAGTGGTCCGACCCCGAGCTGTTCGCGCAGATCAAGTCCAGCTGGACGACGCGTTCGGGGACGGCCTCCTCCGACCAGGTGTTCGTCGCGAAGGCGTCCGCCGTCACGAGCAGGACGCTCACGCTGAACCTGAACGGCACCTCCTTCGTGGGGCTCCGCCACGGGAACACGGAGCTGGTGCGCGGCACCGACTACACCGTCTCGGGCGACCAGCTCACGCTCACGGCGTCCGCGCTCACCCGCCTGGTGGGCTCGCGCGCCTACGGCGTCAACGCGACACTGTCGGCCCGGTTCTCCCAGGGTGTCCCGTGGCGGATCGACGTCGTCACCTATGACACGCCGACCGTGCAGAACGCGAGCGGGACGACGAGCGCCTTCGCCATCCCCACCTCGTTCAAGGGCGACCGCCTCGCCACCATGGAGGCCAAGTACGCCGACGGCAGCAACGCAGGCCCGCACAACTGGACGTCGTTCAAGGAGTTCGACGTCGCGTTCGCGCCCGACTACGCCGCGGGCACGATCATCTTGAAGCCGGCCTTCTTCGCCGAGGTCAACGACGGCTCACGGGTCACGCTCACCCTGCACTTCTGGAGCGGTGCGACCGTGACCTACCACGTCACCAGGTCCGGGAGCTCGGTCACAGGCACCACGAGCTGACCGGGCGGGCCCTGCCCGGCACCGTCACGGCGGGCCGCGGTCCGGCGGAACCGGATCGTGGCCCGCCCGAGCGGAACGCGCCCACCGCCCGGGGGGGGGGGGGGGGGGGGGGGGGGGGGGGGGGGGGGGGGGGGGGGGGGGGGGGGGGGGGGGGGGGGGGGGGGGGTGGGAGGGGGGGGGGGTGGGTGGG
>NZ_JBVJIA010000028.1:0-115264 GCF_055586505.1 Streptosporangium sp. NPDC050148 | reverse complement strand
CGCTGCGTGAGGCCGGGGTTGCCACGTTCGTGGAGGTGGGTCCGGACGCGGTGCTGTCGGCGATGGGCCAGGAATGCCTCCAAGCCCCCCTCACTCCCTCGCCCGCGTCGTCCGACGGCACCGGGAACGGCCTCGACGGCGTCGGCCTCGGCCCTGCCGGCGGGGACGACGCGGCGTTCGTGCCGGTGCTGCGGCGCGACCGCGACGAACCCGCCGAGCTGGTCACCGCCCTGGCCACCCTGCACACCAGGGGAGTCGCTGTGGACTGGGAGACGTTCTTCACCGACGCCGCCACCGCCGCGACCGGGACCGGCTCCGTGGTCAGGCCGCACACGGTGGACCTGCCGACCTACGCCTTCCAGCACCGCCACTACTGGCTGCACGTCCCCAGCGCCGGTGACCCCGAGTCCGTCGGCCTCGGCACCCCCGACCACCCCCTCCTCGGCGCCGCGGTCGAGCTTCCCGACTCCGGCGGGCACCTGTTCACCGCCCGGCTCTCGGCCCGGACGCGTCCCTGGCTCGCCGACCACACGGTGGGCGAGACCGTGCTGTTCCCCGGGACCGGGCTGGTCGAGCTGGCCGTCCGCGCCGGTGACCAGGTCGGCTGCGCGGGCATCGAGGAGCTCACCCTGGAGGCCCCGCTCGTCCTGCCGGACCGGGGCGGCGTCCAGGTGCAGGTCGTGGTGGGCGCCCCGGACGAGTCCGGCGCCCGGACGATCACCGTCTACGGGCGCCCGGAGGACGTCCCCGACGACGAGCCCTGGACCCGGCACGCCACCGGCCTGCTGACGCCGTCCGCCGAGCCCGGTCACTTCGACCTGGCCCAGTGGCCGCCGCCCGGCGCCGAACCGGTGCCGGTGGACGGGCTCTACGACCGGCTCGCCGGTATGGGCCTGCACTACGGCCCCGTCTTCCAGGGGCTGAAGGCGGCCTGGACGCACGGCGACGAGGTGTTCGCCGAGATCGCGCTGCCCGAGGGCGTCGGCGCCGACGCCGCGCGCTTCGGCATCCACCCCGCCCTGCTGGACGCCGCGCTGCACGCCCTCGCCCTCAGCGGGGCCTCGGCCGAGCACGCCGCGCTGCCGTTCACCTGGTCGCAGGTGAACCTGCACGCCGCGGGAGCGTCCGACCTGAGGGTCCGCGTGGTCCCGACCGGCGGCGACTCCCTGCGCCTGGAGGCGGCCGACCGGGCGGGAAGGCCGGTGGTGTCGATCGGCTCGCTGGTGCTGCGCCGGATCGACACCGCGGACCTGGCGGGCGGCGCCCGCCCCGAGGCGGAGCGTTCGCTGTACCGGGTGGAGTGGACGCCGGTCGAGGCCGAGTCCGGGGCCGAGGCCCGGGAGTGGGCGCTGCTCGGCGGCGACGCCTCCGGCACCGGCGCGGCACTGCGCGCGGCCGGGGTCTCCACGGCGTCCTACGACGACCCGGCGGCGCTGCTGGCGGCCCTCGAAGCGGGCGCGCCCGTCCCCGAGGTCGTGGTCGTGACCGCGGGCGCCACCTGGCCGTCCGGCGACGACGGCCGCGACCCCGGTACGCTCACCGGCGCCACCGGCACGGACGCCCTCACCGACCCGACCACCGGCCCGGACGCCGTCGTCCCCGGTACGGAAGGCACCCTCGCCGACGCGGGCGGCACGGCGCCGGCCGTCCGCTCGGCCGTGAACCGGGCCCTGGACCTGGTGCAGGCGTGGGCGGCCGACGACCGCCTCGGCGACTCGAAGCTGCTCTTCGTCACCGGCGGTGCCGTCTCCACCGGTTCCGGCGACACCGTCCGCGACCTCGCGGGCGCGGCCGTGTGGGGCCTGGTCCGCTCCGCGCAGGCGGAGAACCCCGGCCGGTTCGTCCTGGCCGACCTCGACGGCCACGCCGCCTCGGCCGCGCGGCTCCCGGCCGCGCTCGCCACCGGCGAGCCGCAGGTCGCGCTGCGCGAGGGACGGGAGGGCAGGGGCGTCCTCGCGGCCCGGCTGGTCCGCGCGACCGGCCCCGTCCTCACCCCGCCCCCGGGCGCGGTCTCCTGGCGGATGGACAGCCTGGACAAGGGCACCCTGGAGAACCTCACCTTCCTGGACGCCCCCGAGGCCGTGGCCCCGCTGCGGCCGGGACAGGTCCGCGTCGCGCTCCGCGCCGCCGGGGTGAACTTCCGTGACGTGCTCAACGCGCTCGGCATGTACCCGGGCGAGGCGGGCGCGATGGGCCTGGAGGGCGCGGGCCGCGTCGTGGAGGTCGGGCCGGGTGTCACCGCGTTCGCCCCGGGCGACCGGGTGATGGGCATGTTCGACGGCGGGGCGTTCGGCCCGCTGGCCGTCACCGACCATCGCCAGGTGGTCTCCGTCCCCGAGGGCTGGACCTTCGCCCAGGCCGCCTCGACCCCGGTCGCCTTCCTGACCGCGTACTACGCGCTGGTGGACCTGGCCGGGCTGAAGGCGGGCGAGAAGGTGCTGGTCCACGCCGCGGCGGGCGGCGTCGGCATGGCCGCCGTACAGCTCGCCGGGCACTTCGGCGCCGAGGTCTACGGCACCGCCGGGCCGGGCAAGTGGCACGTCCTGCGGTCCATGGGACTGGACGAGGAGCACATCTCCTCCTCGCGCACCCTGGACTTCGAGGGCGGGTTCCTCTCCTCGACCGGCGGTGACGGCGTCGACGTCGTGCTCAACTCGCTGGCGGGCGACTTCGTTGACGCCTCGCTGCGGATGCTGCCGCGCGGCGGCCGGTTCGTGGAGATGGGCAAGACCGACGTGCGCGTCCCCGAGGAGGTGGCCGCCGCGCACCCCGGCGTCCGCTACCGCGACTTCGACCTCGTCGAGGCCGGGTACGACCGCATCGGGCAGATGCTGCGCGACCTGGTCGCGCTGTTCGAGCGGGGGGCGATCCGGCCGCTGCCGGTCGCCGGCTGGGACATCCGCCGCGCCCCCGAGGCGTTCCGCTTCCTGTCGCAGGCCAGGCACGTCGGCAAGGTCGCGCTGACCCTGCCGGTCGCGCTCGACCCGGACGGCACCGTGCTGGTGACCGGCGGGACCGGCGGCCTGGGCGGGCTCGTCGCCCGCCACCTGGTGACCGTCCACGGCGTCCGCAACCTGCTGCTGGCCGGCCGCAGCGGCCCCGCGGCCGAGGGCGCGGAGCGGCTGCGGGCCGAGCTGGCCGGGCTGGGCGCGGACGTGGAGATCGTCGCCTGTGACGCGGCGGACCGGGCCGCCCTGGCCGACCTGATCGCCAAGGTGCCCGCCGACCGCCCGCTCACCGCCGTGCTGCACGCGGCCGGGGTGCTGGACGACGGCGCGATCACCTCCCTGACCCCGGACCGGGTGGACCGGGTGCTGCGTCCCAAGGCGGACGCCGCGCTGAACCTGCACGAGCTGACCCGCGAGCTGGACCTGTCGGCCTTCGTGCTGTTCTCCTCGGTGGCCGGCACGTTCGGCAGCACCGGGCAGGGCAACTACGCCGCGGCCAACGCCTTCCTGGACGCGCTCGCCGACGCGCGCAGCGCCCAGGGACTGCCCGCGCTCTCGCTGGCCTGGGGACCCTGGTCGCAGGAGGGCGGCATGCTCGGCACCCTCACCGACGCCGACCTGGCCCGGATGGCCCGCGAGGGCGTCGTGCCGCTGGACGCGCGGGAGGGGCTCGCCCTGCTCGACGCGGCCACCGGCCGGTCCGAGCCCGTGCTGGTGCCGATCCACCTGGACGCCAAGGCGCTGGCCGCCAGGGGCGACCGGCTCCCGCCGATCCTGCGGGGCGTGGTGCGCGCCCCGGCCCGCCGTACCGCGACGTCGGCCGGGGGCGGGCGCTCCGCCGCGGACCTGCGGGCCACGCTGGCCGCGCTGCCCGCCGCCGACCGCGACCGCGCCCTGCTCGACCTGGTACGGACCGAGGTCGCCGCCGTGCTCGGCCACTCCTCCGCCGACCAGGTGGAGGCCGACCGCGCCTTCGACGACATGGGGTTCGACTCGCTCACCTCGGTCGAGCTGCGCAACCGGCTGAACGCCGCGACCGGCAGGCGGCTGCCGGCCACCCTGGTGTTCGACTACGCCAACCCGGCCGCCCTGGCCGCGTACCTGCGCGCGGAGCTGGCGCCCGACGAGGCGCCCACCGACACGCAGGTCATGCGGGAGCTCGACCGGCTGGACCGGGTGCTCGGCGAGCTCACGCCCGACGAGGAGACCCGGTTCACCATCGCCACCCGGCTGCAGGGACTGCTGACCCGATGGCGCGGCGACCGGCCCGAGCGGGAGGCGGACGACGTGCCCGCGGGCGAGGACGTCGGGTCGGCGAGCGCCGACGAGCTGTTCGCGCTGATCGACAAGGGCCTGTGAGCCCATCGTGCTCTCCGGTGAAGAACGATCTTTCCGTGCGTGCCCGAGGGGCCGCGCGACATGTGGGGAAGAAGGTGACGTGACGTGGCGGACGAGCAGAAACTCCTCGGCTATCTCCGGCGGGTGACCGCCGATCTCCAGCAGGCCCAGCAGCGGCTGCGCGAGGCGGAGGCCAGGGACCACGAGCCGATCGCGGTCATCGCCGCGGGCTGCCGCTTCCCCGGAGGCGTACGCGACCCCGAGGGCCTGTGGCGGCTCGTCGCGGAGGGCCGTGACGGCGTCTCGGCGTTCCCCGACGACCGGGGCTGGGACCTGGAGGGGCTCTACGACCCGGACCTGTCCCGGCCGGGCACCAGCTACACCCGCGAGGGCGGGTTCCTCTACGACGCCGGGGACTTCGACGCGGCCTCCTTCGGCATCTCCCCCCGGGAGGCGCTGGCCACCGACCCGCAGCAGCGGCTGCTGCTGGAGGTGTCCTGGGAGGCGTTCGAGCGGGCCGGCATCGACCTGACCTCGCTGAAGGGCAGCCAGACCGGGGTGTTCGTCGGCGCCTTCTCCAGCGGGTACGGCACCGGCCTGGAGTCGCTGCCCGAGGGGGTCGAGGGGCACCTGCTGACCGGCAGCTCCACCGCGGTGATCTCCGGCCGGGTGGCGTACGTGTTCGGCCTCAAGGGGCCCGCGGTCACCGTCGACACCGCGTGCTCGTCCTCGCTGGTGGCGCTGCACTGGGCGTGCGAGTCGCTGCGGCGCGGGGAGAGCACGCTCGCGCTGGCCGGCGGGGTGACCGTGATGGCCACGCCCGAGACCTTCGTCGAGTTCAGCCGCCAGCGCGGCCTGGCGCCCGACGGCCGGTGCAAGGCGTTCTCCGAGGACGCCGACGGCACCGGCTGGGGCGAGGGGGCCGGCATGCTGCTGCTGGAGAGGCTCTCCGACGCGCGCCGCAACGGCCACCCGATCCTCGGCGTCGTCCGCGGCTCCGCGGTCAACCAGGACGGCGCGAGCAACGGCCTGTCCGCGCCCAACGGCGTGTCCCAGCAGCGCGTCATCCGCCGCGCGCTGGCCAACTCGGGCCTGGCCTCGTTCGACGTGGACGCCGTCGAGGCGCACGGCACCGGCACCACCCTGGGCGACCCGATCGAGGCCCAGGCCCTGCTGGCCGTCTACGGCCAGGACCGGCCCGGCGAGCGGCCGCTCTGGCTCGGGTCGATCAAGTCCAACATCGGCCACACCCAGGCCGCGGCCGGGGTCGCCGGCGTCATCAAGATGCTGATGGCGCTGCGCGCCGGGCTGCTGCCCAGGACCCTGCACGTGTCCGAGCCCTCCTCCCACGTGGACTGGTCGGCCGGCAACGTCCGGCTGCTGACCGAACCCGTCGCCTGGCCCGACGCCGACCGGCCGCGCCGGGCCGGTGTCTCCTCCTTCGGCGTCAGCGGCACCAACGCCCACGTGATCATCGAGCAGGCCCCCGACGGCACGCCCGGCGACGCGTCGCCCGGCGAGCCGCCCGCCGGGGAGCGGGGCGAGCACCCGCTCCTGTCGGACGGCGCCGCCACGGCGTGGGTGCTGTCGGCCAAGAGCGCGCCCGCGCTCCGCGCCCAGCTCGGCCTGCTCGGCGAGCACGCCGAGCACCACCCCGGGCAGGCGGCCGGCGACATCGGCCTCTCGCTGGCCTCCCGAGCCGCCTTCGGGCACCGCGCCGTGGTGGTGGGACGCGACCGCGAGGAGCTGCTGTCCGGGCTGCGCGCGCTGGCCGCAGGACAGGAGGCCGCCGGAGCGGTCACCGGGACGGCGTCGTCCTCCCCGGGCAAGACCGTGTTCGTCTTCCCCGGCCAGGGCTCCCAGTGGGCCGGGATGGCGACCGGGCTGCTGGAGTCCTCTCCCGCCTTCGCCGCGCACGTCGCCGACTGCGAGCGCGCCCTGGCGCCGTTCACGGACTGGTCGCTGACCGGGGTGCTGCGCGGCGATCCCGGCGCCCCCTCGCTGGAGCGGGTGGACGTGGTCCAGCCAGTGCTGTGGGCGGTCATGGTGTCGCTCTCGCGGCTGTGGGAGGGCCACGGGGTCCGTCCCGACGCCGTGATCGGCCACTCCCAGGGCGAGATCGCCGCCGCCACGGTCGCCGGCGCGCTCTCCCTGGAGGACGGCGCCCGCGTCGCCGCCCTGCGCAGCCGCGCCATCGGCGACGTCCTCGCCGGACGCGGCGGCATGCTCTCCGTGGGGCTGTCCGAGCAGGAGCTGTCGGCGCGGCTGGAGTCCTGGCGCGACCGGATCTCCGTCGCCGCGATCAACGGCGCCCACTCGGTCGTGGTCTCCGGCGCCCCGGACGCCCTCGACGACCTGACCGCCGAGCTGACCGCGGACGGCGTACGGGCCAGAAGGATCCCGGTGGACTACGCCTCGCACTCGGCGCAGGTCGAGGAACTGCGCGAGCGCCTGCTGCGCGACCTAGGCCCGATCCGGCCGCGGCGGGGCGAGGTACCGATGATCTCCACGGTGACCGGCGAGTGGATCGACACCTCCACCCTGGACGCCGGGTACTGGTACACCAACCTGCGCCGCACCGTCGGCTTCGACGCCGCCGTCCGCGCGCTCGCCAGGCAGGGGTACGGGGTGTTCGTCGAGAGCAGCCCGCACCCGGTGCTCACCATGGGCCTGCAGGAGACCCTCGACGCCCTCGGCCTCGACGCCGTGGTCACCGGCACCCTGCGCCGCGACGACGGCGGGCCGCTCAGGATGCTGACCTCCGCCGCCGAGCTGCACGTGCGGGGCGTCGGCGTGAACTGGCCCGCCCTGTACCCGGGTGCCCGGCCGGTGGACTTGCCGACCTACCCGTTCCAGCGGAGCCGCTACTGGCTGAGGTCCGCGCCGCCGCCCGCGGCCCCGGGCACCGACCCGGTGGACACCGCCTTCTGGGAGGCGGTCGAGCGCGGCGACGTGGCGAGCCTGGCCGCCGACCGGGGGGTGGATCCCGCGGCGCTGGCCGAGGTGCTGCCCGCGCTGGCCTCCTGGCGGCGGAGCAGGCGGGAGCGGGCCACGGTGGACTCCTGGCGCTACCGGGTGGCCTGGCGGCCGGTCGGTGAGCCGGTGAGCACCGAGCTGACCGGCTCCTGGCTGGTCGCCCTGCCCGCGGACGGCCAGGTGGCGGCGGCCGACGCGGTCGTGGCCGGCCTGACCCGGCACGGCGCCCGGGCGGTGATCGTCGAGGTGGCCGGGCACGACCGGGCCGCGCTCACCGCCGCCCTGCGCGACCGCCTCCCCGACGACCCGCCGGCGGGAGTGCTCAGCCTGCTGGCCCTGGACGAGCGCCCCCACCCGCTGCATCCGGCGCTCTCGCGGGGCACGGCGGCGACCGTCACGCTGGTCCAGGCACTGGCCGACGCCGGTGTCACCGCCCCGCTGTGGGCGGTCACCTGCGGGGCGGTGCACACCGGCGCCACCGGCACGGCCGACTTCTCCACCGCAGGGGACGCGGCGCCGTTCCAGGCCGAGGTCTGGGGGATCGGCACCGTGCTGGCGCTGGACCACCCCGACACCTGGGGCGGCCTGGTCGACCTGCCCCCGGCCCCGGACGAGCGGGCCCTGGCACGGCTGTGCGGGGTGCTGGCCGGGCTGGGCGGCGAGGAGCAGCTCGCGGTCCGGCAGGACGGGATCCTGGCCCGCCGCCTGGTACGGGCCCCGCTCGGCGAGCCCCCCTCCGCCGCCCCCGCGGTGCCCGCCCCGCGTACCGGCGAGGCCGGGACGTCTGAGGCACCCGAGGCATCCGGGGAGTCCCGGGAATCCGGGGTCCGGCGCCTGAGCGGGACGGCGCTCGTCACCGGCGGCACCGGCGGGGTCGGCGCGCACGTGGCGCGCTGGCTGGCCGGACGGGGTGCGGAGCATCTCGTGCTGACCGGCCGCCGGGGCCGTACCGCCCCGGGAGCGGCCGAGCTGGAGGCCGAACTGGAGGCGCTGGGCGTCCGGGTCACCATCGCCGCGTGCGACGTCGCCGACCGCGAGGAGCTGCGGCGCCTGCTGGACGCGCTGCCCGAGGGGCTGCCGCTGCGCGCCGTCGTCCACGCGGCCGGTGTCGTCCACGACGACGTGACGCTGGCCGGCACCACCGTCGAGGAGTTCGCCGAGGTCGGACGGGCCAAGGTCGCGGGCGCCCGGAACCTGGACGAGCTGCTGGGCGACCACCCGCTGGAGCTGTTCGCGCTGTTCTCCTCCGGGGCGGCCGTGTGGGGACAGGGAGGCCAGGCCGCCTACGCCGCGGCCAACGCCTTCCTCGACGCGCTGGCCGCCCGGCGCCGCGCGCGCGGCCTGGCCGCCACCTGCGTGGCCTGGGGAGCCTGGGACGGCGGCGGCATGGTGGACGCCTCCATCGGCGCCCGGCTGCGCCGCCTCGGCGTGCGCGCCATGGCGCCGTCCGCGGCCACGATCGCGCTCGGCCAGGCGTTCGACCACGACGAGTCCCACCTGGTGGTGGCCGACATCGACTGGACCCGGTTCGCCCCGGCCTACACCCTGGCCAGGTCCCGCCCGCTGCTGCGCGCCCTGCCCGAGGTCGAGGCCGTCCTGGACGGCGGCGGTGACGGTGCCGCCGAGCAGGAGGACGGCGGGTCGCCGCTCGCGGAGCGGCTGGCCGGCCTGGCCGAACAGGAGCGGCTGGACGCGCTGCGCGAGGTGGTGCGGGCCCACGCCGCCCGGGTGCTCGGCCACCCGGGCCCCGAGGCGGTCGATCCCGACCAGAACTTCCTGGAGGCCGGGTTCGACTCGCTGACCTCGATGGAGCTGCGCAACGGCCTCATCAAGGCCACCGGTCTGCGGATGCCCGCGACCGTGGTCTTCGACTACCCCAACCCCTCCGACCTGGCCAAGCACCTGCTGGGCGAGGTGGCCGGCCGCCTGGAGGGCACCGGCGACCGGCCCTCGCGCACCGGGGCCGACCCCTCGGACACCCCGAGCGCCCTGCTGCACGAGGCCGCCCTGTCCGGCAGGATGCACGAGGGCATGGCCCTGCTGCGGGCCATGGCCGACCTGCGCCCCTCGTTCTCCTCGCCCGAGGAGCTCGGGGAGATCCCGCCGCCGGTGAAGCTGGCCTCCGGCCCCGGCGGGCCCGCCCTGTTCTGCTTCAGCACCCCGATGGCGCTGGGCGGGGCGACCCAGTTCGCCCGCCTGGCGGCGAACTTCCGCGGCGTACGGGACCTGTACGCGCTCCCGGTGCTCGGCTTCGCCCGCGAGGAGAGCCTGCCGGGCACGGTCGACGCCGCGGTGCGCGTCTGGGCCGAGTCGGTACGGCGGGCCGCGGGCGACGAGCCGTTCGTCGTCCTGGGCTACTGCGCGGGAGGGATCTTCGCGCACGCCGCCGTCACCCACCTGGAGAGCCTCGGCGTCCGGCCCGCGGGCCTGGTCCTGCTCGACACCTTCCTGCCGGACGACAAGGTCATCGACGACCTCGGGACGCAGATGGTCCAGGGCATGTTCGACCGGGAGGCCTCGTTCGGCCCGTTCACCAGCGCCCGCCTCGGGGCGATGGGCCGCTACTACAAGCTGTTCCGCGAGTGCACGCTGGGGCAGGTGCGGGCGCCCATCCTGTTCCTGCGCCCGGACACCCCGCTGCCCGGCCCCGACGGCGTGCCGACGGCCACCCCGGACTGGCGCGCCTCCTGGCACACCGAGCACGTCGCCCGCGAGGTCGAGGGCGACCACTTCACGATGCTGGAGGACCGGGCCCCCTCGATGGCCCGCGCCATCGAGGGCTGGCTGGAGTCCCTGCCGGAAGGACGCTGACCCCGGAACCGCCCGGGCGCCCCGGACCCCTGGGCCCGTGGGCGCCCGGGCGGTCCGCGTCACCGGGTCCTGCGGGCCGTCCGGGGCACCGGGGCGCCCCGGGAAAGAAAAAGCCGCCGGGCCTCCCACGGGAGGCCCGGCGGCGTCTGCTTCGATCACCCCGGGGGGTGGTGGTGGACGATACAGGGATTGAACCTGTGACCTCTTCCGTGTCAGGGAAGCGCTCTCCCGCTGAGCTAATCGTCCTCGTCGAAACCAGAGGTGGAGACGGGATTTGAACCCGTGTAGACGGCTTTGCAGGCCGTTGCCTCGCCTCTCGGCCACTCCACCGAGTGGGGGGCCGGAGCCCCTTTCCGAGCGGAAGACGGGATTCGAACCCGCGACCCTCACCTTGGCAAGGTGATGCTCTACCACTGAGCCACTTCCGCGTGCCCCCGGGAACGGGCCCGGACTCACGGTGAGAACTCTAGCGAATACCCGGCGACTCCCCAAACCGAATAGACCGCTATCGTGAGATGTAAGGAGCGGAGACCGCTTTCACCGGTTACCATCGCTTCACCTACGCGAGAGAGCAGACAGCATGCGCGGCAACCGCGACAACGAGGTCGTGACCATCGGGCCGGATCCGCTGAGCTTCGAGGAGGTCGTCGGGGTCGCCAGGCACGGCCTCCCGGTGCGCCTTTCCGACGACGCCGTGGCGGCCATGGCCGCGGCCCGCACCCGGGTGGACGAGCTGGCCGAGAGCCCCGTCCCCGCCTACGGCGTCTCGACCGGGTTCGGCGCCCTGGCCACCCGGCACATCGACCCCTCGCTCCGCGCCCGGCTGCAGCGCTCCCTGGTCCGCTCGCACGCCGCCGGATCGGGCCCCGAGGTGGAGGCCGAGGTCACCCGGGCGATGATGCTGCTGCGCCTGCACACCCTGGCCACCGGCCACACCGGCGTACGCCCGAAGACGGCCAGGGTGCTCCAGGACCTGCTCAACGCGCGCATCACCCCGGTCGTGCACGAGTACGGCAGCCTCGGCTGCTCCGGCGACCTCGCGCCGCTCTCCCACGTGGCCCTCACGATCATGGGGGAGGGCGTGGTCCGGGACGCCGCAGGGGAGCGCGCCGACGCCGCCGAGGCGCTCAAGCGGGCCGGTATCGAGCCCGTCGAGCTGGCCGCCAAGGAGGGGCTCGCGCTCATCAACGGCACCGACGGCATGCTCGGCATGCTGATCCTGGCCATGGACGACCTCGCCCGCCTGTTCAAGGCGGCCGACATCGGCGCGGCCATGAGCGTGGAGGCCCTGCTCGGCACCGACCGGGTCTTCGCCGCCGACCTGCAGGGCCTGCGCCCGCACCCCGGGCAGGCGGCCAGCGCCGCCAACCTCAGGGCCCTGCTGGCGGGCTCGCAGATCATGGAGTCGCACCGGGACGGCACCTGCACCCGCGTCCAGGACGCGTACTCCCTCAGGTGCGCCCCGCAGGTCGCCGGGGCCGCCCGCGACACCCTGGCGCACGCCGCCGCGGTCGCCGGGCGGGAGCTCGCCTCGGCGATCGACAACCCGGTGGTCCTGGCCGACGGCCGGGTGGAGTCCAACGGCAACTTCCACGGCGCCCCCGTCGGCTACGTGCTCGACTTCCTCGCCATCGCGGCCGCCGACCTGGCGAGCATCTCCGAGCGCCGCACCGACCGCATGCTGGACGTGTCCCGCAACCACGGCCTGCCCGCCTTCCTGGCGGACGACCCCGGCGTCGACTCCGGCCACATGATCGCCCAGTACACCCAGGCCGCGGTCGTCTCCGAGCTCAAGCGGCTGGCCGTGCCCGCGAGCGTCGACTCCATCCCCAGCTCCGCCATGCAGGAGGACCACGTCTCCATGGGCTGGTCGGCCGCGCGCAAGCTGCGCCGCTCGGTGGACGGCCTGACCCGGGTGCTCGCGGTGGAGATCCTCACCGCCGCGCGGGCCCTGGACCTGCGCGGCCCGCTCCGGCCGGCCCCGGCGACCGCGGCCGTGGTGGACGCCCTGCGCCAGGCCGTCCCCGGCCCCGGCCCGGACCGCTTCCTGGCCCCGGAGATCGAGGCGACGGTACGGCTCGTCGCGACCGGCGCGGTCGTCGCCGCGGCCGAGACCGTCACCGGCCCCCTGGCCTGACCCCGGCGTCCCCGGCCCGGCGTCACCCCCCGGGCCGGTGCCGATCCCCCCGGTCCGGCACCGGCCCCACCCGGCCGCACGGGCCGTGGCGCCGCCCTTCGGTCAGCGCCCCGCCGGGACGGCGGCGACCACCTCCACCTCGATGACCAGGCCGGGCCGGAACAGCCGGGACACCTCCACCGTCGTGCTGGCCGGGGGCTCGCCGGTGATGTGGCGCACGCGCTCGGCCGCGTACTCCGGCAGCCGCGACATGTCGGTGAGGAAGGTCCGGATGTGGGTCACGTCGTCGAACGTGCACCCCTGGTCGGCCAGGATGCGCGCGACCAGGTCCATCACGTACGCGGACTGGCGCGACATGTCCCCCTCGGCGACCACGTTCCCGTCCTCGTCCACCGCCACCTGACCGGAGACGAACAGCAGGTTCCCGGTCCTGGTGGCGTGGGAGTAGTACCCGTTGGTCGCGGGCACCGAGGCCGGGTTCAGCCTCCGCACCCCGGCCCGGCCCGCCCCGTCCGGGTCCGCCCCTGTGGGACCGGACGGGGAGAGGTGCGCGAAGATCGCCGTCAGGTCCGCCCCGCCCAGCCCGGCCGCGACCGCCTCCGCCAGCCTCGCCCCGGCCGCGTCGGCGATCGTCCCCGTCCCGTGCGAGACCAGCGCCACGTCCTTGGCCGCCAGCCCGAGGGCGTACCGCGTCTCGGACGGGCCGTGCTCGACGGCCGGGCGGACCCGCTCGACCAGCGGCCCCAGCGGCGTGGCGGCCAGCACGTCCAGCAGGGTGGCGGTGTCCACGCCGGTCCCGCGGGCGTACGCCACGGTCTCGGCGAGCAGCACCTGGGCGGGCACCAGCGCGCCCATCACGGTCACCTTCATCGCCGCGCCGGACCCGGGCCCGCCGAGCTCCAGCACCCGGCCGAACGCCCCGAGCACCTTCCGGCAGCGGGCCAGGTCCCCGGGCAGGCCGCCGGCCAGCACGGTCAGCGTGCCGTCGGCCGCCGGTCCCACGCTGCCCAGGACCGGCGCGTCGACCAGCCCCACCCCCGAGGGGAGCAGGTCGCGCAGCCCGGCCACCGCCTCGGGCCCGATCGTCGACATCTCCGCGACCACCGTCCCGGCCCCCAGGCCCGGTGCCGCGTCCGACAGCACCCGCCGTACCGCCGCCGGGTGGCTCAGCATCGTGACGACCACCTCCGCGCCCGCCACGGCCTCGGCGGGCGACGCCGCCGAGGCCGCCCCCTCGACCGTGCGGGGGGTGCGGTTCCAGGTCGTCACCTCGTACCCGGCCGCCACGAGCCGCCGGGCCATCGGGACGCCCATGCGTCCCAGACCAAGAAAGGAGATCATGCCTGCCACGCTAGGCACCCCCGAGGCATTCCACCAGCGACTAGATTGCATGTGAGCCATGCGAGGAGGGAATGTGTTCGACGTCGAGGGACTGCGGCTGCTGGACACCGTGGCCCGGACCGGCTCGTTCACCGCGGCCGCGGCGAGCCTGAACTACACCCAGTCCGCGGTCTCCCGGCGCATCGCCGTCCTCGAACAGCGCGCCGGGGGCCCGCTGTTCGAGCGGCTGCCGCGCGGGGTGCGGCTGACCCCCGCGGGTGAGGCGCTCCACCACCACGCCCGGGTGGTGCTGAACCGGCTGACCAGGGCCGAGGAGGAGCTGGCCGGGATCCACGGCGGCTACAGGGGGCGGCTTCGGGTGGGCGCGTTCGCCACCGCCAACGTCGCGCTCGTGCCCGGGGCCCTGCGCGCGTTCCGCGAGGACTTCCCCGACGTCGAGCTGGTCCCCGTCGAGGGCCCCAGCCGGAGCCTGCTGCGCCGCATGCGCGAGGGTGGCCTCGACCTCGCCGTGGTCAGCGACTATCCGGCCGACCTGCCCGACGAGGAGGGGGCCGAGCTGATCGAGCTGGCCGTGGACGAGCTGCTCGTCGCGCTGCCCCGCGACCACCGGCTGGCGGGACGGGAGATCGTCGACCTGCGCGAGCTGCGGGAGGAGACCTGGATCGAGGCGCCCCCGCCGGGCCGGACCACGGCCCTGGCCGCCGCCTGCGCCCGCGCCGGGTTCACCCCCCGCGCCTCGGTCAGGATCGGCGAGTGGACGGGCAAGTTCGGGTTCGTCGCGGCCGGGCTCGGGATCACGCTCGTGCCCGCCATCGCCGCGCACGCCGTCCCGCCCGACCTGGTGCTCCGCTCCCTCGGTGACCTCGCCCCGCGCAGGACCGTCTACGCCGCCCTGCCGCCCGCCCCGCTGCCCGCGGCCCGCACCCTGGTGAGGCTGCTGGCCCGGCAGGCGGGACAATGGGGCGGTGCATGACTCCTTCGCGCACGTCACCGGCCACCCGGCCTCCGGTCATGCGGGCCCCGGCCTCCTGGCGACCGGGCTGCGCGACGTCACCACCGACCTGGGAGCGCTGGACGGCGAGGGCTGGTGGGCCGTCGTGGTCGACTACGAGGGCAAGGCCACCTGTGCCCGGTTCGACCGCGTCCGCCCGGCCCCGCCGCCCGCGCCGCGCGGCCCCTGGCGCGGGCCGCGCCCGTCGGCCTGGCGCAGCTCCCTGGACCGGGCCGGGTACGAGGAGCGGGTGCGCGAGATCCGCTCCCTGATCGGGCGGGGCGAGGTCTACCAGGCCAACCTGTGCCGGGTGCTGGGCGCGCCGCTGCCCGCCGGGCGCGAGGCGGACCTGCCCGCGCTGGCCCTGCGGCTGGCGCGCGGCAACCCGGCGCCCTACGCCGCGACGGTGAGCCTGCCGGGGGTGAGCGTGGTCTCGGCCTCACCGGAGCTGTACCTGTCCAGGGACGGCGACGTGGTCGAGTCCAGGCCGATCAAGGGGACCGCGGCCACCCCGGCCGGGCTGCGCGACAAGGAC
This sequence comes from Streptosporangium sp. NPDC050148, assembly GCF_055586505.1. Classification (NCBI taxonomy): domain Bacteria; kingdom Bacillati; phylum Actinomycetota; class Actinomycetes; order Streptosporangiales; family Streptosporangiaceae; genus Streptosporangium; species Streptosporangium sp. NPDC050148. Next base: position 100,187 of record NZ_JBVJIA010000028.1, on the reverse strand, counting down.
CGGGCGGAGAACGTGATGATCGTCGACCTGGTCCGCAACGACCTGGGCAGGGTCGCCGAGGTCGGCTCGGTGAGCGTGCCCGCCCTGTGCGAGGTCGAGGAGCACCCCGGCCTGGTGCACCTGGTCTCCACGGTCCGGGCGCGGCTGGCACCCGGGTACGGCTGGCCCGAGCTGTTCTCGGCGACCTTTCCTCCCGGTTCGGTGACCGGCGCTCCGAAATCCTCGGCGCTGCGTATCATCGACGAGCTCGAACCCACCTCCCGGGGGCCCTACTGTGGAACCGTGGGCTGGGTCGACGCCGATCGGGGGCGCGCGTCGCTGGCCGTGGCGATCCGTACGTTCTGGCTGTCGGACGGGGAGATCCGCTTCGGCACGGGCGCGGGCATCACGTGGGGCAGCGACCCGCGCCAGGAGTGGGACGAGACCGAGCTGAAGGCGTCCCGGCTCATCGCACTCGCATCGACACCAGGCTCAGAGGGAGTCCCATGAACGTACCCGTATGGCTCAACGGAGCGCTTCTCGCCCCGGACCGGGCCGTCGTCTCGGTCTTCGACCACGGGCTGATGGTCGGGGACGGGGTGTTCGAGACCATCAAGTGCGTGAACGGCTCCACGTTCGCGCTCACCCGCCACCTGGAGCGGCTGACGCTCTCGGCGCGGCGGATGGACCTGCCCGACCCCGACACCGAGGCGATCGCCGAGGGGATCCGCGCCTGCCTGGCCGAGGCCCCGCCCTGGCGGCTCGGCCGCGTCCGCGTCACCTACACCAGCGGTCCCGGGCCGCTCGGCTCCGACCGGGGCGACCAGGGCTGCACGACCGTGGTGATCGTGGACGAGCAGAAGCCGTTCCCGCCGGTCTCCGACGTGACCGTGGTGCCCTGGCCGCGCAACGAGCGCGGCGTGCTCGCCGGGGTCAAGAGCACCTCCTACGGCGACAACGCCAAGGCCCTGTTCTACGCCAAGGCCAGGGGCGGCAGCGAGGCGATCTTCCAGAACACCGTGGGCGGCCTGTGCGAGGGGACCGGCAGCAACGTCTTCGTCGTACGCGACGGCCGGCCGGTCACCCCCACGCTCGCCTCGGGCTGCCTGGCCGGGGTCACCCGCGCGCTCGCGCTGGAGTGGTGCGGGGGAGTGGAGGAGGACCTGCCGCTCTCGGCCCTGTACGAGGCCGAGGAGGCGTTCCTGACCTCCACCACCCGGGACGTCCAGCCGATCCGCGCGGTCGACGGGACCGTGCTGCCCGCGGCCCCCGGCCCGGTCACGGCCAAGGCGATGCGGGTCTTCGCCGAGCGCGCGGCCGCGGACCTCGACCCCTGAGGGATCCCGGGAGACCCCGGAAGATCCCCCGGGGACACCTGGAGATCCCCGGAGGTCCCGGGAGATCGCCGGAGGTCCCGGGACCGGCACGTCAGCCGCCGACGCCCTCCGCGGGCCGCCCGGCGGGGAGCAGGGCGAGCAGGACGAGCCCGCACCCGATCCACAGGACGCTCGTCAGGGCCAGGAAGTCCACCGCCAGGCCGCCGGACAGGGCGCCCAGGGCGATGGACAGGTTGAAGGCGGACACGTACAGCGAGGAGGCGGCCTCCGTGGTCACGGGGGCCGCCCGGGTGATCCACGTCTGCAGGGTCACCGGGACGGCGCCGTAGCCCAGGCCCCACACGACCAGCAGGCAGGCCGACACGGCCGTGCCCGCGGGGACCAGCGCGAGCAGCGCCATGGCCGTCACCAGGGCCGCGACGACGGCTGTGACGGTCCGCCGCAGGTGCCGGGCGACGAAGGCGCCGGCCAGGAAGTTGCCGCAGATCCCGGCCACGCCGAAGACCATCAGCAGCGGGCTGACCAGGGCGTCCTCGACGCCACGGCCCTGCAGCAGGGGGCGTACGAAGGTGTAGGCGATGAAGTGGCCGGTGATGAGCAGGAACGTGAGCGCGAGGCCCGCGCGCAGGGCGGCGTTGGCCCGGAACAGCCTCGGCGGGTCGGCCAGCGTGATGGCCCGCACCGGTGGGAGGGCGGGCAGCAGGACGACCAGCCCGATCAGGGCGAGCAGGCCCAGGACGCCGACCGCCGCGAACGCGACGCGCCAGCCGCTGAGGTCGCCGATGAACGTACCGGCCGGGACGCCGAGGACCGACGCGGTCTCCACGCCGCCGAAGATCAGTGCCATGGCCCGCGGGACGTGCCGCTCCGGGACGAGCCGCAGCGCGATGCCGCCCGCGATCGACCAGAAGCCGCCCACGCTGACGCCGATCAGGAACCGGGCCACCAGGACCAGGGCGAAGGAGGTGGCGAAGGCCGAGGCCAGGTTCGCCGCCGCGACCAGCCCGACGAGCAGGACCAGGACGAGCCGGCGGTCCACCCGGCCGGTGGCCACGGTGATCAGCGGTGCCGAGACCGCGGCGACCAGGCCGGGCACGGTCACCATGAGCCCGGCGGTGCCCGCCGACACCTCCAGGTCGGTTCCGACCGGGCTGAGCAGGCCCACGGGGAGCAGTTCCGAGGTCATCAGGGAGAAGATGCCCAGCGTCACCGCGAGCACGGCGAGCCAGCCCCGCAGGGGGGAGGGCTCCGTGGCGGTGGACGGGCCGGTGGTGACTGCGCTCATTGCGCCATCCGTCCGTTCGGGTGCGGGATGAGGGTGGACACGCCTCGGGGGGGGGGGGGGGGGGGGGGGGGGGGGGGGCCGGGGGGGGGGGGGGGGGGGGGGGGGGGGGGGCCGGGGGGGGGGGGGGTGTGGGGGGGGGGGGGTGTTGGGGCGGGGAGAGGGGGGGGGGGGGGGGGGGGGGGGCCGGGCTGGTGGGGCCTCCGCCCCTTGCTCCCTTCTTCTTTTGGGTGGCGGGGGGGGGGCCCCCCCCCCCCCTCCCCCTTCCCCCCCCCCCCCCCCCCCCCCCCCCCCGAGGTGCGAGGGGGAGGGGAGAGCCGGCTACCGGGTGCCGGGGGTCTTGCGGGTGGTGACGTTCATGCGGTTCCAGGTGTTCACCGTGAAGATCAGCGCGATGAGCCGGGCCAGTTCCTGCTCCTCGAAGTGCCGGGCGGCCTCGTCGTACACCTCGTCCGAGACCCCTTCGGGCAGCCGCGTGACCGCCTCGGTCAGGGCGAGCGCGGCGCGCTCCCTCGCGGTGTAGAGGCTGGACTCCTCCCAGGCGGAGAGCTGGTAGATCCGGTCCTCGCTCTCGCCCGCCTTGCGGGCGTCACCGGTGTGGTAGTCGATGCAGTACGCGCACCGGTTGATCTGCGAGGCGCGGATCTGCACCAGCTCGACCAGGACCGGGTCGAGACCCTGGCGGGCCGCGGTGTCGAGGGCGAACACGGCCTTGAAGACGGCGGGTGCTGCGGTGGCGAAGTTCATGCGCTGGGCGATCTCGACTGCTGTCATGTCCAGAAACCTACGGGGACATTAGCCCCAGGGTATGGTGCATTTTCATGTCGGATCGATGGTGCAATTCACCGGAGGGCCACGGCGCACCCGCACCGGACCCGGCCGCGGACCCGGTCGCGGACCCGGTCGCGGTCGCGGTCGCGAGCCCGGACCCGGCCGCGACCCGTGACCCGGACCCGAGCCCTGATCCGAGCCCTGACCCGGGCGCGGACCCGGGCGCGGACCCGGACACCGGCACCGGCATCGGCACGGACATCCACCTGGAGCTCACCGGTGAGGGGAACCGGCGCGAGCAGCTGATGCGGGCGCTGCGGGAGGCGATCGGCTCGGGCAGGCTGGCCCCGGGCGTCCGCCTCCCCCCGTACCGGAGCCTGGCCAGGGACCTGGGCGTCGCCCTCAACACGGCCGCGGCGGCCTACGGCGAGCTGGTCGCCGAGGGGTGGCTGACGGCGCGGCAGGGCTCGGGCACCCGCGTGGCCCGGCGCAGCTCCCCGCTCGCGTCCGAGGCTCCCCGCCGCTCCGCGCCGCCCGTACGCCGGCCCTCCTACGACATGATGCCCACCTCCCCGGACGCCTCGGCGTTCCCCCGGCAGGCCTGGCAGACCTCGTCGCGCCGCGCGCTCGCCGCCGCCCCCAGCGACGCCTTCGGCGTGGGCGACCCGCGCGGCCGCGTCGAGCTGCGCGTCGCGCTCACCGAGTACCTCGCCCGTGCCCGCGGGGTGCGGACCGCGCCCCACCGGATCGTCGTCTGCGCCGGGTTCGCCCACGCCCTGAGGATCCTGGGCGAGGTGCTGGACGGGACGGTGGCCGTCGAGTCGTACGGCCTGGACTTCCACCGGTCCCTGCTCACCGCGGCGGGACGGGACACGGTGCCCCTGCGGCTGGACGCGCGCGGCGCCAGGATCGAGGAGCTGCCCGGCACCGGGGCCGGGGCCGTCCTGCTCACCCCTGCCAACCAGTTCCCCACGGGTGGGCCCCTGCACTCCGAGCGCCGGGCGGCCGTCGTCGACTGGGCCCGCGCCTCGGGCGGGCTGGTCTTGGAGGACGACTACGACGGCGAGTTCCGCTACGACCGCCAGCCGATCGGCGCGGTGCAGGGCCTGGACCCGGATCGCGTCGTCTACCTGGGCTCCACCAGCAAGAGCCTGTCTCCCGCGCTCCGCCTGGGGTGGATGGTCCTGCCCGAGCGCCTCGTCGACGCCGTCCTGGCCGTCAAGGGTCCCCGCGAGCTGTGGTCGGGAGCGCTGGACCAGCTCACCCTGGCCGACTTCATCGCCTGCGGCGCCTACGACCGGCACCTGCGGCGCATGCGGCCGACCTATCGGCGCCGCCGCGACCAGCTCCTCGCCGTCCTCGCGGAGCGGGCCCCGCACATCAGGGTCGGCGGGATCTCCGCGGGCCTGCACGCCGTCCTCGACCTGCCGCCCGGTACCGAGCGGGACGCGCTGCGGGCGGCGGGACGACTGGGACTGGCCCTCGACGGGCTCGGCGCGTACCGCCATCCCCGCAGCGCCATGCCCGCCCGCGACGGGCTCGTCATCGGCTACGGCACCCCGCCCGAGCACTCCTTCGCCGGAGCGCTGCAGGCCCTGTGCCTGGCCCTGCCCCCGGCCCCCGGCTGAGCCCCCGGCCGAGCCGCCGGTCGAGCCCCCGGCCGGGCGCGGGTACGCGTGCCGCCGGTCGGGCACGCCTCCGCGGCCCCACCGCCGTCGCGCGTGGGGGCCCGCCCGGCTTGCACCACGGGCATACGATGTTGTCCATGACGCAAGACATCGAGGACATGGAGAGCCTCGTCCGCAGACGCATCCGTGCCCTGAGGGTCGCCCAGGGCTGGTCCCTGGAGGAACTGGCCGGTCGCGCGAACCTCAGCCAGTCCTCGCTGAGCCGCATCGAGAACGGCCGGCGCCGCCTCGCCCTGGACCAGCTCGTCACCCTCGCCCGCGCCCTGGACACCACCCTCGACCAGCTCGTCGAGACCGCCGCCGACGACGTCGTGACCAGCCCGACGATCGACGGCGTCCACGGCCGGATGCGCTGGCCCGTCAAGAGCGACCCCGGCATGAGCGTCATACGCCAGCGCGTGACCGAGCCGCCGCCCGACAACCCCTCCCGCATGCGCGCCCACCCCGGCCGGGAGTGGCTGGTCGTGCTCTCCGGCACCGCGATCCTCATGCTGGGCCACCGGCGCTTCCGTCTCGAGACCAACCAGGCCGCCGAGTTCCCGACCATGATGCCGCACGCCATCGGCGCCGAGGGCGGGCCGTGCGAGATCCTGGGGATCTTCGACCGGGACGCCCGCCGAGGGCACCAGGCCGACGACGGCGACGGCGACACCTCCGGCACCCGCGGATGACGCCGGCGCGCCCCCGGCGCGGGCGCGTCTTGCGCGTCGGGCCCCACAGCGCGCCGACATCTTGCGTATACCGGGAGCGGTCCTGCCGTACCGGCAAAACGGGCCTACGGTGACGGCATGACCAACGCACACCCGCACACCCACGGCCACGACGCGCCGCACCGGACGCGGCACGACGCGCGGCACGACCACCACCCGCAGGACGACACCGACCTGGCGGAGATCCTCGACCTGGACGCGGAGGTCCTCGGCGAGCACATCGCGTCCATCGTCGCGTGGCTGCCGCTGAAGACCGGCCCGCGCCACATCGTGGACCTGGGCTCCGGCACCGGGGCGGGAACCTTCGCCCTCCTCGACCGCTTCCCCGAGGCGCACGTCACGGCCGTCGACGCCTCTCCCGGACACCTGCAGCGCCTGCGGAGGAAGGCGTGCGCCCGGAACGCGGACGACCGCGTGCGCACCGTGCAGGCCGACCTCGACGCCGCCGACTGGCCCGACCTCGGCACGCCGGACCTGGTCTGGGCCTCGGCCTCGATGCACCACCTGGCCGACCCCGTCCGCACGCTGCGCACCGTCCGCGGCCTGCTCGCGCCCGGCGGCCTGCTCGCCGTCGTCGAGCTGGCCGGGTTCCCCCGCTTCCTGCCCGAGGACGCCCCGAAGGAGCGGCCCGGCCTGGAGGACCGCTGCCACGCCGCGACCGAGCGCTTCCACGCCGAGCGCATGCCCCACCGCGGCGCCGACTGGGGACCGATGCTGGTCGCCGCCGGATTCACCCTCGAGGGCGAGCGCACCGTCACCGTGAACATCGAGGGCCCCCACGACGAGGCCGTCGGCCGCTACGCGCTCGGCGGCCTGCTCCGCATCCGCGGCGCCGCCGCGCAGACGCTCGACGCCGCGGACCTCGCCGCGCTCGACCGGCTGCTCGACACGGACGGCCCCGGCAGCATCCTGCGCCGCGACGACCTCGTCGTCCGCACGGAGCGCACCGTCTGGGCGGCACGCTCCTGATCCTCGCCCGCACGGACCCTAGTAGGACACCTGGGTCTGCGCGTTCAGCTCCCTGATCCTGACCTTGGACGCCGGGTCGGTCAGCGGGTCGTCGATGCGGAGCACGTCCAGGCCCCTGGTGATGTCACTGGAGTAGATGTGGCCGTTGTAGTAGTACGCCGACCACGAACCGCCGACCCCCTGGACGGGGCCCCGCTCGAAGAAGCCGATCTCCTTGGGGGCGGTCGAGTCGGTGAAGTCCCAGACGGACACCCCGCCCTGGTACCAGGCCTGCACCATGATGTCCTTGCCCGGCACCGGCAGCAGCGAGCCGTTGTGCGCGACGCAGTTCTCCTCGGCCGTCTGCTCCCTCGGGATCTTGAAGTAGCCGCGGAGCTCCAGCCTGCGCTCGGAGGTGAGGTCGTACACGGCGTTGGCGCCCTTGGTCTTCGGGGTGTCGGCGTCACAGGTCGCGGCCACGCCGCCGCCCAGCTCGTCGCCGAAGACGACCTTGGTGGCGTCGTTGTTGAACGTCGCCGAGTGCCAGATGGCGAAGTTCTCCTCGTCCTTCACGTGCTGGAGCACCGTGGGGTTGACCCGGTCGGTGATGTCCAGCAGGATCCCGTCGCCGAAGCAGGCGGCCGCGGCCAGGTTCTTCTCCGGGTAGGCCGTGATGTCGTGGCAGCCGCCGATGCCGCCCTGTCCCGCCGAGTCGGAGAGCGCCGGCGTGGAGACCACCTTGGCCTTCTCCGGGGTCTCGACCGGCACCTCGACCACGGAGATCTTGTTGTGCGGGGCCGGGCAGGTCGACGACGTGGGCTCGGGGCCGGGGGAGGAGATGTAGAGGTAGAGCCGGTCGGCCTTCTCGCCCGGGACGAGGGTGTGGGTGTGCGAGCCGCAGTCGGTACGGACCGCCGAGACGAACTTCGGGTGGGCCTTGTCCTTGATGTCGAAGATCCTGATGCCCTCCCAGCCGTCGGACTCGGGCTCGCCGCGCTGGGCCTCGCACTCGGGACCGTTCCGGGCGGAGTCGATCGACAGGAACAGCAGGTCCCCGCTCACCGAGATGTCGTTCTGCTCGCCTGGGCAGAGCACCTGGCTGGCCGGTGAGGGCTGGGCCGGGTCGGAGATGTCGAAGATGCTGAAACCGTCGAAGTTGCCGACGAACGCGTAGTTCCCCTGGAAGGCCAGGTCGGTGCCCCACGCCTGCGGCCCGTTGAGCGGCGCGCCGAGCGGGACGTTGGCCAGGTGGGTGACGTTGTCGCTGTGGACGCCGTCACCGGAGATGCCCGGGGCGGGGGTCCGGGAGGACCCTCCGGCCGGGCTCGGGCTCTGCGCGGGAGCGGCCGGGGCGGACGAGCCCGCCGCGGCCGGTGGAGCCGAGGAGGCCGGATCCGCCCCGCATCCGGCCACCAGAAGTAGCGCTGCCAGTCCGAATGCCACGGTCGGTCGCACGGTGCCCCCATTACGTTGTTCCACTTGCCCCATTATTGAAGGTATGTGGAGGATGCGTATGCCGGGTCAGGTTATCGCGATGATCATGGCGATATCGGCGGTCGGCGGCTGCGCGGGGGCCGAGCCGGAGCGCGCGGCGCCGCTCGTCGCCGACGGCGGCGCGCCCGTGATCATCCCGGGCGGGCCCGGTGAGGCCGGGCGCACGGCCGCACCGGGCGAGAACCTCGGCGAGTCCGAGGCTCGCGTCACCGCGGCCGACGTGAGGTTCGCCGAGGACATGATCCCGCACCACCGGCAGGCGCTGGAGATGGCCGGTCTGGTGCCGTCCCGCTCGTCCTCACCCGTCCTGCGCGGGCTCGCCGAGCGGATCACCGCCGCGCAGCGTCCGGAGATCGCCGCCATGACGTCGTGGCTCAGGGCAGCCGGACGGTCGCCGGACGGGCACGCGGGGCAGGGGGGTCACGAGGACGTCGTCACGCTGGAGCAGATGAACCGGCTGCGGACGGCCAGGGGAGCGGCCTTCGACACGCTCTTCCTCACCCTCATGATCGCCCACCACGAGGCCGCGGTCACGATGGCCGGGCGCCAGCTCCGCGAGGGCGCCGACCGGGCCATGCTGGCCACGGCCAAGGACGTCGTCTCCGGCCAGGGCATCGAGATCGCCAGGATGCGGCGGCTGCTCACGTCCCCGGCCTGACACGGGCCCCGGCCTGACGCGGGTCCCGGCCTGACACGGGCGCGGCGTGCGGGACCGTGACGGTCCCGCGCACACCGGCCGTCACGGCCGATGCCGGGACGGGGATCGCGGGTCCGCCATCCGGCGGACACGGCGGGCGTGACGGGTCAGGAGCTCCAGAGCATGTTGCTCAGCTCGGCGTCCAGATCCATGAAGTCGGTCTCGCGACCGGCCGGGACCAGCTCGTACGTCCGGTGCAGGAACTCCGTGAGCGGGGCCAGCGGCACCTCGAACAGGGCCTGGCCGAACGGTGAGGTGAGGCTGATGTGCAGGGTGCGCTCGCCCTCGGCGCGGGCGGGCCACACCTGGACGTCCCCGTCGCCCACCCGCCGCACGATGCCCACCGTCAGCAGCTCACGAGCGAAGATCCACTCGACCGGCTCGTCGTTCCCGACATGGAACGCCATGCGGATCGCGTACGGATCGCCGGCCGTGTAGCCCAGGCCGGCGAGAAGAGGGACGGTGGTACGGTCGGGGACCACAAGCCGAAGGCCTAGCTCGGCAGAGACGGTGGCGCTGTTCATCGTCAGCCAAACCTTTTTCGTCGTCGGTCCCCTCTGCGGGGCTTTCACTGCTCTGAACGGCTTCGTTCCGCGTGAGCTCTCACGCGGAACGAAGGAACCTGTAGGAAAGATTCCGCCTCCACGCCCTTCTGTAACACAGATCACAGCGAGACATTTGGGCATCTACCTGGCTAAACATCACCAACAGGGCCGTATTTGCAAGGGTTTTGCGTATCGTTTTGGTCACCGTCGACTCTCCGGCGGGGCGTCTAGGGTGATTCGGGTCGAGCCTGGGTCGTTCGGTGCTTCTGCGGATCAGGACGATGCTATGACACCGTAGCCCTCCGCCGGATGCATCCTCGGACCTTTGCCTCCCGGCCGTGTCGTTCTCAAGATCTTTTTTGGGCCGTAACCGCTTCGCGAGCGGTCCCGGATTGCTGTATGGTTTTCCACGTCGGCACCGTGAGGCGCCGCACAGGGCGGGCGATTAGCTCAGCGGGAGAGCGCTTCGTTCACACCGAAGAGGTCACTGGTTCGATCCCAGTATCGCCCACAGTAGCAAGACCCAGGTCAGAGCCCCTCGGCGGACACCCGCCGGGGGCTCTTCCGCGTCCGGGCGAAGCCGTGACGCATCTCTCACGACGACCGCTTCCCCGCCTCCCTGCCTCGCCGTTTCTCCGCGTCCGGCGAACGCGCCCGCGCCCGTGGCGGCCGCTACGAGTTCGGGACGTGCCGTCCCATCGAGATCCGGCTGGCCAGGGCGAAGATCACCCCGAAGCCGGCCCAGGCCAGGACATAGGCGAGGGACGCGGCCCAGGAGGCGCCGATGACGTCCTCCAGCGCGGTACGGCCCTCGAAGTACACGGCCAGGCCCACGACCGCGCCGGGCAGCGCGCCCCACCAGCGACGCCACCAGATCTCGTGAACCATCACCTCGAAGAAGACGAGGGCGACCGGCCCGAGCAACAGCAGCCTGAGCGAGCCGGCCCCGTCGCCGTCCTGCGCTCCCAGCAGCCGGGTCAGCAGCGTGATCGCGACCGCCGAGACGGTCAGCAGCCCGACCGTCTCCAGCAGCGGAGCGTGGTCGTCGCGGGGGGCGGAGGGCTCGGGGCGTTCGATCATGGCTCCATCGTGCCCAATACGGGCACCGGACGGCGCCGGAACGTACCTGCGCCTGGACTCGGACCCGGGACCTCCGCATCATGAGCGCGGCGTTCGGGCCGGCCCTCCTTCACGCGGCCCCGCCCGTGCCCGGATTTCTGATCTACTTCGTAAAGGCGGCCGGACACGTGAATGTCGGCAGGGGGTGGCATCCTGGGGACGTGAGAGCCCATGCCGTCAGTCCCCGGTTCATCGGGCGCGCGGCCGAGCTGGCCGTCCTGGAGCGCGCGCTCGACAGGGCGCGTGCCGGATCGGCCTCCACGGTGTTCGTGGGCGGCGAGGCCGGGGTGGGCAAGACCCGCCTCGTGCGCGAGTTCGCCCGGCGCGCGGGCGACGCCCTGGTCCTCATCGGCGGGTGCCTGGAGCTCGGCACCGACGGCCTGCCCTTCGCCCCCTTCACCGCGGTGCTCCGCACGCTCGCCCGCGACCTGGGGCACGACGGGGTCGCCGCCCTGCTGCCGGGCGGCACGACCCGGGAGCTGGCCCGGTTGCTGCCGGAGTTCGGCGAGCCCGACAGGGAGGGCGCCGAGGCGCGCGCCCGGCTCTTCGAGCAGGTCCTGGGGCTGCTGGAGGGGCTCGCCGAGCGCCGGCCGACGGTGCTGGTCGTCGAGGACGCCCACTGGGCCGACCGCTCCACCCGTGACCTGCTGTCGTTCCTGGTCCGCTACCGGCGCGCCGACACCCGGCTGCTGACCCTGGTCACGTACCGGATCGACGAGATCCACCGCACCCACCCGCTGCGCCCGCTGCTGGCCGAGCTCGGCCGGGTCGACGGGGTCGGCCGCCTGGAGCTGGGCAGGCTGAGCCGGCGGGAGGTGGACGAGCAGGCCGCGAGCATCCTGGGCGCCGGGCCCGGTGCCGTCCCCGAGACCGACATGGACCTGGTCTACGCGCGCAGCGAGGGCAACCCGCTCTTCGTCGAGGCGCTGCTCAGCGGTGACGGGAGCGAGGCGCTGCCCGAGTCCCTGCGCGACCTGCTGCTGGCCAGCGTCGAGCGCCTTCCCGAGGAGACCCAGGAGCTGCTGAGGCTGGCCGCCGCGGGCGGGGCGAGGGTCGAGCACGCGATGCTGGCCGCGGTCGCCGGTGCGGGGGAGGCCGAGCTCTCCCGCCTGCTGCGCCCCGCCGTGGCGGGCAACGTCCTGGTGGTGGACGGCGAGGCGTACGCGTTCAGGCACGCGCTGATCCGCGAGGCCGTCCACCACGACCTGCTGCCCGGCGAGCGGATCCGGCTGCACACCCGTTTCGCCGAGGCGCTGGAGCGCGACCCCGGCCTGCTGCCGGCCCCGCGCGGGGCCGTCGAGCTGGCCCACCACTGGTACGCCGCGCGCGACCACCTGTGGGCGCTGATGAGCGCCTGGCGCGCGGCCGCGGCGGCCAGGAGGGCGGCCGCCTACGACGAGCAGCTCAGGATGCTGGACCGGGTGCTGGAGCTGTGGGAGACGGTGCCCGACGCCGCCGGGCGGATCGAGACCGACCATGTCGAGGTGCTCCGGCAGGCCGTCACCGCGGCCCACCTGGCGGGGGAGTTCGAGCGGGGCCTCTCCCTGGCCAAGGCGGCGCTGCGCGAGATCGACACCGAGGCCGACCCGACCCGCGCCGCCCGGTTGCTGCGGCAGCGCGGCCTGGTCAGGTACGACCTCGGCCGGCCCGGTTCCGTCGAGGACCTGCGCGCCGCCGTCGCGCTGGTCCCCGCCGAACCGCCGACGGGCCTGCGCGCCCAGGTCGTGGAGAAACTGGCGCGGGTGCTCCATCACTCCGGGCACTCGGGGGAGAGGGAGGCCCTGGCCGAGGAGGCGATGCGCATCGCCCGCCAGGTGGGCGACACCGACACCGAGGCCCACGCGCTCATCACGCTCACCTGTGGCGGGTGCCGCTACGCGGACATGGAGGGTCAGCTCGACGCCTTCGCGCGGGTGCGCGAGGTCGCCGGGCGGGCCAGCACCTACGGCGCGCTGATGCGGGCCGTCATCTCCGAGTCCGACGCCTTCGAGGGGGCCGGCTGGCACGAGCGGGCCGCCGAGGTCGCCCGCCGTGGCGTCGCGGACGCCGAGGCGTACGGCCTGGCCCGCACCTCGGGCGCCTTCCTGGCGATCAACCTGGCCGAGCCCCTGGTCTCGCTGGGACGCTGGGACGAGGCGCTGGAGGTGATCGAGCACGCCCTGGAGGTCTCCCCGCCCGCGCCGTTCCGCGCGAGCCTGCAGGGGCTGGCCGTCGACGTCGCGCTGGCCCGCGGTGACCTGGACCGGGCCGGGGTGCTCCTCGCGGCCTCGCGGGCGGTGTTCCACCAGGGGGCGCACAAGGACCAGGCGGTCCTGCCCACCCTGCGCAGGGAGATCGGGTCGCTGGCCGCCCACGGCCGGGACGACGAGGCGTGCGCGCTCGTCGGGCGGATCCTGGACCAGCGCGACCTGACCGTCTCGCCCCGCTACGCCTGGCCCCTGCTGCTGACCGCCGTCCGGGTGCCGGGTGCGCCCGTGGACCGGCTGCGGAGGCTGGCGGAGAAGCTCGCCGCGGAGGGGGACCTCCAGCGGGCGCACGGCCTCACCTTCGCCGCCGAGCTGGGCCGGCTCGACGGCACGGACGACCACGGGCGGTGGCGGACGGTCGCCTCGGCCTGGGCCGGGCTGCGCCAGCCCTATGCCGAGGCCCGTGCCCTGCTCGGTGCCGCCGGGGCCGCGGCGGCGGCGGGGGAGCGCGACGCGGCGGCCGGTGACCTGTCGAAGGCGGCCCGGCTCGCGGCCGGGCTGGGGGCGGCGCCGCTGGCCGCCGAGATCGAGTCCCTGGCGGGACGGGCGCGGATCGCGATCGCCGAGGGGGCGGAGCCGGCGCGGACGCTCGCCGCGGTCCCGGCCCCCCGGATGGCGGGCTTCGGGCTCACCGCGCGTGAGCGCGAGGTGCTGGCCCTGGTGGTGGCCGGGCGCAGCAACCGGGAGATAGCCGGTGAGCTGTTCATCTCGGTGAAGACCGTCAGCGTGCACGTCTCGAACATCCTCGCCAAGCTGGGCGTCGCCTCGCGCGGGGCGGCGGCGGCCACCGCGCACCGGCTGCACCTGGTCCAACGGTAGGGGCCCGTTTTTCCGGTTGTCGTTCGCCGGATCGCACTTGCCGCGAGGATCTTTCACCCTCTTCCGCGATCAAATGATCTCCGCGCGCCCGTCTGTGGCCAGCCGTGCCCAACCGTGCCTGCCCATGCCGGCCCGCACCCGCCATGCCGCCGTGCTTGCCCGCGCCTGCCCGCACCCGTTCGTGCCCGGCCGTTCCCGGTGCCGGAACCTTTCGGGCGGCTCTCCAGAACGGCCCGGCAGGCCCGGAACGGGGGGATCGCCGCGTCCACCGGCGGCTTCGCGGACCCCTCCGCCGAGCCTTTCTGCGGGCCCTTCGACATCCGGTAAGCGGCCCGCCTCGGGGGCGGCCGGAATCCTGGCCCGCCGTGAGCGCGGCGAGTCCGTCCGCACCATCGCCATCGGTGTGGGGGTATCGGCCGGCGTCGTCCACAAGACCCTCACCGAGGCCAGGACCACCTTGTGATCGGGGGCTGATGCCGGCCTCCGCGTGGCAGTGATCGTGCTGCCCTCCAGCGAGGTCCCGTTGCCGCTGCATGACCTGGTCGGCGGCAACGCCTTCTACATCGGCGTCACCCGCCGCTGCTCGATCGCCTTCCCCGTCCTCAAGGGCGCGCAGTCCGGGTTCGTCACCGCCGGCCACTGCGGCGCGAAGGGCATGTCCACCACCGGCTTCAACCGCGACGCCCAAGGGGTCTTCCAGGCGTCGGACTTCCCCGCCGACGACTACGCCTGGGTCAGTGTCACCCCCGCCTGGACGGCCACCCCCGCCGTGGACAACGGCCGGGGCGGCACCGTCCCCGTCGCCGGGGCCAAGCCCGCCATCGAGGGCGCCTCGGTCTGCCGGGCCGGCGCCACCACCGACTTCCACTGCGGTCTGATCCAATAGCACGACGCCAGCATCACCTACCCCCAGGGCACCGTCTTCGGGCTGACCCGTACCACCGTCTGCGCCGAGGGCGGCGACTCGGGCGGGGCGTTCATCTCCGCCGACCAGGCCCAGGGCATCGCCTCGGGCGGCTCGGGCGACTGCAACCTGGGCGGCGTCACCTACTTCCAGCCCTGCTGGAGGTCCTGTCCGCCTACGGCCTGGAGCTGAGGACGACCGCGGGCAACCCCCCTCCGCCGAGCACCGGCACCCGCACCGGCTACACCAGCACCCACGACGGCACCCTGGAGGCCGGGAAGTCCGCCTACCAGCCGCGAGGGCTCTCCTACACGACGAAGATCATAGGGCTTCACGCCGGCTGCCTGGACGGCCCCCTGGGCGCCGACCTCGACCTGTACCTGCAGAAGCTGATCGGCGCGACCTGGCAGACCGTCGCCACCGCCGACGGCCCCGGCCCGGACGAGAAGATCAGCTACACCGGAACGGCGGGCCGCTACCGCTACAAGGTGGGTGCCACGGCCGGTTCCGGCGCCTACACCCTGGGCTTCAGCGCCCCTTGACTCACCTTCTGGGCCAAAGGAGGCACCAGGAGCGCCATGGGTGATCGCCGGCTGAAGCCGGTCGAGGGATGGGGAGCGATCACCGTCGGAACGAGGAAGGGCAGGCGCCTGCGGCCGACCCTGGCGCGGGGACACGTTGGCCGCCTTCGGCTGGTGCGCATATCCAAACCGGGATGATTCGCCGCCGCACATGTTCTGCTGCGTTGCAGGTGCGATCATCTCCCGCGTGGCGTGCGGCTTTTAGGGCCTGAAGCGGCATCGGTGGTCTTAGAGTGAGGCTGCCCATATCGCGTGATCGTCAGCGATACGCGGTGATCTCCCCCCTCACGCTGTAAAAGCCGAGGTCGAGGAGAGACCCATGTCCCGCAGAAACATCGTCCTGGCCGGCCGCGCTTTGCTGGTCGGCGTACTCACCACGGCGGCCCTTCCCGCCATCGCCCAAGGCGCGACCTCCGCGAGCGCCTCCTATGCCCAGTTCGCTCTCAAACCGCCGCCGGGCATGCTCCAGGCACTGCAGCGTGATCTGTTCCTCAGTAGGGAGGAGGCCCAGACCCGCCTGCTGAACGAGGCCCGTCTGGTGCCGGTCGAGGCGAACTTGCGCAGAACTTTGGGCAAACGCTTCGCCGGCTCCTGGTTCGCCGGGGAGATCGCGCAAAACCTCGTGGTGGCCACCACCGCTCCCGCCGACGTTCCGCTGATCGTCGCCCAGGGCGCCCGGGCCGAAGTCGTCACCCGATCGCTCGCGGACTTGAAAGAGATCAAAGCACACGTCGACGTCGCCCTGCCGAACATACAGCAGAACCCCTTGTCGTCGGCTCCGCAACCGGGGAGCGTGCGCTACATCGACACCAAGATCAACAAGGTCGTCGTGTTGTCCACGACGGTCAACGCGACCACGGCCTCCCTTTTCGATGCCGGCGTGGACCCGGTGGGAATCAGAGTGATCGCCTCCACCGAGAAACCCCGCCCGTTGGGCGACCTGACAGGTGGTGATCCCTACTACATCGGCGCCTCGAACCGCTGCTCGATCGGTTTCGCCGTGACCAGGGGAACCGAGAAGGGCTTTGTCAGCGCGGGCCACTGCGGCAAGATCGGCAACACCACCACCGGCTTCAACCGATCCCCCCAAGGCATCTTCCAGGCCTCGGTCTTCCCGGTCAGCGACTACACCTTCGTCCTCACCAACCCCAAGTGGTCGACCACCCCATCGGTGAAGAACGGCACCGGCGGCGTGGTGTCGATCAGCGGTTCCCGCCCCGCCATCGAGGGCGCCTCGGTCTGTCGATCCGGCTCCACCACCGGCTGGCGCTGCGGCACCATCCAGCAACTCGACACCAGTGTCACCTACCCCCAGGGCACCGTCTACGAGCTGGTCCGCACCAACGTCTGCGCCGAACCCGGAGACTCGGGCGGCTCCTTCATCTCCCTCAACCAAGCCCAGGGCGTCACCTCCGGCGGCTCAGGTGACTGCAGCAGCGGCGGCACCACCTACTTCCAGCCGGTCAACGAGATCCTCACCGCCTACGGCCTGACCCTGGCCACCGACGGCACCACCACCCCGCCGACCACGGGAACCTGCACCGGCTACCCGCAGAAGACCAACGGCGCCCTGGTCGTCGACGAGTCCGTCTACCAGCCAAGGACCCTCTTCTACCGCACGACCGCCGCCGGGATTCACTCCGGATGCCTCGACAGCAACGACGGCGGCGACTTCGACCTGCACCTGGAAAAGCGCAGCGGCACCAAATGGCTCACCGTCGTCAGCGCTGATGGTCCCAATCCTGACGAGACGATCAGCTACCAGGGCGCACCCGGCTTCTACCGCTACCGCGTGACCGCCGCGAGCGGCGCCGGCACCTATGTCCTGGGCTACAAGGCGCCCTGACCCCGCCCAGGTCCCCCTACCTTCAACGCCCCGCCTCCGGTCTCTGCGGGAACGGAGGCGGGGTAATCCCCGCCAGGGACGCGGCCTCTGACAGGGCGCCGATCAGCCCGCGCACGCGGGAGCGCGTTCCCCCCATCCCCGACAACGCCCCGGGGATGATGACCGGTGTCCGGAAGTCGTCATCGATGTGTCGGGAGCTTTCGCGGAGTTAGGCGGCAACGGCCTGGTTAGGGTGGCATTCGCCGGTATAGCGGATCGATCGGTGTCGCACGGCGATCTCCCCTCACGCTCATCGCAGCCCAGGCCGAGGAGATCGTCATGTTCCGCACGCGTGCCGCCGCCATGGGATGTTCCCTGGCGATCACCATCCTTGCCTCGATGACGGCCCCGGTCATGGCCGCCCATCCAGCTCAGGCGGTCCCCGCCGTTTCAGGGGTGAAGCCCGCCGAGCGGGGACCGGCGGCGCGGAAACCTCCGATGGGCATGCTGGCGGCCATGCAGCGGGATCTGGGGCTCACCGCGGACCAGGCCCACAGCCGTCTGCTCAACGAGTCTCATCTGACCTCGATCGCGGTGCAGCTACGCACAGGACTTGAGGATCGTTTCGCCGGTGCCTGGCTTCAGGGGTCCACCGGGCAAACGCTGGTGGTGGCCACCACCGGCCGCGCCGACGCCGCCCAGATCACCGCCGCGGGCGCCCGGCCCCTCGTCGTCGGCCGATCGCTGGCGCAACTGCGGGCGGTCAAGGAGAAGCTCACCACCGCCCGGCCGGCCCTCGCGGAGGTGAGCGGCGTGCGCTACATCGACGTCAGAGCCAACAAGGTCGTCATCTCGTCGAGCACGCCCAGGGCCACCGCGAGCTCGATCAAGGCCGCGAAAGTCTCCCCCGCCGCGGTGCGCGTGGTCCTTTCGGCCGAGCAGCCCCGGCTCCTGCAGGCCGGCACGCCCGTCAACCCGCAGACCTACCCGCCCGGCGTCCCGCCCACCGATCTGGTGGGCGGCCAGGCCTACTACGCCGGCGCCACGACCCGCTGCTCGGTCGGTTTCGCCGTGACCAGGGGAACCCAGAAGGGCTTCGTCAGCGCCGGGCACTGCGGCACCCCGCACACCGCCACCGTCGGCTTCAACCGCCTCACCCAAGGAACCGTGCAGGCCTCGACGTTCCCCGGCGGCGACCACTCCTGGGTCGCCCTCGACGACACCTGGACGTCCCGGCCGCTGGTGGGCAACGACAGCGGCGGCATCATGTACGTCTACGGCGCCAAGGAGGCCATCGAGGGCAGCTCGGTCTGCCTGGCCGGGTCCTCCGCCGCCGGCCTCGACTGGCACTGCGGCACCATCACCCAGCGCGAGGCCGACGTCACCTACCCCGAAGGCGTCGTCGAGGACGTGATGCGCACCAGTGCCTGCGGCAACCCCGGCAACGCGGGCGCATCCATGCTCTCGATCGGCCAGGCCCAGGGCATCGTCTCGGGCGGCTCCGGCACCTGCGCCACCGGCGGCGTCACCTATGTCCAGCCGATCAACGACATCCTCACCGCCTACGGTCTGACCCTGCTGACCTACACGAAGGCTCGGGCGAGCACCGGTTCCTGCAGCGGTTACCCCGACTCCGCCACCGGCGCGCTGAGCAGCGGCCGGTCCGTCTACCAGCCCGGCGGCCTGCACTACCGTACGACCGTCGCAGGCAACCACTACGGCTGTCTAGAGGCCAGTCCCAGCGGTGACTTCGATCTCCACCTGCAAAAACACGACGGCTCCAGCTGGAGAACCGTTGCGGTCGCCGAGACCCCCAGCCCTTTCGAGGAGCTCGGCTACTGGGGCCCACCCGGCCTCTACCGCTACCTGCTGCTCTCCTACAAAGGCGCCGGCCCCTACACGTTGAGCTACACGTCGCCGTGACTCGTGCCAGAGCCGTTCACTGGACAGACCCGTGGACGGCCGCGGTCCGCTTGCAGAACATCGTCACCACGTCGTCGCGGGCCCCGGCCGCGGCCGTGTGCACGAAGCCGGCCGGCGACGTCGGCTGCTTGCCGGTGCCCCCTTGCGCATGCTGGCGACGTCGGTGACGTGCGCCTTTCCTGCGAAGTGCCCGACCTTCCCCGGCGGCACGCCCCCCAGCCGGACCCGGGTCGGCCCGATCGCCTCGAGTCCGCCGGCAGCGCCGGCCGCTGTTTGAACTCGCTCGGCGACGCGGCCCCGGCCACGTCCTTCGGCCGATCGAACCCGCCGCGCCGAGTCACCGGGTCCACCACCAGCAAGCGGACCGGTCGCGCCTGCGGTGTCTTTCCGGCGTATTCCGGCCGTCCCCCCGTCTCGACCCGTTGACGTGCCCGTAGCACGTATGTAACATTTGGCCAGCGCAATGCAAAAATATTGCAAATGACTGTTAAATTTTCTCCTTACTTCGCAACTTCTGCCAGCGTTGCGCTGCGCACCGCTCGTCCCGCCGACCGTCCCCCCGCAGGCATCCCGGCGTACACGGCGACCAGCACCCCCCAGCCTCTCCCCGTCCCCGTCGTTCCAGACGAGAGATAGAGGAACAATGAGAAAGCAGTACCTGGCGCTGAGGCTGGTGGCGGCGATGGCCGCCACCAGCCTGCTCGCCCTGGCCGGTGCGGTCACACCGGCCACGGCGGCGGCCGCCCCGAACCTGGCGGCGGGCAAGGCGGCCTCGGCCTCCGGCTCCAACGCCCCCTACGTGGCCGGCAACGTCAACGACGGAAACGCCTCCACCTACTGGGAGAGCCCCAACAACGCCTTCCCGCAGTGGGTCCAGGTGGACCTCGGGGCCACGGCCACCGTGAACAGGGTCGTGCTGAAGCTGCCGCCGGCGACGGACTGGGCCACCAGGACCCAGACCCTGTCGGTGCAGGGCAGCACGAACGGCTCGTCCTTCTCCACCCTCGCCGCCTCCGCGGGCCGCACCTTCAACCCGGCGACCGGTAACACGGTGACGATCGACTTCACCGCGGCCGGCGCCCGGTACGTGCGGCTGAACATCACCGCCAACACCGGATGGCCCGCCGGGCAGCTCTCGGAGTTCGAGATCTACGGGCCGGAGGGCACCGGCGGTGACACCACGCCGCCGACCGCGCCGGGGAACCTGGCCTACACCCAGCCCGCCGCCGGGCAGATCAGGCTCACCTGGAACGCCTCCACCGACGCCGTCGGCGTGACCGGCTACGAGGTGTACGCCAACGGCACCCTGCGCGCCAGCGTGGCGGGCAACGTGCTGACCTACACCGACAACCAGCCCGACACCGCGACCGTGTCCTACCGCGTCAGGGCCAGGGACGCCGCGGGCAACCGGTCGGGCGACAGCAACACCGTGACCCGCAACGGCTCCACGCCGGGCGGCACCAACCTGGCCCTGGGCAAGCCGATCAGCGCCTCCTCCTCGATCTTCACGTTCGTGGCCGCCAACGCCAACGACAACAACACCGCCACCTACTGGGAGGGCGGCGGATACCCGGCCACCCTCACGGTGAACCTGGGGTCGAACGCCACCCTCGGCTCGGTCGTGGTGAAGCTCAACCCCGACAGCGCCTGGGCCACCCGTACCCAGACCATCGAGGTCCTCGGCCGCGGGCAGGGCGCGAGCGGGTACACCACCCTGTCACCGGCGGCGCAGCACACCTTCAACCCGGCCACGGGCAACACCGTGACGATCCCGGTCTCCGGCACCGCCGCCGACGTCCAGCTGAAGATCACCTCCAACTCCGGCGCCCCGTCCGGGCAGGTCGCGGAGTTCCAGGTCCTCGGCACCCCGGCGCCGAACCCGGATCTGACGATCACCGGCCTGACCGCGTCCCCGGCGAGCCCGGTCGAGACCGACTCCGTCACGCTCTCGGCGACGGTCAGGAACGGCGGCACCGCGGCCTCAGGCGCGACGAACGTCAACTTCTACCTCGGCACCACCAGGGTCGGCACCGCCGCGGTCGGCGCGCTGGCCGCGGGGGCGTCGGTCACCGTCTCGGCGAGCGCCGGTCCCCGGGACGCGGGCAGCTACCCGCTGAGCGCCAAGGTCGACGAGGGCGGGAGCGTCAACGAGCAGAACGAGTCCAACAACACCTTCTCGGCCTCCTCCCCGCTCGTCGTCAGGCCCGTCGACACCGCCGACCTGGTGGCGACGACGAGCTGGACCCCGAGCAACCCGTCGGCGGGCAACGTCGTCACCTTCTCCGTGGCGATCAAGAACCAGGGCACCGCGGCCTCCGCCGGCGGCGCCCACGGCATCACGCTGACCGTGCTCAACGAGTCCGGCACGGTCGTGCGGACCCTGACCGGCTCGCACACCGGCGTGATCGCCGCGGGCGCCACCGCGGGCACCGTCACCCTGGGCACCTGGACGGCCGGCAACGGCAGGTACACCGTCAGGACGGTCCTGGCCGACGACGCCAACGAGCTCCCGGTCAAGCGCGCCAACAACACCTCCACCCGGCCGTTCTTCGTCGGCCGCGGCGCCAACATGCCGTACGACATGCTGGAGGCCGAGGACGCCGTGGTCGGCGGCGGAGCGGCCGTGGTCGGCCCGAACCGCACCATCGGCGACGTGGCCGGCGAGGCGTCGGGCCGCAGGGCGGTGACGCTGAACACCACCGGCAGCTATGTCGAGTTCACCACCAAGGCCAGCACCAACACCCTGGTCACCCGCTTCTCCATCCCCGACGCCCCGGGCGGCGGCGGCATCGACTCCACGCTGAACGTCTACGTCGACGACACCTTCCTCAAGGCGATCAACCTGACGTCCAGGTACGCCTGGCTGTACGGCGCCGAGGCGTCCCCGGGCAACTCGCCCGGCGCAGGCCCGCCGCGTCACATCTACGACGAGGCCAATCTCATGCTCGGGACCACCGTCCCGGCCGGCAGCAGGATCAGGCTGCAGAAGGACCCCGCCAACACCACCACGTACGCGATCGACTTCATCAACACCGAGCAGGTCGCGCCGGTCGCCAACCCCGACCCCGCCCGCTACACCGTCCCGGCCGGGTTCACCCACCAGGACGTGCAGAACGCGCTGGACAAGGTGCGGATGGACACCACCGGCACGCTGGTCGGCGTCTACCTGCCGGCGGGCACCTACCAGACCGCGAGCAAGTTCCAGGTCTACGGCAAGCCGGTCAAGGTGGTCGGCGCGGGCCCCTGGTACACCCAGTTCCGCGCTCCCTCGAACCAGGACAACACCGACATCGGGTTCCGTGCCGAGGGGACCGCGAACGGCTCGTCGTTCGCGAACTTCGCCTACTTCGGCAACTACACCTCGCGCATCGACGGTCCCGGCAAGGTGTTCGACTTCGCCAACGTCGCCGACGTGGTGATCGACAACATCTGGAACGAGCACATGATCTGCCTCTACTGGGGCGCCAACACCGACCGGGTGACGATCAAGAACTCCCGGATCCGCAACATGTTCGCCGACGGCATCAACATGACCAACGGCAGCACCGACAACCTGGTCAGCAACAACGAGGCCCGGGCGACCGGTGACGACAGCTTCGCGCTGTTCTCGGCCATCGACGCCGGCGGGGCCGACATGAAGGGCAACGTCTACGAGAACCTGACCTCCATCCTGACCTGGCGGGCCGCGGGCGTCGCGGTCTACGGCGGGTACGACAACGTCTTCCGCAACATCTACATCGCCGACACGCTGGTCTACTCGGGCATCACGATCAGCTCGCTGGACTTCGGCTACCCGATGAACGGCTTCGGCGCCAGCCCGCCGACCCGGTTCGAGAACATCTCGATCGTCCGCGCCGGCGGCCACTTCTGGGGCCAGCAGGTCTTCCCGGCGATCTGGGTGTTCTCCGCCTCCAAGGTCTTCCAGGGCATCCGCGTCAGCAACGTGGACATCGTGGACCCGACCTACGGCGGCATCATGTTCCAGACGAACTACGTCGGGGGCCAGCCGCAGAACCCGGTCAAGGACACGATCTTCACCAACGTCACGATCACCGGTGCCCGCAAGAGCGGGGACGCCTTCGACGCCAAGTCCGGCTGGGCCATCTGGGCCAACGAGATGCCCGAGCCCAACCAGGGGCCCGCGGTCGGCTCGGCGACCTTCAACAACCTCCAGATGAGCAACAACGCCCAGAACATCAGGAACACCACGTCCACCTTCACGATCAACGTCAACCCGTGATCACCGTTCACGGGTGATCACCGACGGCCGGTGACCCGCGGGCGACCGCGGGACCGGTGACGGCCCGGCACCGCCGGGAGGCCCCGCCTCCCGGCGGTGTCCCGCGTCCCCGCCCGGCCGCGTCGCGCCTCCCCGCGGTGCGCGCCCGGCGGCGTCGCGTCTCCCGTGACCTCCGCCGTGCCGCGTCGCGCCTCCTGTGTCCGGGCCCGGCCGTGTCCGGGCCCGGCCTTCGCGGCCGGTCGACCTCGGGTTCCCCGTCATCCGGGGGAGGATCCCTCGTACACTGATCCGATGATCTCCCCCGAGAACGGCCCCGAGGTGAGCGACGCGTCGAGGGTCCTGCAGCGCGTCTTCGGCTACGACTCGTTCCGGGCCGGGCAGCAGGAGATCATCGATCACGTGGTGGCCGGTGGGGACGCCCTGGTGCTCATGCCGACCGGTGGCGGCAAGTCGCTGTGCTACCAGATCCCCGCGCTGGTCCGTAAGGGCACCGGGGTGGTGATCTCGCCGCTCATCGCGCTCATGCAGGACCAGGTGGACGCCCTCACCACGCTCGGCGTACGGGCCGGCTTCCTCAACTCCACCCAGGACTTCGACGAGCGCCGCCGGGTGGAGTCGGCCTTCCTCGCCGGCGAGCTGGACCTGCTCTACCTGGCCCCGGAGCGGTTGAGGGTCGACGCGACGATGCGGCTGCTGGACAGCGGGGTGATCTCGCTGTTCGCCATCGACGAGGCGCACTGCGTGGCCCAGTGGGGGCACGACTTCAGGCCGGACTACCTGGCGCTGTCCGCGCTGCACGAGCGCTGGCCCGACGTGCCGCGCATCGCGCTGACCGCGACCGCCACCAGGGCCACCCACGCCGAGATCGCCTCCCGGCTCGACCTGGAGCGGGCCCGGCACTTCGTGGCCAGCTTCGACCGCCCCAACATCCAGTACCGCATCGTGCCCAAGAACGAGCCCAGGCGGCAGCTCCTGGAGCTGCTGCGCGCCGAGCACCCCGGGGACGCGGGCATCGTCTACTGCCTGTCCCGCAACTCGGTCGAGAAGATCGCGGAGTTCCTGGTGGCGAACGGCATCCCGGCGCTGCCGTACCACGCGGGACTCGACGCGCGCACCCGGGCGGCCAACCAGGCGCGGTTCCTGCGCGAGGACGGTCTCGTGATGGTCGCCACCATCGCGTTCGGCATGGGCATCGACAAGCCCGACGTGCGGTTCGTCGCCCACCTGGACCTGCCCAAGTCCATCGAGGGCTACTACCAGGAGACCGGCCGGGCCGGGCGCGACGGCCTGCCCTCCACGGCCTGGCTCGCCTACGGCCTGCAGGACGTCGTGCAGCAGCGCAAGATGATCGACACCTCCGAGGGCGACGACGTCCACCGCCGCCGCCTGGGCACCCACCTGGACGCCATGCTCGCGCTCTGCGAGGCGGTCGAGTGCCGCCGCGCGCGGCTGCTGGCCTACTTCGGCCAGGAGGGCACCGCCTGCGGCAACTGCGACACCTGCCTGTCGCCGCCCGAGGCCTGGGACGGCACGGTCGCCGCCCAGAAGGTCCTGTCGACGGTGTTCCGCCTCATGCGCGAGCGCCGCCAGAAGTTCGGCGCGGGCCAGATCATCGACATCCTGCTGGGGAAGAAGACGGCCAAGGTCATCCAGCACGACCACGATACCCTGACGGTGTTCGGCATCGGCACGGAGCTGAGCGAGGCCGAATGGCGCGGCGTGGTGCGCCAGCTGCTGGCCCAGGGGCTGCTGGCCGTCGAGGGCGACTACGGCACCCTGGTGCTGACCGAGGCGAGCGCCGAGGTGCTGGGCCGCCGACGCCAGGTCCCGCTGCGGCGCGAGCCGGAACGACCGGCGCGCGCCTCCAGGGCCGCGAAGACCGCCACCGGCCGCAAGGCCGACCCGGTCGAGATGCCCGAGGAGGCGGCCGGCGTGTTCGAGCTGCTCCGCTCCTGGCGGGCCGCCACCGCCAAGGAACAGGGCGTGCCCGCGTACGTGATCTTCCACGACGCGACCCTGCGCGAGATCGCCACCCGTTCCCCCGCCTCCCTGCAGGAGCTCGGCACGGTGAGCGGGGTCGGCGAGAACAAGCTCGCCAAGTACGGTGACCAGGTGCTGGAGACCCTCGCCGGTTCGCGGCGGGAGGCCGGAGAGACCGATCCGGACCCGGACGCCCCGGGGGCCGGTCCCGACCGGGAGCCCCAGGAGCACGACGACGGTCTGCCGGTGTTCCCCTGAGGTAGAATCGGGGCAATCCGGGTCTGGAGGCCCGAAGCGGTGCGCAGGTGGGAGCCTGGAGGCGGACGTCGGCCTCCGGGCTTCTCTCGTTGACGGACCGCCGTGCTGCGGACTCCCGGAAGAGGACGGTCGTTGGCTGACAGAAGGAACGATCCGGTGGTGGTCGTCGGGCTCGGCCGTTTCGGCGGCTCCCTGGCGATGGAGCTGTGCCGCCGGGGGACCGAGGTGCTCGCCATCGACAACCGTCCCAAGGTGGTCCAGAGCATGGCGGCGAAGCTCACCCACGTGGTCGTCGCCGACTCCACCGACATCGAGGCGCTGCGGCAGATCGGGGTGCCCGACTTCTACCGGGCGGTCGTCGCCATCGGCACCGACCTGGAGTCCAGCATCCTCACCACGTCCCTGCTCGTCGAGCTGGAGATCGAGGACGTCTGGGCCAAGGCGACCAGCCGCGATCACGGCCGCATCCTGGAGCGGGTCGGAGCCCATCACGTGATCCTGCCCGAGCACGACATGGGGGAGCGGCTGGCCCACCTGCTCAACGGGCGGATGCTCGACTACATGGAGGTCGACGGCGACTACGCGCTGGTCAAGACCCGTCCTCCCCGCGAGTACGTCGGCGTGCCCCTGGGCGAGTCCAACCTGCGCCGCAAGTACCAGGTGACCGTCGTCTGCGTGAAGGGCGAGCACGAGGAGTTCACCTACGCCGACGCCGGGACCGTGCTGGGGTACGGGGACATCATCGTGATCGCGGGCCGGATCGAGAAGGTGGAGCGGTTCACCGAGCTCCTGTGACGCCTTCCCCTCGCCGGTCGCGGGCACGGCCGGTGACCCGGCGGTGGTGTGTGATCGCCCCCCTCGATCTACACTGGGCGGACTCGACTAGAATGGAGTTCGGTAGCGATGCGATTCGGACTGATGATCAACGAGCCCAAGGGACCCGACGTACTCGGCGGACTGCGGGAGCGCATCGCCCGCGCGGCCGGTGACGGCTTCTCCTCCGTCTGGATGTCGCAGATCTTCAGTCTCGACGCGCTGACCGCGCTGGCCGTGGCCGGAAGCCAGGTGCCCGGCATCGAGCTGGGCACCGGCGTCGTCCCGACCTACCCGCGCCACCCGGCCGCCCTCGCCCAGCAGGCCCTCACCGCCAACGCCGCCCTCGACGGACGGCTCGTGCTCGGCATCGGGCTCTCGCACCAGATCGTGATCGAGGGCATGTACGGCTACAGCTTCGACAGGCCCGCCCGCCACATGCGCGAGTACCTGTCGATCCTGATGCCGCTGGTACGGGGCGAGAACGCCGACTTCGAGGGCGAGACCCTCACCGGCAAGCTCGGGCTGACCACGCCCGGCCCGAGGGACATGCCCGTCCTCATCGCGGCACTGGCCCCCAGGATGCTCAGGCTGGCCGGGGAGGTGGCCGACGGCACGGTGCTGTGGATGACCGGTCCCAGGACCGTGGCCGAGCACGTGGCGCCCGCGGTCACCGAGGCGGCCCGGGCCGCCGGACGGCCCGCGCCGAGGATCGTCTGCGCGCTGCCCGTCTGCGTCACCGACGACGCCGGCGCGGCCAGGGCGCTGGCCGCCGAGCGCTTCGAGGTCTACGGCCACCTGCCGTCGTACCGGGCGGTGCTCGACCGGGAGGGCGCGGCCGGACCCGCCGACGTGGCGATCGTCGGCGACGAGGACGCGGTGTCGGCGCGGATCGAGGAGCTCGCCAAGGCCGGGGTCACCGACTTCGTCGCCTCCGAGTACTCCTCGGGCGACGGCCGGACGCGGGAGTTCCTCAAGAGCCTGCTGTGAGGCCGGGTCCCCGCGGCCCGGGTTCGACCCCGGGTGGCACGGGCCCGAGGTCCGGCCCCCGGTGATCCGGGGGTGACACGGGCCGGTCCCGCGGGACCGGCCCGCTCAGAGGCCGAAGGCGCTCAGCGCGGCCCAGGCCGTCCCGGCGCCGACGGCGGCTCCGGCGGCCACCTGCGCGGGCGTGTGGTGGGTCAGCCGGACCCGCGCCCAGCAGATCGCCGCCACCACCAGCGCGCCCACGACCAGGGTGGGCACCGCGGGCAGCACCCGGGCGAGCACCACCACGGTGCCCGCCGACACGGCCGCGTGGAAGGAGATCTTCCACCTGAGCGTGATCGGGACCGTCACCGCGAGCGCGGCCAGCATCGCGGTCACCGTGGCCACCAGCAGCCGGGGCGCGCCCAGCAGGACCAGCAGCACCAGCGCGACGACCACCCCGGCCACCGCCACCAGCAACGGCCCGGTCCGGCTCGCCCGGTCGACCAGGTGGTGGGAGTCCAGGCGCCCGGCACGGACCCCGGCCAGGATCACCGCGGCCGGCACCCCGCCGCACAGGACCGAGGCCAGCAAACCCCAGGCCGCGCCGGCCGGGGCGTCGGCCATCAGCCCCACGAGCGGGGGCAGCACGATCACCAGCACCTGCGGCGCGAACAGCCCGGTGATCAGCCGCGCCGTCGCGTCCGCGCGGTTCCCGCCCTCCGCGCGGCTCCGGCTCTCAGCGGCCCCGGCGCTTCCAGAGCCCTCAGTGCTTTCAGAGCCCTCGGCGCCCTGGACGCCCTGGACGTCCCCGGCGTCCTCGGCGGTCCGTCGATCGGTCATCTCCGCCCTTCCGGCGTTCCGATGGTGTTCTCACCGCGGCCCGTGCGGCCCGTGCGGCCCGTGCGGGCCCGCACGGGCCGCGGCACGGGCCGCGGTGCTCAGTCGTTGGCGTGCAGGATGCTGTTCAGCTCCACGCCCGTGCCATGGCGGGGCACGACCTCGACCGCTCCGGAGGTGGAGTTGCGCCGGAACAGCAGCCCCGAGGCGCCGGAGAGCTCGGCGGCCTTGACCGTCCGCCCCTCGGGCAGGGCCACCTTGGTCCCGGCGGTCACGTACAGTCCCGCCTCCACGACGCAGTCGTCGCCCAGGGAGATGCC
The DNA here is from genome assembly GCF_055586505.1 of Streptosporangium sp. NPDC050148. Classification (NCBI taxonomy): domain Bacteria; kingdom Bacillati; phylum Actinomycetota; class Actinomycetes; order Streptosporangiales; family Streptosporangiaceae; genus Streptosporangium; species Streptosporangium sp. NPDC050148. The sequence goes on along the minus strand of NZ_JBVJIA010000028.1, from coordinate 71,902 downwards.
GATGCCGCTGTTGGCGCCCAGCAGGCAGCGCCGCCCGATGGAGATGACCTGCTTGCCGCCGCCGGACAGGGTGCCCATGATCGAGGCGCCGCCGCCCACGTCGGAGCCGTCGCCCACGACGACGCCCGCCGAGATGCGGCCCTCGACCATGGAGCCGCCCAGCGTCCCGGCGTTGAAGTTGACGAACCCCTCGTGCATCACGGTCGTGCCGCTCGCCAGGTGCGCGCCGAGACGGACCCGGTCGGCCTCGGCGATCCGGACCCCGGTGGGCACCACGTAGTCGACCATGCGGGGGAACTTGTCCACGCCGTAGACGGTCACCTGGCCCCGGGCGCGCAGCCGGAGCCGTACCTCCTCGAAGCCCTCCACCGCGCACGGGCCGTGGTTGGTCCACACCACGTTGCTGAGCAGGCCGAACAACCCGTCCAGGTTCTGGCCGTGCGGCTGGACGAGACGGGCCGAGAGCAGGTGCAGGCGCAGGTAGGCGTCGTGCGCGTCGGCGGGGGCCTCCGACAGCTTGGTGATGCCGGTCCGTACGGCCACCACCTCCACGCCGCGGTCCTCGTCGGGACCGAGCAGCGCGGCGACCCCGGAGCCGAGCTCCTCGGCGGCCTCCCGTTCGGTCAGCCGCACGGTGCCGGGGGAGGGGGGCTCGCCCAGCTGCGGGGACGGGAACCACGTGTCGAGCACGGTCCCGCCGGAGGTGATGGTCGCGATGCCGGCCGCGTGCGCGCCGGAGGTCTGGGCTGCTGCGTTCACATCGGCCAAGCCTAGCCAGAGCCACCGCCACGGCGGTACGCCGAGGGAGCGCCGGCGCCACGGCGGCACCACGCCGGCACCACGCCGGCAGGGCCGGGAAAAGGCGTCCCCGGCACCGGTAGCATCGACTCCCTACAGCTTTCGTCACATCCGACGACGTCCTCTCGGGAGCAACCGTGTCCGCCGTGCCAGAACTTCAGATCACCCTCGCCGGAACCGCGCGCGTGGTGGCGGAGGGCACGACGTACGGCGAGGCGCTGGAGGCCGACGGGCGCTCCGTGGTCGCCGCCCGCGCCAACGGCGAGCTCAAGGACCTCGCGGCCCGGGTGGCCGACGGCGACGTGGTCGAGCCGGTCGAGGCGGGCAGCCCCGACGGGCGCGCCATCGTCCGCCACTCCGCCGCGCACGTCATGGCCCAGGCCGTCCAGGAGATCTTCCCCGAGGCCAGGCTGGGCATCGGCCCGCCGGTGGAGAACGGCTTCTACTACGACTTCGACGTCAAGGACCCGTTCACCCCCGAGGACCTCAAGCGCATCGAGAAGCGCATGCGCGAGATCGTCAAGCAGGGACAGCTGTTCTCCCGCAGGCCCGTCTCCGACGAGGAGGCCACCGCCGAGCTCGCCGCCGAGCCGTACAAGCTGGAGCTGATCGGCCTCAAGGGCGGGGCGGCCGACGAGGAGAGCGTCGAGGTGGGCGGCGCGGAGCTGACCATCTACGACAACCTCGACGCCAAGAGCGGCGAGCTGCGCTGGAAGGACCTGTGCCGCGGCCCGCACGTGCCGACCACCCGGTCCATCCCGGCGTTCAAGCTGATGCGCTCCGGCGGCGCCTACTGGCGCGGCAGCGAGAAGAACCCGCAGCTCCAGCGGATCTACGGCACCGCCTGGGAGTCGCGCGAGAAGCAGGACGAGTACCTGCACCTGCTGGAGGAGGCCGAGAAGCGCGACCACCGCAAGCTGGGCGCCGAGCTCGACCTGTTCTCCTTCCCCGACGAGCTGGGCTCGGGCCTGCCGGTCTTCCATCCCAAGGGCGGCGTGATCCGCCGCGCCATGGAGGACTACTCGCGCGCCCGCCACGAGGAGGCCGGGTACTCCTTCGTCAACACCCCGCACATCACCAAGCAGAAGCTGTACGAGACCTCCGGCCACCTGGAGTGGTACGCCGACGGCATGTTCCCGCCCATGGAGCTGGAAGGCGCCAAGTACTACCTCAAGCCGATGAACTGCCCGATGCACAACCTGATCTTCCGGGCGCGCGGGCGTTCCTACCGCGAGCTGCCGCTGCGGTTGTTCGAGTTCGGCACGGTCTACCGCTACGAGAAGTCCGGCGTGGTGCACGGCCTGACCCGGGTGCGCGGCCTCACCCAGGACGACGCGCACATCTACTGCACCCGCGAGCAGATGCGCGACGAGCTGGCGTCGCTGCTGCGCTTCGTGCTGGACCTGCTGCGCGACTACGGCCTGGACGACTTCTACCTGGAGCTGTCGACCAAGGACCCGGTCAAGTTCGTCGGAAGCGACGAGGACTGGGAGGAGGCGACCGCGACGCTGCGCGAGGTCGCCGAGTCGGAGAACCTGGAGCTGGTCCTCGACCCGGGCGGAGCGGCCTTCTACGGGCCGAAGATCTCCGTCCAGGCCCGGGACGCGATCGGCAGGACCTGGCAGATGTCGACGATCCAGCTCGACTTCAACCTGCCGCAGCGCTTCGACCTGGAGTTCCAGGCGGCCGACGGCTCCCGGCAGCAGCCCGTCATGATCCACCGGGCGCTGTTCGGCTCGATCGAGCGCTTCTTCGGCGTCCTGGTCGAGCACTACGCGGGCGCGTTCCCTCCCTGGCTCGCGCCGGTCCAGGTGGTCGGCATCCCGATCGCCGAGGCCCACGTGTCCTACCTCCAGGACCTCGCGGAGAAGGCCCGCGCCCGGGGCATCAGGATCGAGGTGGACGCCTCCGACGACCGGATGCAGAAGAAGATCCGCAACGCGCAGAAGTCCAAGGTGCCGTTCATGCTGCTGGCGGGCGACGAGGACATCGCGGCCGGTGCGGTCTCCTTCCGCTTCCGCAACGGCGAGCAGAAGAACGGGGTGCCGGTCGACGAGGCGCTCGCGGAGATCGTCGACGCGATCGAGCGCCGCGCCCAGGTCTGACCCTCCCGGCCGGCTCTGAGCCCTCCCGCCCAGGTCTGGGCCTCCCCGCCACGTCTGATCCCCCCGGCCCTCGACGCCCTCGCCGGGAGGGCCCCCGGACGGCCGGGACGTCCCGGCCGTCCCGGATCCCCGACCGTCCCGGACGGCCGGGTCAGGCCGGTGTCGTGCGGCCGGTCTCACCGGGCAGGCGGACGTCGTCCACGGTGACGTTGACCTCGACGACCCGCATGCCCAGCATCCTGCTGATCGTCCGCGCCACGTTGGTCTTGACCTCGTTGGCCACGTCCATCACCACGTGCCCGTACTCGGTCACGATCGTCACGTCCACCGCGGCCGTGCGGTCCTGCACGTGCGCGCTGACGCCCCGCGGGCCACGCCTGACGCCGGGGCCGGAGCCGGCCCGGTGGCGTACCGTCTCCGCGGCCAGAGCGGCCTCGTCGCAGAGTTCGGCCACGCCCGCCACCTCCAGCGCGGCGAGGGCGGCGACCTTCTCCACCACCTCGTCGGCCACCTTGATCCGGCCCTTCACCACGGCCCCGGCCACGGGGGAGGGCGCGGGTGCCGGCGGGGCCGCGGAGATCACCGAGACCGACTGGGGCGGGGTCTCCGGGACGTCCGCGTCGTCGCCGGGGGACGGGGGGAGCGGCTCGTCAGACGCGCCCGACGAAGCCGACGACACCGAGGACACCGAGGACGCGGAAGGCGCGGGGGACGTCGAGGACGCGGGGGACCCCTGGGACACGGGGGACATGGGGGACAGGGAGGACAGGGAGGACGGCGTCGAGGGTGCCGGGGAGGGGTCCTCCTCGACCACGGTCAGGACGGGCTCGTCCGGGGAGGCGTCCGGCTCGTCCCGGAGGGGCGCGGGCCCGCCCGGGGACGGCTGCGACGGCTCCGGGGTGGACAGGGACAGGCTCAGGGAGAACGGGCGGGCGGGCCTGCCGCTCGCCTCGGCGGGAGACGCGGTCTTCTCGGTCGGTTCCTCGACGGAGACGTCGGTCATGGGTACTCCTCGGCTGTCGTTGGTGGTGCAGGGGGATTCTGCCGGAAATCCCCCGTATTCGTTCGCCGATACCGGGACATGCGGGAAGGGGCCTCCCGGGCTCCGCGGAGGCGGGGCGACCGGGCAGGGAAGGCGGGGAGGCGCGAGCCGGGCCGGATCGGCGTGGCAATATGCTGGCGGCCATGAGCAACGAGCCGGAGGCGCAGCACGGGGCGGGGACACCGGACGCGTTCCAGAGACTCTGGACTCCTCACCGGATGGCGTACATCAAGGGGGCCAGCAAGCCGAGCGGCTCGGGTCCTGAGGACGGCTGCCCGTTCTGCGAGATCCCCCGGATGAGCGACGAGGACGGGCTCGTCGTGGCCCGGGGCGAGTCGGTCTTCGCGCTGCTCAACCTCTACCCGTACAACTCCGGCCACCTGATGGTCTGCCCCTACCGGCACGTCCCCGACTACACCGACCTGGACGGGCCCGAGACCGCCGAACTGGCCGACTTCACCCGGAGGGCCCTGGTCGCCCTGCGCAAGGCCAGCGGCGCGCAGGGCTTCAACGTGGGCATGAACCTGGGCGGTGTGGCGGGCGCCGGCATCGCCGCCCACCTGCACCAGCACGTGGTCCCCAGGTGGGGCGGCGACACCAACTTCATGCCCGTGGTCGGCCAGACCAAGGTCCTGCCTCAGTTGTTGCGCGACACCAGGGAGCTGCTCGCCGGGTCCTGGCCCTCCTCCTCGTAGGGCGGGTCGCCGGCGCCCAGGGCCCTGATCCCCACCGAGAGCGTCAGCGGGACCGCCAGCGCCAGGGCCATCGACAGAACCGCGGCGCCCGAGTCGTTGACCAGCATGCCGACCACGCCGCTGATCAAGGTGCCGATCAGCCCGGCCCGCAGCGCGGGGGAGTGCGTGAACGCCGCGGGCAGCACCCCGGCGGTCGCCCGCTCGGGCCGCAGCAGCGCGTACACCAGGAAGGCCACCGCGGCGATCACGACCGGCATCAGGTTGGGGTTGAGCAGGGTGCCGATCATCGCGCCGAACTTGCGGCCGATCACCTCCAGGGCCTCGCCGGTGAACACCTGGCCGACGAAACGTCCCAGGTGGGTCTGCGAGCCCGGCGGGCGCAGGTAGTCCAGGTAGGCGATGGCCATCACGGTGACGCCGCCCGCCACGCAGAGCGCGCCCAGCCTGACGATCGAGACCCGCCTGCCCGCGATCAGCATCGCGGTCACCGCGATGCCCGGCACGAACGCGATCACGCCGCCGAAGTCGCTGCCCACGCCGGGCCAGCCGCCCAGGATCATCGCGAAGCCGCCCAGGCCCGCCACCACGGCGACCGCCGCGCCCTTGCGGCCCCGGCGCGTCAGCCGGTGCGCGATCGTGGACGCCAGCAGCAGCACCGAGGTGGCGAAGAGCGCGAAGGGGATGTTGCCCAGCCCGTAGTAGCGGGCCCCGACCACCGCGCTGTAGCCCATCACGCTGTTGAGCTGCAACGTCGTCCCGGTCAGCAGGTCACCGGCGAGCACCGCCGCGGTCACGCCCGCCACCACCGCCAGGGGGCCGAGCGGGGCGCGCCGCCAGGGACCGGCCAGCGCCACCGCGGTCAGCAGCAGCGCCGAGACGACGATCCCACCGGCCAGCGCCACGACCGGGGTCCCCGTGCGGTGCCAGCCGACGAGGTTGACCAGGTACGTCGAGACCGGCACCGAGGCCAGCGCCACCGCGGCCACCCGGATGGCGGTCAGGCCGCGCCCGCGGCGCAGCAGCAGGAAGGCTGCCAGGTAGAAGGCGACCTGGAGCACGGCGACCGTGGTGAAGAACACCCCGCCCGCCTGCCTGATCGTCTGCCCGGCCACGTCGGCCCGGTCCAGCTCCACCCGCGCCGCCTCGACGCCTCCGGTACGCCGCTCGCTCGCCTGCCAGGGCACCCCGATCACCGTCGGAGGGGTCGCCACCCCGGCCAGGGAGAGCATGGTCGCGGTGACGTCCGGCAGGATCGTGATGTCGTCGCGGTGGGTGGAGGCCGCCCCCAGGAAGTGGCCGGAGAACCGCCCGCCGTTCTCGCCGCTCATCATGGCCACCCGCAGGTGCGGGTCGCCGCCGTGGTCGGACAGGCCCGCCAGCAGCACGGTCGTCTCCCGGGGCAGCACGCTCAGCACCGCTCCGGCCTTGGCGTCGGCCAGCCGCAGCGCCGCCGCCCGCTGTTGCGGCCCGAGCGGCTCCCCGTCCGCCGGCAGCCGCCCGCCGGTCACGTACGGCCTGATCAGGTCGTCGACGTCGGCGGCCATCACCCGGCACCTGGTCAGCGCCCCGGAGGGGATCTGCTCGGGGGAGGGGGCGTACACGCCGACGCGGCCCGCCCGGTCGGCCAGGGCCAGCGCGGCGCCGGGGCCGATCGCCAGCGTGCACTGCCCGGCGACGCGCACGGCCTCGCCCAGGGCGCCCGCGTAGCGCTGCCCGGCGACCTCGTGCAGGTAGCCGTACTCGGGGATGGCCGCGCCCGTGCCGGAGGGCTCGGGCACCGGCGGCAGGCCGCAGCCGTAGCCGACCGCCGACCTCACCCCGGCCGAGACCGTCAGCCACCCGTCGTAGGGGCAGGTCACCCGCCCGACGGTGCGCACCGAGAGCGATCCGACGGCGCTCCGCCCGGCGAGCCGCCACAGGTTCGGGGTGGTGGCGGGATCGAGATCGCTCCACCGCAGGCCGGGGACGCCGATCAGCATCACCCGTTCGTCCGCCTGCGTGGCGGCGTGCGCGGCCCCCGGCCACAACATGCCCAGTACCACCGCAAACGCGACAAGCGTCCGCTTCACGAACGACCTCCCCTTCAGCTTCGGTCAAGGCTGGCACCGTAGGGGAAGATCGCGTCCGGGTCCAGCCGGGGCGGGCCGGGCGGCGGCCGGGCTCAGGTCCCGCCCGGCTCGCTCTCGTTCTGCAGCCGGTCCAGCGAGGTGACCAGGTAGGAACCGCCACCGGGAACGGCGAGGGTCTGGCGCTCCCCGGCGGCCGCGGGCACGACCGCGATCAGGTTGCGGGCGTCGGCGGTGGCGCACTCGCCGGGCTTTCCCGAGGCGATCCGGTAGACCGCGTACGAGCGGGCCCCGGCCGAGCCCTTCCAGCCCAGCGAGGTGCCCTGGAGCCGCACGTCGGAGGGCCTGGGCGGGGCCTGCCCGCCGCGGTCCTTCATCAGCGGCAGCAGCGCCGGGCGCGAGTAGTGGTTCTTGACGAGGCGGTCCAGCACCCCCAGCGGGTTGGTGGACAGCTGCTTGGCGCTGAAGTAGACGTCGCCGGAGACCTGCGGGTAGGCGCGGTTGCGGGCCAGGTGGGAGGGCAGCTCGCCGGGCCTGGTCCAGGCCGGGGTGTCGGTGGTGCCCACCCGGTACAGGGCCTGGCCGATGTAGAGCTGGACGCCGGTGCCCTTGACCTCGTTCGCCCACCACGGCATCAGCACGTCGTAGTCGGCGACGGCGAAGGCGCGGGGCCAGTACAGCTGCGGGATGACGTAGTCGACCGTGCCCTTGCGGATCCAGTGCCGGGCGTCGGCGTAGATGGAGTCGTAGGCGGACATGCCGCCGGTGGCCGAGCCGGTGGGGTCCTGGGCCTTGTTGCGCCAGATGCCGAACGGGCTGATCCCGAACTTCACGCTGTTCCTGGTCGCGTGCACGGCCTTGTCGACCTGGGCGATCAGCGTGTTGACGTTGGAGCGGCGCCAGGCGGCCAGCTTCCTGCCGTTGCCGTACTTCGCGAAGGCGGCGCGGTCGTCGAACGTGGCGCCCGCGACGGGGTAGGGGTAGAAGTAGTCGTCGAAGTGGACGCCGTCGACGTCGTAGCGCGTCACCACGTCCGTGACGACCTTGGTGACGTGCTCGCGGACCGAGGGCAGGCCGGGGTTGTAGTAGGCCAGGCCGTTGTACTTGACGATCCAGCCGGGGTGCCGCCGGGCGGGGTGACCCGCGGGCAGCGCGGCGAGGTTCCCGTCGTAGGAGGCCCGGTAGGGGTTGAACCAGGCGTGGAACTCCATGCCGCGCCGGTGGGCCTCGGCGATGAGGAAGGGGAGCGGGTCCCAGCCGGGGTCCTTGCCCGCGGTGCCGGTCAGGTACTGCGACCAGGGCTCCAGCGACGATCGGTACAGCGCGTCGGAGGCGGGGCGGATCTGGACGAACACCGCGTTGAACCGCCGTTTGGCCGCGTTGTCGAGGATCCTGACGTACTCGGCCTGTTGGCGGGCGACCGACAGGCCGGTCCGCGAGGGCCAGTCGATGTTCTTGACCGTGGCGATCCAGACCCCGCGCAGCTGGCGCTTGGGATACCTGGGGTCGACGTCGCAGCGCGCCGAGGCCGAGGCGGTGGTCGTCGCACCGTCGGTGGCGCCGGTGGTCTCCTTCGTGTCGGCGGTGCCGTCCGCGCCGGTCCGGGCCGGTGCGCGCCCGGCGGTCTCGGCCTTGCCGGGCGGGGCGTCGGGGCCGAACGTGTAGGCGGCGCCGGTGGTCAGAACGGCGAGTGCGGTAGCGGCCAGCAGAGGGCGTCCGTTTCGCATGATTCCTCAGTCTGGCATCCGGACCGGTGTGCTCCGGCCAGAAAAAAGAAATCGTTTCGTGATTACTTCGTTACGGAAGTGCGGGGTGGGAGGCGTGTGCCCGGCGGGGCGCGTTCCCGGCCCGGAACGTGTGCCCGGCGGGGCGCGTTTCCGGCCCGGAACCGGTCGGCCCCCGTCCGGCGCACGCCTCCCGCGGTCTCAGGCGGTGACCTTCTCCACCAGGTGGGACGGGAGTGGTTCGTAGCGCAGGAAGGTCCGGCGGAACGTGCCGGTGCCGTGTGACATCGATCTCAGGTCGATCGAGTAGCGGGTGATCTCCAGCTCGGGCACCTCGGCCTTGACAAGGGTGCGGCCCGCGCCCACCGGTTCGGTGCCCAGCACGCGGCCCCGGCGCGAGGACAGGTCGGACATCACCGCGCCCACGTGCTCGTCGGCGACCAGCACGCCGACCTCGTCGACCGGTTCGAGCAGCAGGGTGGGCACCTTGGCCGCGGCCTCCTTGAGCGCGAGCGCCCCGGCGATCTGGAAGGCCATGTCGGAGGAGTCGACCGAGTGGGCCTTGCCGTCGTAGAGGGTCACCCGCACGTCCACCATGGGGTAGCCGGCGACGACCCCGCGCTGCATCTGGGTGCGCACGCCCTTCTCCACCGAGGGGATGAACTGGCGCGGCACCACCCCGCCGACGATCTTGTCCACGAACTCGAAGCCGCCGCCGGAGGGCAGGGGCTCGACCTCCAGGTGGCAGACGGCGAACTGGCCGTGGCCGCCGGTCTGCTTGACGTTGCGGCCCAGGACGCGGCAGCTGCCGCCCAGGGTCTCCCGCAGCGGCACCCGCAGCTCGACCTTCTCCACCTCCACGCCGTGCCGTCTGCTCAGTCGGTCGAGCAGCACGTCGGCGTGGGCCTCGCCCATGCACCAGAGCACGAGCTGGCGGGTCTCGGGGTTGTTCTCCAGCCTCAGCGTCGGGTCCTCGGCGACCAGCCGCTGCAGCGCCTGGCCGAGCTTGTCGTCGTCGGCCTTGGACCGGGGCTGGATCGCGACCGGCAGCAGCGGCTCCGGCATCGTCCAGGCCGTCATCAGCAGCGGGTTCTCCCGGTCGGAGAGGGTGTCGCCGGTCTCGGCGCGCGACAGCTTGGCGACCGCGACGATGTCCCCGGCCACGCACGTGCCGACGGTGCGCTGGAGCTTGCCCAGCGGGCAGGACAGCGCGCCGATGCGCTCGTCCACGTCGTGGTCCTCGTGCCCGCGGTCGGCCAGGCCGTGCCCGGAGACGTGCACGGTCATGTCGGGGCGCAGGGTGCCGGAGAAGACCCGGACCAGGCTGATCCGGCCCACGTACGGGTCGCTGGTGGTCTTGACGATCTCGGCGACCAGCGGGCCCTCGGGGTCGCAGGTGATGCCGGGGACGGGGGTGCCGTCGAGGGTGACGACCTCGGGCAGCGGGTGTTCGAGCGGCGAGGGGAACCCCTGGGTGACGAGCTCCAGGATCTCCGTCGCGCCCACCCCCGCCCCGGCGGCCAGCACCGGGTGGAAGCCGCCGCGCGCGACCGCCTTCTCCAGGTCCTCGACGAGGGCCTTGGTCTCGATCTCCTCGCCGGAGAGGTAGCGGTCCATCAGGGACTCGTCCTCGCTCTCCTGGATGACGCCCTCGATCAGGGCGCCGCGGTAGAGCTCGATCTGGTCGGCGTAGGCCGGGCCCGGGGCGTTCTCGGTCCGGGTGCCGGTCGCGTAGTTGTAGAACTTCTGGCTCAGCAGCCCGATCAGGCCGTTCACCCGGCCGTTGGTCACCACCGGCAGGTACAGCGGGGACACCCCGTCGCCGAAGGCGTCCTGGCAGGCCGCCAGGGCGGCCTCGAAGTCGGCCCGCTGGTGGTCCATCTTGGTGATCACCACGGCGCGCGGCATGCCGACCGCGGCGCACTCCTCCCAGAGCATCCTGGTCAGGCCGTCCACGCCGTCGCAGGCCGAGACCACGAACAGCGCCGCGTCGGCCGCGCGCAGCCCGGCGCGCAGGTCCCCGACGAAGTCGGCGTAGCCGGGGGTGTCCAGGAGGTTGATCTTGATGCTGTTGTGCACCACCGGGGACACGGTGAGGTTCACCGAGCGCTGCTGGCGCACCTCGACCTCGTCGAAGTCGCTCACGGTGGTTCCGTCCTCGACCCGGCCCGGCCGCGAGACGGTCCGTGTCGCCTCTAACAGGGCCTCCACCAGCGTGGTCTTCCCGGCACCGGAATGGCCGACCAGCACGACATTTCTGATCATGTCCGGCCGGTCGGCCGCGGGTGCCCTCCCCGCGGCTCCCGCTGCTCCGCCGGATGTTCTCTCCGCCACATCGCCTCCCGCGTCGTTGCCGAAGGAGCACGGCCCGGTGGGGCCACACCCCGGGGGTCGCAGCCGCGCCCGTACGCCGACGGACGCGGTCTGTTCACCAAATACCCATGTGGCGAATATCACAAGAGGGGTGAGGCGATCCTCTTGCGAGAAGAAGATCGAATCGCTATTGATCCGGTTCGTACGGATGGCCGGGCGACTCCGGAGCGCGTCCCGGCCGACGCGCCGTCACCCGTGCGGCCGTCCCGCGGCCGTCACCCGTGCCGTCACCGTATGACCGTCCGTGCCGCCGCCCGTGCCGCCGCCCGTGCCGCCCGTGCGGCCGTCGCCGGGACGGCGCGCGAGCGGTGCGTGATCATCGGGTGGCCGTAGCGCGGGTGCAGGCCGGTTGGCCTACGATCGGAGCGCGATGTTGAAACTTCTGCGCCCCGCCGTCACCCGAGTCCTGACCCCGCTGGGCCGGGCCCTCACCCGTCATGGGGTCAGCCCCAACGCGGTCACCGCGGCGGGCACGCTCGGGACCGTCGCCGCGGCCCTGTTCTTCTACCCCAGGGGCCAGCTGTTCGTCGGCACGGTGGTGATCACCTTCTTCGTGCTGGCCGACCTCCTGGACGGGGTGATGGCCAGGATGACGGGCCCGGGGAGCGTCTGGGGCGCCTTCCTGGACTCCACCCTCGACCGGGTCGGCGACGCCGGGATCTTCTCCGGGCTGGTGTGCTGGTTCATCGTGAGCGACCAGCCGGTGCTGGCCGGGGTCGCGCTGTTCTGCCTCGCGGCGGGCGCGGTGGTCTCCTACGTCAAGGCCAGGGCCGAGGCGCTCGGCATGACGTGCGACGTCGGCCTCGCCGAGCGGCCCGAACGCCTGGTCGTCGGCCTGGTCTCGACCGGGCTCGGCGGTCTCGGCGTGCCGTACGTCCTGCCCGTGGGACTCTGGCTGCTCGCCGTGGCCAGCGCGGTCACCGTGGGCCAGCGCCTGCTGCACGTGCGCCGGCAGGCCGTCTCCGCCCCGCCCCGCACCCTCCGCTGATCGGAAAGATCGATGACCGACACGCCCTCCCTCCAGGATCGTCTCGTCGCGGCCGCGTTCGGCGCCGGCTGGACGGTCGTTCCCCGCCTGCCCGAGCGGCTCACCGCCGCCGCCTTCCGCGTCGCCGCGGACCGGCTGTGGAAGCGCCGGGGCAAGTCCGTGCTCAGGCTGGAGGCCAACCTCGCCCGCGTCAAGGGCACCTCGCCCTCGGACCCGGCGATCCGGGAGCTCAGCCGCGCCGGCATGCGCTCCTACTTCCGCTACTTCCACGAGGTGTTCCGGCTGCCCTCGATGCCCATCGAGGAGATCGTCTCCCGGATGCACGTGGTCGGGGCCGAGGCGGTCTACGACCACCTGGCCGCGGGCAGGGGAGTGGTCATGGCCCTGCCGCACACGGGCAACTGGGACCAGGCCGGCGCCTGGTTCGCCAAGACGGGCCACCCGTTCACCACGGTCGCCGAGCGGCTCAAGCCCGAGTCGCTCTTCCACCGCTACACCGCCTTCCGCGAGGGCCTGGGCATGGAGGTGCTCCCGCTCACCGGCGGGGAGGGCCACACCTTCGGCACCCTGGCGCAGCGCCTGCGCGCCGGCCTGCCGGTGGCCCTGCCGGCCGAGCGGGACCTGACCGCCAAGGGGGTCCAGGTGCAGTTCTTCGGCGCGGCCACCCGGATGCCCGCCGGACCCGGCCTGCTGGCCGTGCACACCGGGGCCCCGCTCATCCCGGCCCTGCCCTACTTCACCGAGTCCGGCTGGGGCCTGCAGTTCTACGACGAGATCGCGATCCCGGCCGAGGGCGACAGGAAGGAGAGGGTGGCCGCGGCGATGCAGAGCCTGGCCACCGTCTTCGAGAAGGGCATAGCCGAGCACCCCGAGGACTGGCACATGCTGCAGCGCCTCTGGCTCGAGGACCTGGAGCCCCGGGCATGAGGATCGGCATCGTCTGCCCCTACACCTGGGACGTTCCCGGCGGCGTCCAAGTGCACATCCGCGACCTGGCCGAGGCGCTCATGGCCGACGGCCACCACGTCTCGGTGATCTCCCCGGCGGCGGACAACGCCCCGCTGCCCCCGTACGTGACCTCGGCCGGCCGCGCCGTCCCGGTGCCCTTCAACGGGTCGGTGGCCAGGATGTCGTTCGGGTTCCTGTCGGCGAACCGGGTACGGCGCTGGGTGCGCGAGGGCCGGTTCGACGTGCTGCACGTGCACGAGCCCGCCATCCCGTCGCTCGGGCTGCTCGCCTGCTGGGTGGCCAAGGGGCCGATCGTGGCCACCTTCCACGCCTCCTACGGCAACTCCCGGTCCTTCTCGGCCGGGGTGGCGATCATCATGAGCGCACTGGAGAAGATCACCGGCAGGATCGCCGTCTCCGACGCGGCCAGGAAGACCCTGGTCGAGTTCATGGGCGGCGACGCCGTGCTGATCCCCAACGGGGTGGCGGTCGCCCGCTACGCCGAGGGCGATCCGCTGCCCGGCTGGGACGAGGGCGAGGTGATCGGCTTCCTCGGCCGGATGGACGAGCCGCGCAAGGGCCTGCCGGTGCTGCTGGAGGCCTTCACCCTGCTGGCCGCCGAACGACCGGCGCTGCGCCTGCTGCTGGCCGGCCCCGGGGACGCCGCCGAGGTGCTGGAGCGGGTCCCGGCCGCCTACCACGACCGGATCGGGCTGCTCGGCATGGTGAGCGAGGAGGACAAGGTCCGCGCCTACCACACGGTCGACGTCTTCTGCGCGCCCAACCTGGGCGGCGAGAGCTTCGGTATCGTGCTCACCGAGGCGATGTCGGCGGGGGCGGCGATCCTGGCGAGCGACATCCCGGCCTTCGCCAAGGTGCTCGACGAGGGCCGGGCCGGGGCGCTGTTCACCACGGGCGACGCGGCGTCGCTGGCCCGCGAGGCCGCCGCCCTGCTGGACGACCCCGAGCGCCGGGCCACGCTCTCGCGGGAGGCCCGCCAGGCCGTGCGCAAGTACGACTGGTCCACCGTCGCCCGCGACGTGCTGAGGGTCTACGAGACGGTCGCGAGCACGGCGAGCACGACCGGCGTCGAGGAGGACGACGAGGACGCCGAGGACGCCGAGAGCCTCGGGGACGCCCCCGACGCCCGCGGCACCGGCGAGGCGACCGGCCCTGAAGGCATCGGCGGCACCGCCGGTCCCGGCGACAGCAGTGCCACCGGTGCCACCGGTGCCACCGGTGCCACCGGTGCCACCGGTGGCGTGGCGGTGGCCGCTCCCCGGTCCGGCGGGGCCGGACAGCCCGCGGGCGCCGCGCTGGTCGGCACGGCGACCGAAGGGGACGGCACGGCGTGACGACCACGATCCTGGTGGCGGGCGCGTTCGTCGTGCTCCTCGCCGTCTACGTCTCCTGGCGGGCGGGCCGGCTGGACCGGCTGCACATCCGGCTGGAGCTGGCCCGCGAGTCGCTGGACGCCGCGCTGGTGCGGCGGACGGCCGTCAGCCTGGAGCTGGCGGCCTCCCGGATGCTGGACCCGGCGACCAGCCTGGTGCTGGCCGCCGCCGCCCACGAGGCCCGTACCGCGGGCCCTGAGGAGCGTGAGCACGCCGAGAGCGACCTGTCGCGCACCCTGCGGGCCGTCGTCGACCAGGAGCGCTTCCGGGACCGGCTGGCCGGTACGCGGGCCGGGTCCGATCTGCTGGAGGAGCTGGGCGCCGCGGTGGCGAAGGTCCTCTACGCCCGCCGGTTCTACAACAACGCGGTGGGCGTGACCCGTACCGCGCAGCGCCGCTGGCTGGCCCGCACGCTGCGGCTGGCCGGGCACACCGCCTACCCGGAGTTCTTCGAGATCGACGACGCGCCGCCCAAGGCGCTCGCCGCCGAATAGCCCAAATACGCCTAATAGGCGGTGCATAAACCCGCGTATCTGATAAGTCGGACACCGGTAGGCTCATGGCGTTCGCGCCAGAGGCCTACCTGGAGGAGACGAGTCGTGCGGGTGCCCCGGATGATCACCGCCGCGGTGGCGGGAGTCGCGCTCCTCGCGCCGGCCGCCGCCTGCTCCTCCGACGAGCCGGCGGCCCCCGCGGGCAACGCCCAGGGTTCGGGCGCCGAGCCCGGCGCGACCCCGACCCCGGAGCCCGAGCCGACGCACCCCTTCACCGGCATGCCGGGCGCGGCCCGCAGGCCGGTGGTCGCGGTGAAGATCGAGAACACCGCGGCGGGCAAGCCGCAGCTCGGCCTCAAGAGCGCCGACGTCGTCTACGTCGAGCAGGTCGAGGCCGGGCTGACCCGCCTGATGGCGATCTTCTCCTCGAAGCTCCCGGCCAAGGTCGGCCCGGTCCGCAGCGCCCGCATCTCCGACCTGCACATCGTCCCGCAGTTCGGCAGGCCCGCCTTCGCCTACTCGGGCGCGCAGACCAAGATGCTGCCCTT
This sequence comes from Streptosporangium sp. NPDC050148, assembly GCF_055586505.1. NCBI lineage: Bacteria > Bacillati > Actinomycetota > Actinomycetes > Streptosporangiales > Streptosporangiaceae > Streptosporangium > Streptosporangium sp. NPDC050148. The sequence goes on along the minus strand of NZ_JBVJIA010000028.1, from coordinate 56,727 downwards.
CATCGCCGAGGCGCCGCTGTTCGACGTCTCCGACAGCAGGCAGCCGGGCGCCTACTTCCGCCAGCCCGGCCGTTTCGCCCCCTACAACCTCTTCGCCGAGACCCGGCGGCTGCTGGCCGGGGCGCCCAAGGCGTCCAGGGCCAAGGACATCGGGTTCACCTTCGGCGACGCCCCGGAAGGGGGCGTGCCGCGCAAGACCTACACCGTGCGCTACCCCGCGGCCCGCTTCGGGTTCGTCTGGTCCCAGGCGGCGGAGAAATGGCTGATCTGGCAGGACGGCAAGAAGAACATGGCCGCCGAGGGAGGCCAGCTCGGCGCCCCCACGATCGTCGTGCAGTACACCAAGACCGAGCGCTCGCAGTTCCACGACAAGAACCAGAGCTACACCCCGCTGGTGCACACCACCGGCAAGGGCAGGGCGGTCGTGCTCCGCGACGGCCAGGCGTTCAAGGCCCGCTGGTCGCGGCCCTCGGAGAAGAAGGGCACGGTCTTTACCACCGAGGCCGGGGATCCGATGAACTTCGCCCCCGGACAGGTCTGGGTCGTGCTGGCCTCGGCCAAGCCCGTCATCCCCTGACGGGCGACCCTTACAGGATGTCCAAGACGGTCCGCCGACAGTGACAAGGTGGCGTGTGAGGGGAGAGGCCGCCCTGCGCCTACGATGGAGACGTCAGCGGTCGCCCTCCGGGGCGGCCCGTGCCCCGCAGCCAGACGTCGTGAGGTAGAGCCCGTGTCCAGCAGCACGCCCGAAGTCAGCGAGACCACCGTCACCGGAACCGCCCGGGTCAAGCGCGGCATGGCAGAGATGCTCAAGGGCGGCGTCATCATGGACGTCGTGAACGCCGAGCAGGCCAAGATCGCCGAGGATGCCGGCGCCGTCGCCGTCATGGCGCTCGAGCGGGTGCCCGCCGACATCCGCGCCCAGGGCGGCGTCTCCCGGATGAGCAACCCCGACATGATCGACGGCATCATCTCCGCCGTCTCGATCCCGGTCATGGCCAAGGCCCGTATCGGCCACTTCGTCGAGGCCCAGGTCCTGCAGTCGCTCGGCGTCGACTACATCGACGAGTCCGAGGTCCTCACCCCGGCCGACTACGCCAACCACATCGACAAGTGGCGCTTCACCGTGCCCTTCGTCTGCGGCGCGACCAACCTGGGCGAGGCGCTGCGCCGCATCACCGAGGGCGCGGCGATGATCCGCTCCAAGGGTGAGGCGGGCACCGGCGACGTGTCCAACGCCACCATGCACATGCGCAAGATCCGCGGCGAGATCAAGCGGCTGTCCTCGCTGCCCGAGGACGAGCTGTTCGTGGCGGCCAAGGAGCTCCAGGCCCCCTACGAGCTGGTCGCCGAGGTCGCCAGGGCCGGCAAGCTGCCGGTCGTGCTGTTCACCGCCGGCGGCATCGCGACCCCGGCCGACGCGGCGATGATGATGCAGCTCGGCGCCGAGGGCGTGTTCGTCGGCTCGGGCATCTTCAAGTCCGGCAACCCGGCCGAGCGGGCCTCGGCCATCGTCAAGGCCACCACCTTCCACGACGACCCCGACGTCATCGCCAAGGTCTCCCGCGGCCTGGGCGAGGCCATGGTGGGCATCAACGTCGACGAGATCCCGGCCCCGCACCGCCTGGCCGAGCGCGGCTGGTAGTCCCCGCACGGCCCCGCGCCGGACGGCCGGACCGACCGGACCGGCCGGATGTGGCCGGATGTGGCCGCCGCCCTCCGTACGGCCCCGCACCGGCCCGTGCGGGTCGCCGCTCCCCGCGCGGCCCCGTCCCGGGCGGCCCGACGCGATCCACCCCGCTCCCACCGGAACCCCGGCGGGGGCGGGCGGGGGCGACGAGAGGTCGTTTTGGGATGATCCAGGCGTTGGTCATACCCTGAAGAGGCACCCACCCGCTCTGGAAGGACCACCGGTGACCAACGCCCCCACGATCGGCGTGTTCGCGCTCCAAGGCGACGTGCGCGAGCACATGCGCGCCCTGGAGGCCGTGGGCGCCCGGGCGGTCGCCGTGCGGCGGCCCCGGGAGCTGGAGGAGGTCGACGGCCTCGTCGTACCGGGCGGGGAGTCCACCACGATGTGGAAGCTCGCCGAGACCTTCGAGCTGCTCGAACCGCTCCGCATGCGGATCAAGGCCGGCATGCCCGCCTACGGCTCCTGCGCCGGCATGATCATGCTGGCCGACCGGATCGAGGACGGGATCGAGGGCCAGCAGACGATCGGCGGCATCGACATGGTCGTCCGCCGCAACGCCTTCGGCCGCCAGGTCGACTCCTTCGAGGCCGACATCGACTTCGCAGGCCGGGGGGAGATGCGGGCGGTCTTCATCCGCGCCCCCTGGGTGGAATCCGTGGGTTCGGAGGTCGAAGTGCTGGCGCTGGCCGAACCTGGGGATAGGATCGTCGCGGTCCGTCAGGGACCGCTGCTCGCCACGTCCTTCCACCCGGAGATCACCGGGGATGTCGGCGTGCATTCATATTTCGCTGAGATGGTGAGGGAGCTCTAGGCGATGTCCGGCCACTCCAAATGGGCGACGACGAAGCACAAGAAGGCCGCGCTCGACTCCAAGCGCGGCAAGCTGTTCGCCAAGCTCATCAAGAACATCGAGGTGGCGGCACGGACGGGCGGCCCCGACCCCGACGGTAACCCGACGCTGTACGACGCCATCACCAAGGCGCGCAAGAACTCGGTGCCGATCGACAACATCGAGCGCGCCCGCAAGCGCGGCGGCGGCCTGGAGGCCGGCGGCGCCGACTGGCAGACCATCATGTACGAGGGGTACGCCCCCGGCGGCGTCGCGGTGCTGATCGAGTGCCTGACCGACAACCGCAACCGCGCCGCCTCCGAGGTCCGCGTCGCGCTGACCCGCAACGGCGGCTCGCTGGCCGACCCCGGCTCGGTGTCCTACATGTTCAACCGCAAGGGCGTCGTGCTCGTCCCCAAGGGCGACCTGGGCGAGGACGACGTGCTGTCGGCCGTGCTGGACGCGGGCGCCGAGGAGGTCAACGACCTGGGCGACCAGTTCGAGGTGGTCTCCGAGGCCACCGACCTCGTCCCGGTCCGCAAGGCCCTGCAGGACGCCGGGATCGACTACGACTCGGCCGAGTCGAGCTTCATGCCGACGCTGAACGTCCCCCTCGACGAGGACGGCGCCCGCAAGGTCTTCCGGCTGATCGACGCCCTGGAGGACAGCGACGACGTGCAGAACGTCTGGGCCAACTTCGACGTCTCCGACGAGGTCATGGAGAAGCTGGACGCCTGACGGCCCCGGCCACCCGGTGATTTTAGGTTGATCTCACCTCATCTGCGATGTTTGCCCTTCTGGTCAGGGGCATATCACGCGGACGATGGGCAATCCTGATCTGATCTTTGCCGTGGCCGGTGTCGCCGCGCTGCTCGCGGCCACCCTGCCGCAGCTCCTGAACCGACGTCCCTTCTCCCTTCCGCTGGCCTGCCTGCTGTTCGGCGTTCTCCTGTACGTACTACCGCTCGATCTCCCGGACGCCGACCCGATCGCCCACCGGGCCATGGTCGAGCACGCCACCGAGGTGTGCGTGCTGATCTCCCTGATGGGCGCCGGGCTGGCCATCAACCGTCCCTTCGGCCGGCACTCCTGGTCGTCGACCTGGCGCCTGCTGGGCTGGACGCTCCCGCTGACCGTCCTCGGCGTGGCCGCCGCCGCCTACGGCCTGCTCGGCTGGCCGCTGGCGGCGGCGCTGCTGCTGGGCGCCGTGCTCGCCCCGACCGACCCGGTGCTCGCCTCCGACGTGCAGGTCGGCGAGCCCGTCGACTCGGAGAAGGCCGAGGAGTCGGAGAACCCCGACGGCCAGGAGAGGCCTCGCGAGGCGGGGAAGGACGACGAGGCGGAGAAGGACGACGCGGGGAAGAACGACGCGGGGAAGGACGACGACGCGGGGAAGGACGGTGCCGCGGAGAAGGACGACGACGAGGTCCGCTTCACCCTCACGTCCGAGGCCGGTCTCAACGACGGCCTGGCCTTCCCCCTGGTGTACGCCGCGATCGCGCTGGCCGTCAGCGGGGGAGCCGGTTGGCTGGGCGAGTGGGCGCTGGTGGACGTGCTCTACCGGTGCGGCGCCGGCGTGGTGGGCGGCCTGCTGATAGGCAAGCTGCTGGGGCGGCTCTTCTTCCGCGCCCGCGCCTCCGACCTGCGGCTGGCCGAGCACCGCGACGGCTTCGTGGCGCTGGCCGCGACGTTCCTGGCCTACGGCCTGACCGAGCTGGTGCACGGGTACGGCTTCATCGCGGTGTTCGTGACCGCCTGCACGATCAGGGCCGCCGAGCGCGACCACGGCTACAACGGGGTGCTGCACGGCTTCATCGAGCAGATCGAGCGGCTGTTCACCGCCTGGCTGATCGTCCTGCTCGGCGGGTTCATCGCCACCGGCGGGCTGAACGCGCTCACCTGGCGGGGCGCCGCCGTCGGCCTGCTGCTGATCCTGGTGATCCGGCCGCTGACCGGATGGCTGGCCGAACTGGGCGGACGGGCCGGCCCGCGCGAGCGCATCGCGACCGCGTTCTTCGGCATCCGCGGCATCGGCTCGCTGTTCTACCTCGCCTACGCCCTCGGCCAGGCCGACTTCGGCGTACCGGCCGCGGAGCTGTGGGCGGTGGTCGCCTTCACGGTGCTGGCCTCCCTGGTCGTGCACGGCATCTCGGCCACGCCGGTGATGACCCGCCTGGACCGGCTCCGCGAGCGGGTCGGCCGCGCCCGGGACGCCGACCCCGCCACCCAGCACCTCTGAGGGCGGCGGGACCGGGGGCCGCGAAAAAGGGTTGGCCCGGCGGGGAGGCAGCCGACTATCTTGTCCGCTCGTGGAGATACGCCCCCTGACCGCCGACGACCTCGACGCGGTGCTCGACAACCGCAGGCGCGCCTTCGGGATCATCCCGTCCGGTGACCTGGAGGACTGGCGGGCACAGGTCGTCCCGGTCCTGGAGGCCGGCAGGTATCTCGGCGTCGCCGACGGCCCCCGGCTGATCGCCACCAGCAGGATCAACGACTTCACCCAGTGGTGGCACGGCAGGCCGATCTCCATGGGCGGCGTCGCCTCGGTGACGGTCGCCCCGGAGGACCGCGGGCGCGGCGTCGGCCGGATGCTCCTGCGGGCCACCGTGGACCGCTGCGCCGAGCTGGGGCACCCGGTCTCGGCGCTCTATCCGGCCGCGACCCGCGTCTACCGCTCGCTCGGCTGGGAACACGCCGGAGCCCTGCACCGGGCCACCTTCCCGGCCGAGGCGCTGCGCGCGATCGGGCCCGCCGAGCGGTCCCCGGTCCGCCGGATGGGGCCCGGCGACGCCGCCGAGGTGATCGAGATCATGGGGCGGGTGCACGCCGGCGCCCGCGCCTCCGGCCCGATCTGCTGGGACGAGCCGACCTGGCGCCTGTGGCTGGAGGAGGAGGACGACTTCCTCTACCTGGCCGACGACGGGTTCGTGATCTACCGCTGGGACGGCGACGACATCGAGGTCGACGCCCTGCTGGCCGGCTCCGAGGCCACCGCCCGCACCCTGTGGTCGCTGGTCGGCTCCTCGTCCTCGATCGCCACGTCGGTCCGCGCCATCGTCGCCCCCGACGACCCGGTCTTCTGGCTGATCGGTGAACGCAAGAAGGACGAGGTCACCCAGACCCGCTGGATGTTCCGGGTGGTCGACCTGCCCGCCGCCGTCGCCGGCCGGGGCTTCCCCGACGGCGTCACCCTCGACACCGTCGTCCGGGTCGAGGATCCCCACCGCCCCGCCAACTCCGGCGCCTGGCGGCTCTCGGTCCGCGGTGGCGCCGGCGAGGCCCGTCCCGCCGAGGCCCCGCCCGGCTCCGTGCCGGTCCTCACCGCCGGGGGCTTCTCCGCGCTGTTCGCGGGCGTCCCGGCGGCCACCCTGCACCGCTCGGGGGCGCTCACCGTCCCCTCCGGCACCGCATCCCCGGACGCCACCGGTGTCACGGGCGCCCCGGGTGCCGCGGGTGCCGCGGATGTCGCAGGTGTCCTCGGGGTCCTGGAGACGGCCTTCCGCGCCACCCCGTACATGCTCGACTCCTTCTGACCCCGGCTGACCCCGGCTGACACCGGCCGCCGGGCCCGCGAGAGCCGTGCGCGCCGTGCCCGCACGCGGTAGAGTCTGCCACCGAACAGGTGTTCGGCGAGCGGAGGCGTGTCGGTGCGGGTGCCCGAGCTGCGGGTGATGGGGGTCGATCCCGGGCTGACCCGATGCGGGCTCGGCGCGGTCGAGGGGCGGCCCGGGGCGCCGCTGAACCTGGTCAGGGTCGGGGTGGTCCGTACCCCCGCCGACGACGAGATCGGCGCCCGGCTGGTGGCGATCGAGGCCGGCATCGAGCAGTGGCTCGACGAGGTCGAGCCCGACGCGGTGGCCGTGGAGCGGGTCTTCGCCCAGCACAACCTCAGGACCGTGATGGGCACCGCGCAGGCCTCCGCGGTGGCGATCCTGTGCGCCTCCCGCCGGGGGCTGCCGGTGGCGCTGCACACGCCGTCCGAGGTCAAGGCCGCGATCACCGGCAGCGGCACGGCCGACAAGCAGCAGGTCGGCACGATGGTCACCCGCCTGCTCCGGCTGGACGCCATGCCCAAGCCCGCCGACGCCGCGGACGCGCTCGCCCTGGCCATCTGCCACGTCTGGCGGGGCGGCGCTCAGAACAGGCTGGCCGAGGCCGCGGCCAAGGCCAGGGCGGCGAGCGGCCCGAAGACGACCGCCGCGGCCTACTTCCGCGGCCGGGGCGGGACGGCCAGATACTCGAGAGGAACCAGCACGTGATCGCCTCGGTTCGGGGACAGGTGACCGCGATCGCGCCCGACGGGGCGATCGTCGAGGTCGGCGGTGTCGGCGTCCGGGTGCACTGCACGCCGACGACGCTGGCGACGCTCAGGCAGGGCGAGGAGGTGCGGCTGGCCACCTCGCTGGTGGTCCGCGAGGAGTCGCTGACGCTCTTCGGCTTCGCCACCGACGACGAGCGCGGCATCTTCGAGATGCTCCAGGCGGCCAGCGGGGTCGGCCCCAAGGTCGCGCTGGCGATGCTGGCGGTGCACACCCCCAACGCGCTCCGGATGGCCGTGGCCGCCGCCGACGTCAAGGCGCTGACCAGGGTCCCCGGGGTGGGCCCCAAGGGCGCCCAGCGGATCATCGTCGACCTCAAGGACAAGCTCGGCACCCCAGAGGAGGCCGTCACCGCCGCGCTCAACGGCGACGCCCCGGTGCCCGTCTGGCGCGACCAGGTCCACTCCGGCCTGGTCGGGCTCGGCTACTCGGCCCGCGACGCCGACGAGGCCGTCGCCGCGGTCGCGCCCCAGGCCGACACGGCGCTGGCCGAGGGCCGCACCCCGCCGGTGGCGGCCCTGCTCAAGGCCGCCCTGCGGGTGCTGAGCGTGCGATGACGGACCTGTGGCCGGCGAGGGAAGGCGGACGGGCGTGAGCGAGCGGGACCTGGTGTCGCCGGACGCCGAGGACGACGAGCAGAACATCGAGGCGGCGCTGCGGCCCAAGCGGCTGGACGAGTTCATCGGCCAGGCGCGGGTGCGCGAGCAGCTCTCGCTGGTGCTGCAGAGCGCGCTGCGGCGCAACCGGCCGCCGGACCACGTGCTGATGAGCGGCGGCCCGGGACTCGGCAAGACGACCCTCTCCATGATCATCGCGACCGAGCTCTCGGTGCCGCTCCGGATCACCTCCGGGCCCGCACTGGAACGGGCCGGTGACCTCGCGGCGATCCTGTCGACCCTGTCGGAGGGCGAGGTCCTGTTCATCGACGAGATCCACCGGATGGCCAGGCCCGCCGAGGAGATGCTCTACCTCGCGATGGAGGACTTCCGCGTCGACATCGTGGTGGGCAAGGGGCCGGGGGCGACCGCCATCCCCCTGGAGATCGCCCCGTTCACCCTGGTCGGGGCCACCACCCGGGCCGGCATGCTGCCCGCTCCGCTGCGCGACCGCTTCGGCTTCGTCGCGCACATGGACTTCTACGGGGTCGCCGAGCTGGAGCAGGTGCTGCACCGCTCCTCGCGGCTGCTGGGCGTCACCCTTCCCGCCGACGCCGCCCAGGAGATCGCCGGGCGCTCGCGCGGCACGCCCCGTATCGCCAACCGCCTGCTGCGCAGGGTCCGCGACTTCGCCGAGGTCCGCGCCGACGGCGTGGTGACCAAGGACATCGCCTCGGCCGCGCTCAACCTCTACGAGGTCGACGCCGAGGGGCTCGACCGGCTGGACCGGGCGGTGCTCGGGGCGCTGCTGCGCAAGTTCGGCGGCGGGCCGGTGGGGCTGTCGACGCTGGCGGTCGCGGTGGGGGAGGAGCCGGAGACGGTCGAGGTGGTGGCCGAGCCGTTCCTGGTGCGCCAGGGGCTGCTGGCCCGTACGCCCAGGGGCCGGGTGGCGACCGCCGCGGCCTGGACCCACCTGGGGCTGACCCCCCCGCCGGACGCCTTCGGCGCCTCGTTCCTGGTCGGGCTCGGGGACGAGCCCGGGAAGATATAGCGTGAGGAATCGGTAGGGAGAACGTACGGGATTGATCACAGATCAATGACAAGAGTATCGAAATGGGAACTTCCTCGTGCGCCGAAACGTGACCTCGTTGCCGCGCTCCTAACAGCTCGCCTAAACTCCTAGGCTTGGCCGGCTGTGTAGGCTGACGTGCTGAGTGGCGTGGCCGTACAAGACGTCCGGCTTCCGCCGGTCATTCTCAAGAGAGGGAGCGGCCCCGTGGGCGACAGCTATTCGAGTTTGATCATGATCGCTCTCATGGTCGTGGTGTTCTACTTCCTGCTCATCCGCCCGCAGCGCAAGCGGCAGCAGGAACAGGCCAAGATGCAGAACAGCCTCACCCCCGGCACCGGCGTGATGACCACGACGGGTCTCTTCGGGACCGTGGTGGCCATCGACGCCGACGACGTGATCCTGGAGATCGCCCCCGGAGTCGAGACCCGGTGGGTCAAGGCGGCGATCGGCCGTGTCCTGGTCCCCGTCGACGACGCGGAGGAGGACCTCAAGGCCGTCGACACCACGTACACCGCCGACCCGGCGACCCCGGCCACCCCGGTCGTCCAGGACGCGCCGAAGACCGCCGAGCAGCGGGGCGAGGACCAGGACTCGACGATCAGGAAACCGTGAGCAGGATCCCCATCAGTCCCCTATAGCCGAAAGAACTGACGACCAGTGGCCCGACCGACCAGCAGCCAGAGCAGACCGGGGCGCATGCTCCTGTTGCTCCTGGCGATCATTCTCGCCATGGGCGGGGCGATGCTCCTCAACAAGGCGTACACCCCCGAGTACGGCCTCGACCTCGCCGGCGGCACGACAGTGACGCTGTCGCCCATCACGCCGAACGGGACCGCTCCCACCGAGGAGAGCCTCGACCTCGCCGTGAACATCATCCGGGATCGGGTGAACGGCACCGGCATCTCCGACGCCGAGGTCGCCAAGTCCGGTGACAACATCGTCATCTCCGTCCCAGGCGCGGGCCAGGAGGAGGTCGTCAAGCTGGTCGGCACCACCGCGGAACTGAGGTTCCGCCAGGTGCTGGCGGTCGGGCCCGGCTCGCCCGCGCCCCCGGGACAGCTGTCCACCAAGGCGCCGACCCCGTCGCCGTCGCCCACGGCCTCGGGCAAGGGTGAAAAGGGCGACAAGGGCGACAAGAAGGCCGAGCCCGCGGAGTCCACGACCCCCAGGCCCGGCACGACCCCGAAGCCCGGCACGACCGCCGCGCCCGACACCGGCGCCACGCCGGCCGGTCGCGCCCTGTCGTCGGCGCTCACCGGCGCCACCCCGGCCCCCGCGACCTCTCCCTCGGCCGAGCCGAGCGGCAACGGGTCGGCCAAGCCGGAAGCGAGCCCCGGCGCCAGCGCCCCGCCCACCACCCAGCCGAGCACCATGCCCACCGCGCCCCAGGACCCGGCGGCGGGCATGGACACCACCGGCATCGACCCGGCGGCCCTGAAGCAGTTCGAGACGCTCGACTGCGCCAAGGACGCCGGCAAGGGAGCCCAGGACGCCCCGGACAAGCAGTACGTCGGCTGCAGCAGCGACGGCAGCGCCAAGTACATCCTGGAGAAGGCCGCCGTGACCGGCACCTCGATCGACTCCGCCTCCTCGGGCGTCGACCAGACCACCGGTGAGTGGCTCGTCCAGCTCTCCTTCAAGGGCCAGGGTCCCGACCAGTGGTCGAAGGTCACCACCACCGCCTTCAACTCGCAGGCCCCGCGCAACCAGGTCGCCATGGTCCTCGACGGCGTGGTCATCTCCGCCCCCGTCATCCAGGAGCCCATCACCGGCGGCCGGGCGCAGATCTCCGGCAGCTTCACCCAGGCGACCGCCGACGAGCTGGCCAACCAGCTCAAGTTCGGCGCGCTGCCGCTGAAGTTCGAGAAGAGCTCCATCGAGGAGGTCTCCTCCACGCTGGGCGCCGACCAGCTGCGCGGCGGTCTCATCGCGGGCGCGATCGGTCTGCTGCTGGTCGTGGTCTACTCGATGCTCTACTACCGGGGCCTCGGCATCGTCTCGGTGCTGAGCCTGCTCGTGGCCTCGCTCGTCACCTACCAGTCCGTGGTGCTGCTCGGCGCGCTGGCGGGCTTCCGCCTCTCGCTGCCGCACATCATCGGCCTGATCGTGTCGATCGGTATCACCGCGGACTCGTTCATCGTCTACTTCGAACGCATCCGTGACGAGATGAAGGAGGGCCGGCGCTCGCTGCGCGCGGCCGTCGAGGTCGCCTGGGTCCGCGCCCGGCGCACCATCCTCATCGCCGACGCCGTCATGTTCATCGCCGCCGTGGTGCTGTACTTCCTGGCGGTCGGCGGTGTGGCCGGGTTCGCCTTCGCGATGGGCCTGACCACCCTCATCGACATCGCGGTGGTGTTCATGTTCACCAAGCCGTTCATCGCGCTGCTGGCGAAGATGAAGTTCTTCGCCAGGGGGCACAAGCTCTCCGGCCTCGACGCCGAGCGCATGAGCGAGACCGCCCTCGCCCCCAAGACCGTTCCGCAGGAGGCATGATGTCCGGCATCGCGCGCCGGCTGTACCGGGGCGAGGTCAACGTCGACTTCGTCGGCCGCCAGAAGCTCTGGTACAGCCTCTCCGGCATCCTGCTGGCGATCTCCATCGCCGGTCTGCTCATCAACGGCCTCAACCTGGGCGTGGAGTTCAAGGGCGGCTCGGTCTTCTCGTTCAAGGCCCCGACCGCCACGATCGAGCAGGTCCGCGGCACGTTCGCCGAGTCCGGCGCCCACCAGGTCATCGCCCAGACGACCAACAACGGCTGGCGGGTCACCACCGAGAGCCTCCCGGCCGAGCAGGTCACCGCGGTGCAGAAGGCCGTGGCGAGCGAGTTCGGGCTCCGGCAGAACGACGTCACCCTGCAGGTGATCGGCGGCTCCTGGGGCGGCCAGGTGGCCAACAAGGCCATCATCGGACTGATCGTCTTCATGCTGGCGATCATTCTGTACCTGACGATGGCCTTCGAGTGGAAGATGGCGCTGGCCGCGGTCGTGGCACTGCTGCACGACCTGGTGATTACCGCCGGTGTCTACGCCTGGTCCGGGTTCGAGGTCACCCCGGCCACCCTGCTGGGCTTCCTGACGATCCTCGGGTACTCGCTCTACGACGCCGTCGTCGTGTTCGACATGATCAAGGAGGTCACCGCCAAGCTCGGCACGACCTCCAAGATGACCTACACCGAGGCCGCCAACAACGCGCTGAACCACACGCTGATCCGGTCGCTGAACACCACCCTGGTGGCGATCCTGCCGGTGGCGGCCATCCTGTTCATCGGCACCACGCTGTTCGGCGCCGGCACGCTGAAGGACCTGTCGCTCTCGCTGTTCGTCGGCATGATCGTCGGTACCTACTCCTCGCTCTGCGTGGCGACGCCGCTGCTGGTCACGCTGAAGGAGCGCGAGCCGCGCTACCAGGCGATCGCCCGCAGGCTCTCCTCGCACGGCACCTCCGGGACGAAGGCGGCGGCGCGTCAGCCGGTCACCGCCGGAGCCACGGGCGGCGGGGGCGGCGGGGGCGGCGGCACGACCGCCACAGCCCGTGGCGGGGCCACCCGCACGGCCACGCCGTCCGGCGACAAACGCAAGAAGAGGTAGCTCCGGGCAGTCAGCGCCTCCGCTCCCCGCGCAGGGAGCGGAGGCGTTCGTCTTCCCCCACCCGTCCGGCTCGCCCGGCCCGTCCCCCCGCCCTTTCTCCGTCGCCCTGTCGTCCCGCCCGTCGCGCTCGTACCGCCCGCCTCGCCCGCCGCCTTGCCGCCCCGTTCGCGCCCCGCCCCAGGAGTACCGTCATGACCGAGCTCAGCAGCCTGATCCTCGACCGCATCCGCGACGTGCCCGACTATCCGCAGCCCGGCGTGCTGTTCAAGGACATCACCCCGCTGCTGGCCGACCCGGTCGCGTTCGCCGCCGTGACCGACGAACTGGCCGGGATGTACGAGGTGGACAAGATCGTGGGAATCGAGGCGCGCGGCTTCATCCTGGCCGCCCCGGCCGCCCTCCGGGCGGGCGCGGGCTTCGTTCCGGTACGCAAGAAAGGCAAACTGCCCTCTGAGACGCTTGAGGAGTCCTACGATCTGGAGTACGGCTCCGCCGTCATCGAGGTCCACCGGGACGCGTTCGTCCCCGGAGAGCGGGTCCTGATCGTCGACGACGTGCTCGCCACCGGCGGCACGGCACGGGCGGCGGTGGAGCTGGTCCGCAGGGCGGGCGCCGATGTCGTCGCCCTCGCCGTGCTCATGGAGCTGGCCTTCCTCAGGGGGCGCGAGCGCCTGACCGACGTCGAGGTGCGCTCCTTGGTCGTCGTTTGACCCACCCGCGGGCGAATGCACACAACTCGGTCTGGATACACTGAAGAATCTGGACTCGAACGTAGGGAGTCTGAGTGCCCCGTGATGTGGTCGTCCCCGACACGACCGCCGGCGGCGGCGGTGGTCCCGAGACGACCGCCCCCGCAGGCGATGCCGGTTCTGCCATGTCCGGATCCGCCGAGGAGAAGCCGGCGGTAAGGCGAAGGCTCGCGCGTCTTGGGGGGCAGTGGGGTGGCGGCATGAACCCGGTTCTGGAGCCGCTGTTCCGTACGGTCCGTGCGACCCACCCCAAGGCGGACCTGAGGCTCATCGAGCGCGCCTACGACGTGGCCGCCCACCACCACCGCGACCAGAAGCGCAAGAGCGGCGACCCCTACATCACCCACCCCCTGGCGGTGGCGACGATCCTCGCCGAGCTGGGCACCGACGACGAGACGCTCTGCGCCGCGCTGCTGCACGACACCGTCGAGGACACCGCCTACGGCCTGGACGAGCTGCGCTCGGACTTCGGCGACAACATCGCGCTGCTGGTCGACGGCGTCACCAAGCTCGACAAGGTCAAGTTCGGCGACGCGGCCGAGGCCGAGACCGTGCGCAAGATGGTCGTGGCCATGTCCCGCGACATCCGGGTGCTGGTGATCAAGCTCGCCGACCGGCTGCACAACATGCGCACCATGCGCTACCTGCCCGAGCACAAGCGGCACCAGAAGTCCCGCGAGACGCTGGAGATCTTCGCGCCGCTCGCCCACCGGCTGGGCATGAACACCATCAAGTGGGAGCTGGAGGACCTCGCGTTCGCCATGCTCTACCCCAAGCGCTACGACGAGATCGCCCGCATGGTCTCCGAGCGCGCCCCCCGCAGGGACCTGTTCCTGCAGGAGGTCATCGAGAAGGTCTCCGGCGACCTGCGCGACGCCAAGATCCGCGCGACCGTCAAGGGCCGCCCCAAGCACTACTACTCCGTCTACCAGAAGATGATCGCCAGGGACGTCGCCTTCGACGACATCTACGACCTGGTGGGCATCCGGGTCCTGGTCGACACCGTCCGCGACTGCTACGCGGCGCTGGGAACGATTCACGCGCGATGGAACCCGGTGCCCGGCCGGTTCAAGGACTACATCGCGATGCCCAAGTTCAACATGTACCAGTCGCTGCACACCACGGTCATCGGCCCCGAGGGCAAGCCCGTCGAGCTGCAGATCCGTACCAACGGCATGCACCACAGGGCCGAGTACGGCGTGGCGGCGCACTGGAAGTACAAGGAGGACACGACCACCTCCGGTCCCGCGGGGTCGAAGCTGAAGCCCGCCAGCGACATGGCCTGGCTGCGCCAGCTGCTCGACTGGCAGAAGGAGACCGCCGACCCGGGCGAGTTCCTGGAGTCGCTCCGCTTCGACCTGTCGGTCTCCGAGGTGTACGTCTTCACGCCCCGGGGCCAGGTGATCGCGCTGCCCGAGAACGCGACGCCGGTCGACTTCGCCTACGCCGTGCACACCGAGGTCGGCCACCGCTGCATCGGCGCCCGGGTCAACGGCCGCCTGGTGCCCCTGGAGTCGCGGCTGGGAAACGGCGACACCGTGGAGATCTTCACCTCCAAGTCGCCCGACGCGGGACCCTCGCGCGACTGGCTGAAGTTCGTCAAGTCCGGCCGGGCCCGTAACAAGATTCGCCAGTGGTTCTCCAAGGAGCGCCGCGAGACCGCGATCGAGGCCGGCAAGGAGGCGATCGGCCGCGCCATGCGCAAGCAGGGCCTGCCGTTGCAGCGCCTGATGTCGGGAGAGTCCCTCCTGGCCCTGGCCAGGGACCTGCGCTACGCCGACGTCTCCGCGCTGTACGCGGCCGTCGGCGAGGGCCACGTCGCCGCGCAGACGGTCGTGCAGAAGCTCGTGACGTCCATCGGGGGAGTGGAGGGCGCCGAGGAGGACATCGCCGAGACCTCCGTGCCCACCAAGCTGCGCGGACGGCCGCGTGGCAGCGGCGGCGCCGGCGTGGTCGTCGCGGGCGACTCCGACGTCTGGGTACGCCTGTCGCGGTGCTGCACCCCGGTGCCGGGCGACGAGATCGTGGGCTTCGTCACCCGCGGGCACGGCGTGTCGGTGCACCGCACCAACTGCCCGAACATGGACCAGCTCACCTCCGAGCCCGACCGCCTGGTCGAGGTCGCCTGGTCCGCCGCGGACGACTCGGTCTTCCTGGTCGCCCTGCAGGTCGAGGCGCTGGACCGGCCCCGCCTGCTCTCCGACGTCACCCGCACGCTCTCCGACCAGCACGTCAACATCCTGTCCGCGTCGGTGACGACGTCCAGGGACAGGGTGGCGATCAGCAGGTTCACCTTCGAGATGGGCGACCCCAAGCACCTGGGGCACGTGCTGAAGGCGGTCCGCAACATCCAGGGCGTGTACGACGTCTACCGGGTCAGCGGAGCCGGCTCCTGAGAACACCCGCCTGACCGGCTCCGGAATGCCTCCCGCAAGGGGGCGGTCCACCGGGACGGGGGCCCGGCTCCCGCGGCGTCACGCCGGGAACGGTCTCCCGGAACGGACGTCCCGGTCTTCCCGCGGCCTCATGCCCGAACGGCCCCGCGGCGTCACGCCGGGAACGTAGGTCCCGGCTCCTCGGAAGGCTCCTCCGGCGCCACGCCCGCGGGACGCGGCGCCGGAGGGGTGGCTCAGGAGAACTCGGCGAGCGTGCGCTCGGCCTCCTCCAGCCAGGAACGGCGGGCGGCCAGGGCCTCCTCGGCGTCCTTGACGTCCTTGTCCTTACCGGCCTCCTGCGCCTTGGCCAGGCGGGCCTCCAGCTGGGCGATGGACTTGCGCAGCTGGTCGACCGTGTTCTGGGCGCGGGCGCGGGCCTCGGGGTTGGAGCGTTTCCACTCCGCCTCCTCGGCCTTGCGGACCGCTTCGTCGATCTTGCGCAGGCCGCCCTCCAGGCGGTCGCGCTGCTCGCGCGGGACCGCGCCGGCCGCCTCCCAGCGCTCCAGGAGACCCCGCAGGGCGCTCCGGGCCGCCCGGGCGTCGGTGACCGGGAGGATCTTCTCCGCCTCGGTCAGCAGCTGCTCCTTGATCTCGGCGTTGGCGGCCAGCGAGGCGTCGCGCTCGGCGAAGACGGCCGAACGCGCCTGGAAGAACCGGTCCTGGGCGCCCTTGAAGCGGCCCCAGAGCTCGTCCTCCACCTCGCGGGAGGCCCGGCCCGCGTTCTTCCACTGCTGCATCAGGTCGCGGTAGGCCGACGCGGTGGTCCCCCAGTCGGTGGACGAGGCCAGCTCCTCGGCCTCGGCCACGATGCGCTCCTTGGCCGAGCGCACGCCCTCGCGCTGCTCGTCCAGCCCGGCGAAGTAGGCCTTGCGCCGCTTGGCGAAGGCCGTGCGGGCCGCCGACAGGCGCTTCCACAGGGCCGCCTCGGTCACCCGGTCGATGCGCTCGGCGGCCTTCCACTCCTCGATCAGCTGGCGCAGCCGCTCACCCCCCGTCTTCCAGTGGGTGGTGTCCTCGGCGATCCGCTCGGCCTCGGCGACGATCCGCTCCTTGATGCCCTTGGCCTCCGCCCTGGCCACGTCACGGGCGGCCTTGACCTCCTCCCGGCGCCGGGCGACCAGCTCGGTGAGGGCGCCCAGGCGTGCCAGCAGCGCGTCCAGGTCACCGACCGCGTGCGCGTCGGTGATCGCCTCACGGAGCTTGACGATGGTCGCCTCGGCCTGGGCGGGCGGCAGGTCGGTGCCGCGGACCCGCTGCTCCAGCAGGGCGACCTGCCCGGCCAGCTCGTCGAACTTGCGACGGAAGTAGGCAAGGGCCTCCTCCGGTTCGCCGGCCTGCCAGGACCCGACGGCCCGTTCTCCCTCAGCCGTACGTACGTAGACGGTGCCGTCGTCGTCTACCCGGCCCCACGGGTCGGTGCTCACCGTGTCCTCCCGCACTTTCATCAGCCTTTCGGGACTTGCCGCCCCTTGTATGTATTACGTCAGCTCTTGCTGGACATTGTCACGTCTTTGATTTCGACGGTTTCCTTTGGTGCGCCGGTGCCGTCGGGTCCCGGGGTGATGACCCCCGCCTTGTTCACCTTGTCAAGGATTTCCAGGCCCTTGGTGACCGTACCGAACGGTGTGTAGTCCGGCGTCAGCGGGGCGTCGCCGTAGACGATGAAGAACTGGCTGCCGTTGGTGTCGGGACCGCTGTTGGCCATGGCCACGACGCCGCGGCTGTACTTGGCCCCCTCCAGGTTCTCGTTGACGAAGCGGTAGCCGGGGCCGCCCTGGCCGTCGGTCTGGCTCTTGCCGTCGGCCTTGGCCAGCGGGTCGCCGCACTGCAGCATGGGGAACTGGGCCGACCCCAGCCGGTGGCACTTGGAGCCGTTGAAGTACTTCTTCTTGGCCAGGAAGGCGAAGGAGTTGACCGTGCACGGCGTCTTGTCCGCCGACACCTCGATCACGATGTCGCCCTGGCTGGTCTTGAGGGTCATCTTCTTGGGGCTCTTGTCGACCTTCGCCGGGGGCAGGCCGACGTCCTTGACCGCGCCGCCGGGGGAGGCGGCGTAGCCACAGGTGCCCGCGGCCGGGTCGAACGCCGCGGGCTTGGCCTCCGCGGCCCCCGAGGCGGACGCCGACGCGCTGGCGGACGGGGCCGGGTCGGAGGTGGCGGTCGTGTCGGAGTCACCGCCCAGCAGGGTGGTCGCGGCGATCACACCTCCCACGGCCACCACGGCGGCCACGCTGGTGCCGATGATCGCGTTCCGCTTGCCCCTGGCCTCGCGTTCGAGACGCCGCTGCATCTGCCGCTCGTAGTGCTCGCGCGCCAACTGCTTCTGACGCTCCTTGCCGCCGCTCACCGCTTCGCCCTCCCGAGTGCCGAGTAGTACTTAATGAGGTGGGCGAATCGTATCGGCCAATGGGTAATGGTTCGCAGCCCGCCGACCCGCACCGGTACCCTTCGGTTACATTCCCATCCGCATTCTTGACGAGATCAGCTGAGGCAGATGCTCATCGCCGGCTTTCCCGCAGGGGCCTTCCAGACCAACTGCTACGTCGTCGCTCCCGCCGCGGGAGAGGAGTGCGTGGTCGTCGATCCCGGTCAGAACGCCGTCGGCGACCTCGACGACCTGCTGCGCGAGCACCGGCTCAAGCCGGTCGCGGTGCTGGTCACCCACGGGCACGTCGACCACATGTGGTCGGTCGCCCCGGTCTGCGGGGCGCGCGGCGTCCCGGCGTGGATCCACCCGGAGGACCGCGAGCTGCTCTCCGACCCGGGCCGCGGGCTGTCGCTGTCGACCCGGCAGCAGCTCTTCGGCGGGATGACCTTCACCGAGCCCGACGACGTGCGCGAGCTCGCCGACGGCGAGGTGCTGCGGCTGGCGGGGCTGGAGCTCACCGTCGACCACACCCCGGGCCATACCAGGGGGTCGGTGACGTTCAGGCTGCCCGCCGCCGAGGAGATCCCGGATGTGATGTTCTCGGGCGACCTGCTGTTCGCCGGCTCCATCGGCCGCACAGACCTTCCGGGCGGCGACTACCCGACCATCCTGCGCAGCCTGGCGGCCAAGTGCCTGCCGCTGCCGGAGGAGACGGTCGTGCTGCCCGGGCACGGACCACAGACCACCATCGGCCAAGAGCGTGCCACCAACCCCTACCTCGCGGAGGCGAAGAAGGCCGCGGGCGCAGGTCCCGCGGAGATCCGGCACGACGGCGGCCCCGGCAGGGGACTCTAGACATGACTTTGCAGGCGCCCAAGGGCACCTTCGACTGGCTTCCGCCGCGCTCAGAACGAGCGCTGCAGGTACGCGAGACACTGATCGCCCCCGCCCGCCGGGCGGGCTACGGCTACATCGAGACCCCGGTCTTCGAGGACACCGCGCTCTTCGTCCGGGGCGTGGGGGAGTCGACCGACATCGTCTCCAAGGAGATGTACACCTTCGAGGACAAGGGCGGGCGCTCCATCACGCTGCGCCCGGAGGGCACCGCCTCGGTGGTGCGGGCGGTGCTCCAGCACGGCCTGCACAACGGGCAGCTCCCGGTGAAGCTGTGGTACTCGGGCAGCCAGTTCCGCTACGAGCGGGCCCAGAAGGGCCGCTACCGTCACTTCTCGCAGGTCGGCGCCGAGGCGCTGGGCGCCGAGGACCCGGCGCTGGACGCCGAGCTGATCCTGCTGGCCGTCGACGGGTACGCCGGCCTGGGGCTCACCGGGGTCCGGCTGCTGGTCAACACGCTGGGCGACAAGGAGTGCCGCCCGGTCTACCGGGCCGCGCTCCAGGAGTTCCTGCGAGGCCTCGACCTCGACGAGCCCACCCGGCAGCGGATCGAGATCAACCCGTTGCGCGTCCTGGACGACAAGCGCCCCGACGTGCAGGCGCGGCTGGCCGGGGCGCCGCTGGTCGTCGACCACCTGTGCGAGGCGTGCAAGGCCTACCACGAGGAGGTCCGCTCGCTGCTGACCGCCTCCGGCGTCTCCTACACCGACGACCCCCGGCTGGTACGCGGCCTGGACTACTACACGCGCACCACGTTCGAGTTCGTCCACGACGGGCTCGGCGCGCAGTCCGCGGTCGGCGGCGGGGGACGCTACGACGGGCTGAGCGAGATGCTCGGCGGCCCGGCCCTGCCCAGCGTCGGCTGGGCGCTCGGCGTCGACCGCACGGTCCTGGCCATGGAGGCCGAGGGGCTGCTCGGGGGCGAGAGCGCCGAGGCGCGCGTCCAGGTGTACGGTGTGCCGCTGGGCGAGGAGGCGCGCCGCCGGATGTTCCTTCTCGTCACCGAGCTGCGCCGGGCCGGTCTGGCCGCCGACATGGCGTTCGGCGGCAAGGGCGTCAAGGGCGCCATGAAGGGCGCGGACCGCTCCGGGGCGAGCCACGCGGTGATCCTCGGTGAGCGGGACATCGCCGAGGGGGTCGCGCAGGTCAAGGACCTGGTCAGCGGGGACCAGGCCGCCGTGCCGCTCGCCGAGATCGTCACCATGCTGAAGGAGAGACTGGACAAATGATCCGCACGCACGAAGCGGGATCACTGCGCGAGGAGCACGCCGGGCAGCCGGTGACGCTCGCCGGATGGGTGGCGCGACGCCGCGACCACGGCGGCGTGGTCTTCATCGACCTGCGGGACGCCTCCGGCTCCGCGCAGGTGGTCTTCCGCGAGGAGGACGACGCCCACGGCCTGCGCGCCGAGTACTGCGTCAAGGTCGTCGGCGAGGTGCGGGTCCGCCCCGAGGGCAACGAGAACCCCGACCTGGCCACCGGCCGGATCGAGGTCGTCGCCTCCGAGGTCGAGGTGCTCAGCGAGTCGGCGCCGCTGCCGTTCCCCATCGAGGGCGGCTCCGGCGTCTCGGAGGAGGCCCGGCTCAAGTACCGCTACCTCGACATCCGCCGCCCGCAGGTCGCGCACGCCATGCGCATCCGCTCCCGGGCGACGTACCTCGCCCACGAGGTGATGAACGAGCACGGGTTCACCTACGTGGAGACCCCGACGCTGACCCGCTCCACCCCGGAGGGCGCCCGCGACTTCCTGGTCCCGGTCCGCCTGCAGCCCGGCAGCTGGTACGCCCTGCCCCAGTCGCCGCAGCTGTTCAAGCAGCTGCTGCAGGTGGCCGGTCTGGAGCGCTACTACCAGCTCGCCAAGTGCTACCGCGACGAGGACCTGCGCGCCGACCGGCAGCCGGAGTTCACCCAGATCGACGTCGAGATGTCGTTCGTGGACCAGGACGACGTCATCGCCCTGGGCGAGGCGCTGATCGGGCGCATCTGGAAGGAGACCGTCGGTCACGACCTGCCGGTGCCGCTGCCCCGGATGACCTACCACGACGCCATGGCCCGCTACGGCTCGGACAAGCCCGACCTGCGCTTCGGCCAGGAGCTCGTGGAGATGACGCGCTTCTTCGCCGACACCACCTTCCGGGTCTTCCAGGCCCCGTACGTGGGCGCCGTGGTCATGCCGGGCGGCGCCTCGCAGACCCGCAAGGAGCTCGACGGCTGGCAGGAGTGGGCCAGGTCGCGCGGGGCCAAGGGGCTGGCGTACGTCCTGGTGGGCGAGGACGGCACGCTGGGCGGCCCGGTCGCCAAGAACCTGTCGGAGACCGAGGCGGCCGGCCTGGCCGCCGAGGTGGGCGCCGCGCCCGGTGACGCGATCTTCTTCGCGGCCGGCGCCCCCTCCGCCTCCCGCGACCTGCTCGGCGCGGCCCGCCTGGAGATCGGCCGCCGCTGCGGCCTGATCGACGAGTCCGCGTGGAACTTCCTGTGGATCGTCGACGCCCCCATGTTCGAGGAGGACGGCGAGGGCGGCTGGACCGCGGTCCACCACCCCTTCACCGGCCCCAAGCCCGAGTGGGCCGACACCTTCCAGGACCGTCCGGGCGAGGCCCTGGCCTACGCCTACGACATGGTCTGCAACGGCATGGAGATCGGCGGCGGCTCGATCCGTATCCACCGCGCCGAGATGCAGCAGCGCGTCTTCGACGTGCTCGGCATCTCCAAGGAGGAGGCGGAGAACAAGTTCGGCTTCCTGCTGGAGGCGTTCACCTACGGCCCGCCGCCGCACGGCGGCATCGCCTACGGCTGGGACCGGATCTGCATGCTGCTCGCGGGCGGCGACTCCATCCGCGACGTCATCGCCTTCCCCAAGACGGCCTCCGGCTTCGACCCGCTGACCGGCGCGCCGACCCCGATCACGGCCGCGCAGCGCAAGGAGGCCGGCGTCGACGGCAGGCCCAAGACCGGCGCCTGACCCGGCACGATCCGGCGCCTGTCGTCCCGGCGGCTTCCGGGGCCCGGCCCGTCCCCTCGCGGGCCGGGCCGGGCCCCGCGCGTTCTCCCAGGTCTCCCGCGGCCGGGGCCCCCGCCACCGGGGTTCACGCGGCCGGGCTTCACATGCTCAGAAGGAGACCGGCAGGCTCCGCAGACCGCGGATGATCGTGCCGTTACCGCGCCAGGAGAGCTCGGAGGGCGGGCACGCGAGCCTGAGGCCGGGCAGCCGGCGCAGCAGCGTCTCGAAGGCGATCCGGCCCTCCAGGCGGGCCAGGTGCGCGCCCAGGCAGAAGTGGATGCCGTGCCCGAAGGCCAGATGGTGGTTGTCGCCGCGGGTGATGTCGAGGACGTCGGGGTCGCCGAAGGCCCGCGGGTCCCGGTCGGCCGCCCCGAGGGCGACGTGCACCACGGAGCCCCGCGGGACGGTCACGCCGCCGATCTCCATGTCCTCGGCGGCGAAACGCAGGGTGGCCCGCTCGACCGGGCCCTCGTAGCGCAGGAACTCCTCGATCGCCGAGGGCAGCAGCTCGGGCCGCTCCCGCAGCAGCCGCAGCTGCCCGGGATGGGTCAGCAGGGCCAGCGTGCCGTTGCCGATCAGGTTGACCGTGGTCTCGTGCCCGGCGATGAGCAGCAGCGTGAGCGCGGCGATCAGCTCCGGCTCGCTGAGCAGTTCGCGCTCGTCGCGGGCGGAGACCAGCGCGCTGACCATGTCGTCCCGGGGCTCGGCCCGGCGCGCGGCGATGATCCCGGCGAAGTAGGCGCGGATGTCCTGGTTCGCCGCGACCCGGCGCCGGGCGTCCTCCTCGGTCAGGGTCGCGCTGACCAGCGTGGTGGACCACGCGCGGAAGTCGTCGCGGTCCTCGGCCGGGATGCCCAGCAGCTCGCAGATCACCACGATGGGCAGCGGGAAGGCGTACTCGTCGAGCAGGTCGGCGTGTCCCCTGCCCGCCATGTCGTCGACGAGCCCGTCGGCGATCTCCTGGATCCGGGGTCGCAGGCTCTCGACACGGCGGGGGGTGAAGGCCCGGGAGAGCAGGCGGCGCAGCCGGGTGTGGTCCGGCGGGTCGGAGTTGAGCAGGTTCCTGTCGAGCAGCGGGCTGCTCGTGGCCGTGTCGCCGGTGTCGCCGGTGTCGCCGCGCCGCTGGGGCGAGGCGGCGCCGTGCCTGAAGTCCTTGGCCAGCCTGGGGTCGGCGAGCGCGGCGCGGCCGTGCTCGTAGTCAACGATCAGGAAGTCGTCCCTGCCGGTGTGGGACCGCACGGCGTGCACGGGCCCCTTCTCGCGGAGCGCGGCGTAGGTCGCGTAGGGGTTCCGGCCGAACTCGGGATCGAACACGAACTCGCCGCTCAGTCGCTCCGCCATCGGGTGCTCCCTCGTGAGGTGGACGGGATCCGTTTCGAGTCTGGCCGCGGGAGGGAGGGCACCGGGCGACTGTGACGGGGATCACGGCCTTTCGGTGATCACGATTTTCTCAGGTTCACGACCCGGGCGTCCCGGTGGACCCCGCATGACCCCTCAGGCCGCCCAGAACGCCCCGGGCTCCCCGGACGCGCCTCGCGGCCCCACTGTGCCCGGCGGACCCCACCCGTGCCGTACGGACGCTCTGAGCGCTCCGTACCGGGGGCCGGGTCCCGCTCCGCGGCCGGGTTCGAGGGCGCGAGCCGCCGGCATGACGACGCACCGGCATGACGACGCGACGGTATGACGACACGACGAGGGAGGTGGTGACGCGAGAACGCCCCGGGCCGGCCTTCCGGCCTCCGGGGCGTCCATGGTGTCCGTGATGCGCGGGACGGAGGTCCGTCCCGGTGGCGGCGCGTCGCCGCACGGCGCGCTAGGAGAGCTTCACGTCCTTGATGATCACCGGCAGCTTGGGGGCGGTGGAGCCGCCGTCGCCGGTGATGTCGTCGGGGTTCTGGATCCACCCGCCCGTGTAGATCTTCTCCAGGACGTCCATGCCCTCGGTGACGACGCCGAAGGGCGTGTAGGCCTTCTCCACCTGGTTGGTGTCGTCGGCCAGTGAGATCCAGAACTGGCTGCCGTTCTGGTTGACGGCGTCGGGGGCCTGGGCCACGGCGACCACGCCCTTGGGGTACGCGGCCCCTTCCATGTTCTCGTTGTCGTAGACGTAGCCCGCGCTGCCCTGGCCGTCGGTGGGGTTCTTGCCGTCGGCCTTGGCCTGCGGGTCGCCGCACTGCAGCAGGCCCACCCCGGAGTTCTCGGGGGTGGCCAGGCGGTGGCACTTGATGCCGTCGAAGAAGTTCTTCTTGGCCAGGAAGGCGAAGGAGTTGACCGTGCACGGCGCCTGCGGGGTCGCCAGCTTGATCGTGACGTCACCGTGGTTGGTGGTGATCGTCATGGTCTTGAGCTTCAGGTTGGGCTTCTTCGGCGGCATGCCCACGTACTTCATCGGGCTGCCGCTGGTGTCCTTGCGATAGGAGCAGCGCGTGCCGGCCGGCGCGGCCGACGTGGTGATGCTGGGCGTCACCGCGGGGGTGTTCGACGGGCTCGGCGAACTCGTGGCGGCGACCGGCTTGCTCTCGTCGTCATCGCCTCCCAGGAGGGTCACGCCGGCCACCAGCCCGCCGGCGACGACGAGCGCGGCGACCGTTCCGATGACGGCGTTCCGCTTCGACGTGCTCGTCTGCTCAGCACGCTTCGCCTGCCGCTCCCTGTGTTCCCGAGCCAGCCGGCTCTGGCGGTCCTCGGCGCTCACCGCTATGTCCTCCAGGATTGCTGTTGCATGATGTCTGACTGGCCGAAAGAGTACCGGCCTCGACGTGTGCTGCACGTAAGTGATGAAATTCGTCCATTGGTGCCACAGGGGAGAAAGTTGAATCTTCACGCTCCCCATAACCGGCCCATGGTGGGATTCGCGTCAATCGATGATGAACCACGCACCACCGGAGCACCCTATGTTCGACGAGATCCTCGGCCTGCCCCAGCACCCACTGATCGTCCACGCCGCCGTGATCCTCACGCCGCTGCTGGCGGTGCTCGCCACCGTGTACGCGCTGGCGCCGCGCACCCGGCCGGTGCTCACCTGGGCGGTGGCCGGGCTCGCCCCGATCGTGCCGGTGAGCGTGTTCGCGGCCAAGCAGAGCGGTGACGCCCTGAACGAGGGCCGTTTCTCCTCCGCGAGCGGAGAGCTCGGGGAGCGCATCACCGAGCACGCCGGTTTCGGCACCCCCCTGCTGCTGGTCGCCCTCGGCCTGGGGATCGCGTCCGCGGCCCTGGTCTACGTCTGCCGCGGCGACCGGTTCGGGCGTCCGCTCGTGACGGTGGTCTCGGTACTGACCGTGATCCTGGCGGTGGTGGCCCTGTACTACGTGGTCCGGGCCGGGCACAGCGGCGCCGTCGCCGTCTGGGGGAGCTGAGGCCCGCCGGGCGGCGGTACTGTCTCAGGCGTGGACAGCCTGTTCGACGCGGCGGCCGAGGAGGCGCACCGCGGCCAGGAGCCCCTGGCGGTACGGATGCGCCCCCGGGGCCTGGACGAGGTGATCGGCCAGCGGCACCTGCTGGGCCCCGGCACGCCGCTGCGCCGCCTGGTCGAGGCCGAGGCGCCGATGTCGCTGTTCCTGTGGGGCCCGCCGGGCACCGGCAAGACCACCCTGGCCTACGTGGTGGCCGGCGTCACCAAGCGGCGCTTCGTCGAGGTGTCGGCGGTGTCGGCCGGGGTCAAGGAGGTCCGCGCGGCCATCGAGCAGGCCCGCCGCGACCTGGGCATGTCCGGCCGCCAGACCGTCCTTTTCGTCGACGAGGTGCACCGTTTCAACAAGGCGCAGCAGGACGCCCTGCTGCCCGCGGTGGAGAACCGCTGGGTCACCTTCATCGGCGCCACCACCGAGAACCCGTTCTTCTCCGTCATCTCGCCGCTGCTGTCGCGCTCGCTGCTGCTGACCCTGCAGGCGCTGACGGAGGACGACATCCGCGCGGTCCTGGAGCGCGCCGTCGCCGACCCGCGCGGCCTGGACGGGAGGGTACGCCTGGCGCCCGAGGCCGCCGAGCACCTGGTCCGGCTGGCCGGGGGCGACGCCCGCAGGTCGCTCACCTACCTGGAGGCCGCCGCGCTGATCGCCGACGGCGAGGTCACGGTCGAGGTGGTGGAACGGGCGGTGGACAAGGCCGCCGTCCGCTACGACCGCCAGGGCGACCAGCACTACGACGTGATCAGCGGCTTCATCAAGAGCATGCGGGGCTCCGACGCCGACGCCGCGCTGCACTACCTGGCCCGGATGATCGAGGCGGGGGAGGACCCCCGGTTCATCGCCCGCAGGATCGTCATCTTCGCCTCCGAGGACGTGGGCATGGCCGACCCCACCTGCCTGCAGATCGCGGTGGCCGCGGCCCAGGCGGTGGAGCTCATCGGCATGCCCGAGGGGCGGCTCAACCTGGCCCAGGCCGTCATCCACTGCGCGCTCGCCCCCAAGTCCAACGCGGTGATCAGCGCCATCGGCGAGGCCTCGGCGGACGTGCGGCGCGGCGCCATCGGGCACGTCCCGGCGCACCTGCGCGACTCCCACTACGCCGGGGCCGGGAAGCTCGGGCACGGTGAGGGCTACCGCTACCCCCACGACTTCGAGCACGGGCTGGTCCGGCAGGAGTACGCGCCCGAGGAGCTGCGGGACCGGCGCTACTACAAGCCCACCCGGCACGGCGCCGAGGCGGCCTTCGCCGACCGGTGGTCCAGGATCCGCGCCTTCCTGCGCGGGGAGTGACCCGCCCGCACCGCGCCCGTTCCTTGCCCGTCCCTTGCCCGGCCCGCGTACGGTCCCGCGCGTCCGTCCCCGCGCGCCCAGGACCCGCGCCGCGCCGCCGTGCCCGGCGCGTCCGGTGACGTGCGGTGAGCGGAGAGCGGTGACCTCGGGCACGATAGGGTTTTGCCATTCCACCCGACCACGGCCGGGGTCACCTATGAGGGGACGGGTCCGCAATGCTCACCGCAGGAGAGGTCGCCGGGCTGATCGCCGCGATGGCCTGGGCGATCCTGGTCTGCTTCATGGCCGTCGCCCTGGTCCGGCTGATCCGGCTGCTGACCGAGACCACCAAGATGGTCTCCCAGCTGGGCGACCGGGTCGTGCCGCTGCTGGAGGACGTCTCGGCGGCCGTCGGCGAGACCAACCGGCAGCTGGTGGCCCTGGAGGCCATCACCAAGGACGTCAAGCAGGTCAGCGGGCACGTCGCCCGGGTCAGCGACGTCACCCAGAACCTCGTCACCGGGCCGATGATCAAGGTCGCGGCGTTCACCCACGGCCTGCGCCGGGCGCTGGGCGCCCGCCGTCGCCCGGTGGCCGCCCGGCCGGCGCTGGAGAGGCGGCGGCGATGATCCGCAGGCTGTTCTACATGGGCCTGGGCGCGTTCGGCGCCGTGTGGGTCATGCGCAGGCTGCAGGCGCTGCACCCCGACCACCTGGCCCGCCGGGCCGTGCACGGTGCCGCCGGCGCGCTGGAGCAGGTGCGCGAGCTCGCCGGTGAGACCCGGCGTGGCGCGGCCGAGCGGGAAACAGAGTTGCGATCGCGGTTCGGACTCGACACCGTGGAGAGCGCCGTGGAAAACCCCTATCACACCGACGTAAAGGATGGCCGCTGACATGGATTCGGCAGAGATCGCCCGCCGCTTCCTGCGCTTCTTCGAGGAGCGTGGGCACACCGTCGTGCCCTCGGCCAGCCTCATCGCCGAGGACCCGACCCTGCTCCTGGTCAACGCGGGCATGGTGCCCTTCAAGCCCTACTTCCTGGGGCAGCAGAAGCCGCCCTACAGGCGGGCCGCCAGCGCGCAGAAGGTCGTGCGGACCCTCGACATCGACGAGGTCGGCAAGACGACCAGGCACGCCAGCTTCTTCCAGATGCTCGGCAACTTCTCCTTCGGCGACTACTTCAAGGACCAGGCGATCCCCTTCGCCTGGGAGCTGCTGACCAGGTCCGAGTCCGATGGCGGCTTCGGCTTCCCCGAGGACCGGCTGTGGGCCACCGTCTACCTCGACGACGACGAGGCCGCCGAGATCTGGAAGAAGGCCGGTGTGCCGGCCGAGCGCATCCAGCGCCGCGACCTGGCCGACAACTACTGGCACATGGGCGTGCCGGGCCCGGGCGGCCCGTGCAGCGAGATCTACTACGACCGCGGCTCCGAGTACGGGCGCGAGGGCGGCCCGGTCGCCGACGAGAACCGCTACCTCGAGGTGTGGAACAACGTCTTCATGCAGTTCCAGCTCAGCGCGGTGCGCAGCAAGATCGACTTCGACATCGCCGGAGAGCTGCCCGCCAAGAGCGTCGACACCGGCATGGGCCTGGAGCGCATGGCCGCGATCCTGCAGGGCGTCGACAACATCTACGAGATCGACACCACGTACAAGATCCTCGACCGGGCGGCGGAGCTCACCCGGACGCGCTACGGCCGCGACCAGCGCGCCGACGTGTCGCTGCGCGTGGTCGCCGACCACGTCAGGACCGGCGTGATGCTCGTCGCCGACGGGGTGCTGCCCTCCAACGAGGGCAGGGGCTACGTGCTGCGCCGCATCCTGCGCCGCGCCATCCGCAACCTGCGCCTGCTCGGCGCGGGCGAGGAGCGATACATGCACGAGCTCACCGCGGTGACCGTCGAGGTGATGGGCGAGCAGTACGCCGAGCTCAAGGCCGACGCCCCGCAGATCCACGGCGTCATCGACGCCGAGGAGGCCTCCTTCCTGGGCACCCTGCGCACCGGAACCGCGATCTTCGACGTGGCCGCCGAGGAGACCAAGCGCAAGGGCCGCGCCGCGATCGCCGCCGACCAGGCCTTCCAGCTCCACGACACCTACGGCTTCCCGATCGACCTGACCCTGGAGATGGCCTCCGAGCAGGGGCTGCAGGTCGACGAGGAGGGCTTCCGCCGGTTGATGAAGGAGCAGCGCGACCGGGCCAAGGCCGACGCCGCCGCCAAGAAGACCGGCAACGCCGACATCTCCATCTTCGGGACGATCCTGGAGAAGACCGGCAAGGTGGAGTTCCTGGGCTATGACCAGGTGACCGCCGAGGCCGAGGTCATCGGCCTGCTGGTGGACGGCGCCTCGGTGCCCGCCGCGGGCGCGGGCACGTCGGTCGAGGTGGTGCTGGGCCGCACCCCGTTCTACGCCGAGGGCGGCGGCCAGCTCCCCGACCAGGGCGTGATCCGCACCGGCGGCGCCGAGGTGGAGATCGTGGACGTGCAGTCCCCGGTCCCCGGGGTCGTCGTGCACCGCGGCAAGGTCCGCTCCGGCGAGATCCGCGTGGGCGACCAGGCCCAGGCCGAGATCGACGTCGAGCGGCGCCGGGCGATCTCCCGCAGCCACACCGCCACCCACCTGGTGCACCGCGGCTTCCGCAACGCGCTGGGCGAGACCGCCGCGCAGGCCGGTTCGGAGAACTCGCCGGGCCGCTTCCGCTTCGACTTCACCGCCGCGGGCGCGGTGCCGCCCAGCGTGCTGCGCGACGTCGAGGACGAGGTCAACGCCGTGCTGATCAACGACCTCAAGGTCAACGCCTTCCACACCTCCCAGGCGGAGGCGCGTGCGATGGGCGCCCTGGCCCTGTTCGGCGAGAAGTACGGCGACACCGTCCGCATCGTCGAGGTCGGCGAGTACTCCCGCGAGCTGTGCGGCGGCACCCACGTGGCCAGCTCCGGGCAGCTGGGCCTGGTCAAGGTGCTGGGCGAGGCCTCGATCGGCGCGGGCGTGCGCCGCGTGGAGGCCCTGGTCGGGCTGGACGCCTTCCGCTTCCTCGCCAAGGAGAGCGTGCTGGTCGCCCAGCTGTCGGAGCAGCTCAAGGCCCGCAGGGAGGAACTGCCCGAGCGCATCGAGGGCATCGTGACCCGGCTGCGCTCGGCGGAGAAGGAACTGGCCGGTCTGCGCTCGGCCCAGGCGCTCGCCGGAGCGGGACAGATGGCGGAAAGTGCCCGTGATCTGCACGGAGCAGCCGTCGTCACCCACCGCGCGCCTGATGGCACTTCTCCGGACGATCTGCGTAAGCTCGCCCTGGACGTACGCGGCCGGTTGCCGGGCGACCGCGCCGCGGTCGTCGTGATAGCCGGTGTCCCCGGCGACCGGCCGGTCGTCATCGCCGCGGTGAACGAGGCGGGACGCGACCGGGGGCTGAAGGCGGGCCTGCTGGTCGGCGTCGCCGCGAAGGCGCTCGGAGGTGGTGGTGGCGGCAAGGACGACGTCGCACAGGGCGGCGGGGTTCGCCCCGAGGAGATCGGCGAGGCACTCGCCGCCGTCGAGCGGACGATCGCGCAGACGCTCTCCTGACGGGGTACGACACCCTCACGCCGCATCCGGCAGGAGGGTGGAGACGATGATGAGGAACGGCGTTCGGCTCGGGGTCGACGTCGGCTCGGTCCGTATCGGCGTGGCGCGCAGCGACCCCTCGGGGGTGCTGGCCACGCCGGTGGAGACCGTCCGGCGCGGCCGGGGCGACCTCGACCGGCTCGCGGAGATCGCGGCCGAGTACGAGATCGTCGAGGTGGTGGTCGGCCTGCCGACCTCGCTCTCCGGGCGGGAGGGGCCGGCCGCCGAGGCGGCCCGCGACTTCGCGGGCAGGATCGCGGCGCGGCTGGCCCCGGTCCCGGTCCGGCTGTTCGACGAGCGGCTGACCACGGTCACCGCCCAGCAGGGCCTGCGGGCCAGCGGGGTGCGGGCGAAGAACCAGCGCGCGGTGGTGGACCAGGCCGCCGCGATCGTCCTGCTCCAGGCGGCGCTGGACGCCGAGCGCGCCACCGGCAGGCCCCCCGGCGTCCCCGTGACGCCGCCACGCGACGGGACGCCACGCGGCGGGGCGGCCCGCGGCGCCGGGCAGGAGAGCGCCGCCGGTCCGGGGGACCGGGACGTCATGGGCGGTCCCGGGAGCGGGGCCGGTGAGACGTCCGGTCGCGGACCGGCCGGCGGAGCCGTCCGATGAGCGGCCCGCGGCCGATGTGGCCGCTGCTGGCCGGGGCGGGCGCGCTCGTGGTCGCCGCGGGGGCCGCCGGGCTCATCGTGGTCCGGCCCTACCTGGCGCCCGCCGACTTCGAGGGACAGGGGTCCGGCCAGGTCGTGGTGGAGATCCCCCGGGGCGCGAGCGCCGCCGAGATCGGGCGGACGCTGGCCGACGCCGGGGTGGTGGCGAGCGCCAGGGCGTTCGTCAGGCGGGCCGAGGAGCAGGACAGGACCGACACACTGCACCCGGGCCGCTTCAGGATGCGCAGGGGCATGGAGGCGGCGGCCGCGCTCGACCTGCTGGCCGCGCCCGGGTCGCGCATGGTGCGCACCGTCACGATCCCCGAGGGGCTGCGCCTGCCCGAGCTGCTCGACCGGCTCGCCGAGGACACCGACCTGCGCCGCGCCGACCTGGCCAGGGCCGCCGCCGACGAGCAGGCGCTGGACCTTCCCCGGTACGCCGGGAGCGCGGAGGGCTTCCTGTTCCCGGCCACCTACGAGATCGAGGCCGGGACCACCGCGCCCGAGCTGCTCGCCGCGATGGTGGAACGTTACAAACAGGTCGCCGAGGCCATCGGCCTGAAGGACCGGGCCGAGCGGAGGCGGCTGACGCCGCTGCAGGCGGTCACCGTGGCCAGCATCGTCCAGGCCGAGGGGGGCCGGGACCCGGACTACCCGAAGATCGCTAGAGTGATCTACAACCGGATCAGGGCCGGGACGCCCCTCCAGCTGGACACCACGGTGCTGTACGCGCAGCGGCGCAGGACCCTGGAGGTGTCCCAGAAGGACACCGAGATGAGGTCGCCGTACAACACCTATCTCCGTCCCGGCCTGCCGCCCGGGCCCATCGCCAACCCCGGAGAGAAGGCATTGATCGCGGCTCTCCAGCCAGATCAAGGTGATTGGTTCTGGTTTGTGACCACCAATCCGGAGCATAGAATCACGAAATTCACTGACAAAGAGAGTGAGTTTGTGAGATACCGGGAACAGCTGAACAGATACCTCGGGAAGCGTTGATGCCCGGCGGAACACCCCCCGTTCCGCGGCGAGCGGCGTCCCGCGTCCCCGGACCGGACGGCGGTTCCCGCAGCGGCGGGACGTCCGGCAGGATGCCCCTCTCCGGTTTGGCGGACTCACTTGACGCCATGCCGTCCTCAGCGGGAGATTGGCCAGCGTCTCTATGAACGATCTCGATATGGACTTCCTGGTCGGCTCCGACGACGAAGGTCGGTCGCGCCGCGGCTCCCGCGCGTCCTCGGGCCGCGAGCCCGGCGAGCGGCGGGGACGCCGGCGCAGGCGCCGCCGCAGCCGGGGCCGGTTCCTCGCCCCGATGCTGGCGATCATCGTGCTGCTGGGAGGGATCGGCGCCGCGGGTTTCTACGGCTACACCTGGGTGCGCGACGTGATGACCCCCGACGACTACACCGGCAAGGGCTCCGGTGAGATCGTCGTGGAGATCAAGGACGGCCAGAGCGCCTCCCAGATCGCGCAGACCCTGCAGGACCAGGGCGTGGTGAAGAGCGCCAGGGCCTTCGTCGACGCCGTCGGCCAGGCGGGCAAGAGCTCCTCGCTGCAGCCCGGTGAGTACACCATGCGCAAGCAGATGTCGGCCGCCGAGGCCGTGAAGCTGCTCGACCCGGGCAAGCGGCTGCTGGAGCGGGTCACCCTCAAGGAGGGGCTGCGCCTGGCCGACACCCTCAAGCAGCTGTCCAAGCAGACCGGCAAACCGCTCAGGGAGTTCCAGCAGGCGGCCAAGAACGGCGAGGAGCTCGGCCTGCCGGCGTACGCCAGGGGCAGGCTGGAGGGCTACGCCTTCCCGGCCACCTACGAGATCAGGCCGAAGATGACGGCCTCGGAGATCCTGACCGCGATGGTCGACCGCTTCAACCAGACCGCCGACAAGGACGACCTGCAGTCCAAGGCCAGGGAGCTCGGTCACACCCCGCACGAGATCATGACGATCGCCAGCATCGTGCAGGCCGAGTCCGGCACCCAGGAGGACATGGGCAAGGTGGCCCGCGTCATCTACAACCGCCTCGACGGCACGCCCCGCCGCAAGCTGGAGATGGACAGCACGGTGATGTACGGGCTGAACAAGTACGGCATCGAGTCCTCCGGCAGGGACCTGGAGAGCACCTCGCCCTACAACACCTACAGGTTCGAGGGGCTGCCCCCCGGCCCGATCGCCAACCCCGGCGACGACGCCATCCAGGCGGCGCTCAACCCCACCAAGGGCGACTGGGTGTGGTTCGTCACCACCTGTCCGGGCAAGCGCATCACCAAGTTCGCCTCGCTGGAGTCGGACTTCCTGGCGCTCAAGGCCGAGTACGAGCGGAACAAGGTGAACGGGTGCTGAAGGCGGCGGTGCTCGGATCCCCGATCGTCCACTCGCTCTCCCCGTACCTGCACCGCGCGGCCCACCGTGGCATGGGCCTGCACGACTGGCACTACGAGGCGATCGAGTGCGACGAGGCCGCCCTGCCCGGCCTGATCGCCGGGTTGGACGGCACCTGGCGCGGGCTGTCGCTGACCATGCCGCTCAAGCGGGCCGTGCTGCCGCTGCTCGACACCGTCTCCGAGCTCGCCCTCCAGGTGGGCGCGGCCAACACCGTGATCCTGTCCGAGGACGGGCGCCACGGCGACAACACCGACGTGTACGGCATCGTCGAGGCGCTGGCCGAGGCCGGGGTGACCGCGCCCCGCGCGGCGACCGTCCTGGGCGGCGGCGCGACCGCCTCCTCGGCCCTGGCGGCCCTTCGCCGCCTCGGCCTGGGGGAGGCCACCCTCGTGGTCCGCGACCCGGGCAGGGCCTCCACGACCGCCGAGGCGGCCGAGCGGCTGGGCGTGAACCTGACCGTGCAGTCCTTCGACAAACTCGAGGCGGCGCTGGAGGTCGACCT
The DNA here is from genome assembly GCF_055586505.1 of Streptosporangium sp. NPDC050148. Classification (NCBI taxonomy): domain Bacteria; kingdom Bacillati; phylum Actinomycetota; class Actinomycetes; order Streptosporangiales; family Streptosporangiaceae; genus Streptosporangium; species Streptosporangium sp. NPDC050148. Next base: position 23,376 of record NZ_JBVJIA010000028.1, on the reverse strand, counting down.
GGTCGTCTCGACCCTGCCCTCCGGCGCCGCCGACGACCTGGCCGGCACGCTGGAGCGGGTGCCCGCCCTCTTCGACGTGGTCTACGCCCCCTGGCCCACCCGGCTGGCGGCGGCCGTGGCCGGCCGGGGCGGGACCGTCGTCGGCGGGTTCCCGATGCTCCTGCACCAGGCGGTCCGGCAGGTCGAGCTGATGACCGGCCGCGCGGACGTGCCGGTGGAGGCCATGCGCGAGGCGGGCAAGGCCGAGATCGTCAGGCGCGCCGCCCCGGCCGAGTGACCGGGCCCGCCGGCGTCTCGGCGTCTCGGCGTCTCGGCGTCTCCGCTTTTCCGTGTCCCGGGACCTCCGGGCCTGCCGAGGTCCCCGGACGCGGACGTCCCGGCGCGGAGCGGGATGATTCTGAGTGAGCACGCGGTTGTGGTAGAGTAACGACTCGATCGGTCCGGCGTGCCTGCTGGACGCGCAAGCGGAGGTCGCCCTCCCACCTCGTCGGCCGCAAGGCTGACAGGTCAGGATCACACCGGGTGACTCCCGGAGAGCTTACGGCGTGAAGCCCTCGGTTCATGTGACCCCGCATGCGTGACGTGCGGGGCATCTTGCGTTCGACACCCTCGGCAAAGGGTGCGCGTCCGCGACCTCCCGGCACGATCGAGCATGTTGCGGCCTCCTGCCGGGAGGCCGCGGATCGCAACCTAGGAGGCCCCATCAGCGCCGAGCCCCGCATCAACGACCGCATTCGTGTGCCCGAGGTCCGCCTCGTCGGCCCGAACGGCGAACAGGTGGGCATCGTCTCCATCGGCGATGCCTTGAAGCTGGCTCAAGAAGCCGACCTCGACCTGGTCGAGGTCGCGGCAACGGCTCGCCCGCCAGTGTGCAAGCTCATGGACTACGGCAAGTTCAAGTACGAGTCCGCGATGAAGGCACGTGAGGCGCGCCGCAACCAGGCGTACACCATCATCAAGGAGATCAAGCTCCGGCCGAAGATCGACCCGCACGACTACGAGACCAAGAAGGGTCACGTGGTGCGGTTCCTCAAGGCCGGGGACAAGGTCAAGGTCACCATCATGTTCCGCGGCCGGGAGCAGTCCCGGCCCGAGCTGGGCTTCCGGCTCCTGCAGCGGCTGGCCGAGGACGTGACGGAGCTCGGCTTCGTCGAGTCCCAGCCCAAGCAGGACGGCCGTAACATGATCATGGTGATCGGCCCGCACAAGAAGAAGGCAGAGGCCAAGGCCGAGAAGGCGGCGGCCAAGGCGCGGCATGACGAGGACGCCTCCGGTGACGCGTCCCGGTCCGCGGACGAGACGCAGGCCGGCGACGGCGGCAACGCCGACGACGCCGGCAGCCCGGTCTCCGTCGGCGGAGCGGTGGCGGCCCCGCAGGAGTAACTCGCATAGCCTGGATTTTCAGGTAGTCGCGAGATCAAGCCGAGACCGGGTCCGGTCTCGCAGTCAGGCATGCCCTTGACTCGGGTTACCGGCCCGGGACATCGGCGCGATCGAGGGAGAGACGGCCGAAATGCCGAAGATGAAGACGCACAGCGGTGCGAAGAAGCGGTTCAGGCTCACGGGTTCCGGCAAGCTCGTGCGTCGTCGCGCCAACCGCGCGCACTACAACGAGCACAAGCCGTCCACGTTGACGCGTCGTCTCAAGCCCGAGGTCGTGCTCTCCGACGCCGACTCCAAGAAGATCAAGAAGCTGCTCGCTAAGTAACCGCCCCCGGGGAGATAGATACACATGGCACGCGTGAAGCGGGCGATCAACGCCAAGAAGAAGCGCAAGGTCGTTCTCGAGCGGGCGAAGGGCTACCGGGGTCAGCGTTCCAGGCTGTACCGCAAGGCCAAGGAGCAGATGCTCCACTCGATGACGTACGCCTACCGCGACCGCAAGGACCGCAAGGGCACCTTCCGTCGTCTCTGGATCCAGCGGATCAACGCCGCCGCCCGCCAGAACGGCATCACCTACAACAGGCTCATCCAGGGCCTGCGGCTCGCCTCCATCGAGGTCGACCGCAAGATCCTCGCCGACCTCGCGGTCAACGACGCCGCCACGTTCGCGACGCTGGTCGAGGCCGCCAAGAAGGCGCTCCCGGCCGACGTGAACGCGCCGGTCGCCGGCTGAGCCAGCCGGTCGAGCAGGGCACTGACGACGATGCGGCCCGCAGCTTCACTGCTGCGGGCCGCGTTCGCATTCTTGGGGGACGGGCATGGCCGGGTCTGAGCTGACCAACATCAAGTCACCGCGGGTCAAGGCCGCGCGAAGGCTGACCAAGCGGGCCTTCCGGGACCGCGACCGTTCCTTCCTGGCCGAGGGGCCGCAGGCGGTCCGCGAGGCGCTGGCGCTGGACGGCGTGGTGGTGGAGCTGTTCGCCACCGCCGAGGCCGAGGCGCGCCACGCCGACCTGGTCGCCGCCGCCACCGCGGCGGGGGTGCCGCTGCTGCGGGCCAGCGGCGAGGTCATGGCCGAGCTGGCCCAGACCGTCACCCCGCAGGGCCTGCTGGCCGTGTGCCGCTTCGTGCACGTGCCCCTGGAGACCGCGGTGACGCCCGGCTCCGCGCTGGTGGCCGTGCTCGCCCACGTGCGCGACCCCGGGAACGCCGGCACCGTGCTGCGCACCGCCGACGCCGCGGGCGCCGACGCGGTCGTCTTCACCGACGCCTCGGTCGACCCCTACAACGGCAAGTGCGTACGGGCCAGCGCGGGCAGCCTGTTCCACCTGCCGGTCACCACCGGCGCCGGGGCCGGGCAGGTGGCACGGCACCTCAAGGACTCCGGGTTGCGCGTGCTGGCCGCCGACGGCGCGGGCGAGCTCACCCTGGACGACGTGGACCTGTCCGGCCCGACGGCCTGGATCTTCGGCAACGAGGCGTGGGGGCTGCCCGAGGACATCCTGGCCCTGGCCGACGAGGTCGTCAGGGTGCCGATCCACGGGCGGGCCGAGAGCCTGAACCTGGCGACCGCCGCCGCGGTCTGTCTGTACGCATCTGCCCGATCTCAGCGCACCGCTCCCGCCGGCGTCCGGCGACCGGCGCCCGCGGGCTGACCGGTGGTACGGGAAACCCGCTATTGTCGGCCATGTAGCGTCGAGGAGGCGGGGTCGTGCACGGCGAACACACCGGTGGGCGGAGCGCCGATCCCGTTCCCATGATCGACGCTGACGAGCTCCCCGACGGTCTCGTGGTGGCCGACGGGGACGGCCACGTGCTCACCGTCAACCGGGCCGCGACCCGCCTCACCGGGGTCACCCGCGAGCGGGCCACCGGACGGCACCTGCGCGACGTCTTCTCCTTCCGCGACCAGGACGGGCGCGACTGGTGGAAGTGGCTCGACACCTACGGCGGCCTGCCCACCCGCTCCCGCCAGCCCGAGCTGCCGCTGCGCACCCCGGGCGGGCAGGAGATGCTGGTGGCCGCCCGCCTGGTGCGCGAACCCGCGCGGGGCGGCAAGGTCGTCCGGGTCGTCATCACGCTCCGCGACGCCGGGGCCCGCGCCCGCCTGGAACGCAGCCGCGCCGACCTGGTCTCCACCGTCGCCCACGAGCTGCGCTCCCCGCTGACCAGCGTCAAGGGGTTCACCGCGACCCTGCTGGCCAAGTGGACCCGCTTCACCGACGACCAGAAGCTGGTCATGCTGGAGACGGTGAACGCCGACGCCGACCGGGTGACCCGGCTGATCACCGAGCTGCTGGACGTCTCGCGCATCGAGTCGGGACGGCTGGAGATCCACCGCCAGGTGGTCGACATCCCGGCCAGGATCTCCCGGATCATCGCGGGCCGGGTGGCCGCGGGCGAGCCCGGGGACCGCTTCGTGCTCGACGTGCGCGGCGAGCTGCCCGAGACCTGGCTCGACCAGGACAAGATCGATCAGGTGCTCGCCAACCTGATGGAAAACGCGGTGCGTCACGGGCGCGGTACGGTGACAATAGTGGTCGAACCAAGCGAGTGGGGAGTGGCCGTGTCCGTCCGTGACCAGGGAGAGGGCATCCCGCCCGAGCTGGTCACGCGCGTCTTCCGGCAGTTCTGGCGGGGCAACGCCCGCCGCCGCGGCGGCACCGGGCTCGGCCTGTTCATCGTCAAGGGGCTGATCGAGGCGCACGGCGGCACCATCTCCGTGCAGCGCGGGCCGGACGGCGGAGCCGAGTTCCGATTTATGGTGCCCACCGGCACCCCGGACTTCGCCTGAGCGCGGATGTCGGCCCGGTGGGCTCACCCGACTAGACTCATGGCCGCTCAAGCCCTGGATTCGGAGCCCTCTTGTGTCAAACTACGACCCGGTCGAGGTGACCCCGCTGCACGCCGACGAGATGGCGCGCATGCAGGCCGACGCGCTGGAGGCCGTCAAGGCCGCGCGTGACCTCGAAGAACTGAAGCGGGTGCGCCTCGCGCACGCCGGCGACCGCTCGCCGATCGCCCTGGCCAACCGCGAGATCGGCGTCCTGCCCCCGGCGGCCCGCGCCGAGGCGGGCAAGCGCATCGGCGGCGCCCGCAAGGCCGTCGCCGAGGCCCTGGCGCGGCGGCAGGCCGAGCTGGAGGCCGAACGCGACGAGCGGGTCCTCGTCGAGGAGACCGTCGACGTCACGCTGCCCACCGGCCGCGCCTCCCGGGGCGCCAGGCACCCGCTGACCACCCTGCAGGAGCGCATCGCCGACACCTTCGTCGCGATGGGCTACGAGGTGGCCGAGGGTCCCGAGCTGGAGGGGGAGTGGTTCAACTTCGACGCCCTCAACATCTCCGCCGACCACCCCGCCCGCTCCGAGCACGACACCTTCTTCGTGGAGTCCGTCGACTCCGGCAAGGTGCTGCGCACCCAGACCTCCCCGGTCCAGGTCAGGGCGCTGCTCGGCAGGCCGCTCCCGGTCTACGTGATCTCGCCCGGCAAGGTGTTCCGCACCGACGAGCTCGACGCCACCCACACCCCGGTCTTCCACCAGATCGAGGGGCTGGCGATCGACGAGGGCCTGACCATGGCCCACCTCAAGGGGACCCTGGACCGGTTCGCCGAGGTCATGTTCGGCGAGGGCATCACCACCCGGTTCCGGCCCAACTACTTCCCGTTCACCGAGCCCTCCGCCGAGATGGACCTGCGCTGCTTCGTCTGCCGCGGCGCCTCGGCGACGCCCGGCAACCCGCCCTGCCGCACCTGCAGATCGGAGGGGTGGATCGAGTGGGGCGGCTGCGGCATGGTCAACCCGCGGGTGCTCATCGCCTGCGGCGTCGACCCGGCCCGCTACAGCGGCTTCGCCTTCGGCATGGGCGTCGAGCGCACCCTGATGTTCCGCCACAACGCCGAGGACATGCGCGACATGGTCGAGGGAGACGTCCGCTTCACGCTCCCCTTCGGAATGGAGATCTGATGAAGGTCCCGATCTCATGGCTGCGGGAGTACGTCGATCTGCCCGCCGTCACGGCGCACGAGATCGCCGAGAAGCTCACCGCGGCCGGGCTCAAGCTCGAGTCGGTCGTCTCCTACGGCCACGACATCAAGAACGTCGTCGTGGGCGAGGTCGTCTCCATCGAGACGCTCGAGGGCTTCAAGAAGCCCATCCGCCACTGCCGGGTCGAGGTGGGCGAGGCCGCCCCCCGCGAGATCGTCTGCGGTGCCACGAACTTCTCGGCCGGTGACCGCGTCCCGGTCGCGCTGCCCGGCGCCGTGCTGCCCGGTGGCTTCGAGATCGCCTCGCGCAAGACGTACGGGCGGCTGTCGGACGGCATGATCTGCTCGGAGTCCGAGCTCGGCGTGGCCGAGTCCTCGCCCGGCATCCTCGTGCTGCCCGAGGGCACCCCGATCGGCGCCGACGTGGTCGAGCTGCTCGGCCTGCGCGACGACGTGATCGAGCTGGAGATCACCCCCGACATCGGCTACGCCCTCTCCGTCCGGGGCGTCGCCCGGGAGGCCGCCACCGCCTTCGGCTCGGCGTTCGCCGACCCGGCCGACGTCTCCCCGCCGGAGCAGGGCGGGGTGCCCTCGGGCACCTCCTACCCGGCCTCGATCGCCGACCCCTCGGCCTGCGACCGGTTCGTGCTCCGGCGGATCCGCGGGTTCGACCCGTCGGCGCCGAGCCCGCTGTGGCTGCGCGCCCGGCTGGTCCGCGCGGGCGTGCGCCCGGTCTCGCTCGCGGTCGACGTCACCAACTACGTCATGCTGGAGCTCGGCCAGCCGCTGCACGCCTTCGACGCGGCACGGCTGACCGGCGAGATCGTGGTGCGCAGGGCCGAGCCCGGCGAGACGCTGGAGACGCTCGACCACGTGACCCGCGCGCTCCACCCCGAGGACGTCCTGATCACCGACGCCTCCGGCGCGATCTCGATGGCCGGCACCATGGGCGGCCTGAACACCGAGATCTCCGACGCCTCCACCGACGTCGTGATCGAGGCCGCCCACTTCTCGCCCAGCGGCGTCGCGCGCATGTCGCGCCGGCACAACCTGGTCAGCGAGGCCTCCAAGCGCTTCGAGCGGGGCGTCGACCGGGAGCTCCCGCTGCAGGCGTCCTGGCGCGCGGCCCGGTTGCTGGCCGAGCTCGGCGGCGGCACGATCGAGCCGGGCGTCACCCACGCCGAGGTGGACGTCGAACCGGTCCGTATCGCCGTCCCGAGCGGCTACCCGGGCAGGGTCGCGGGCATCGTCTACGACCGCGAGACCGTGATCCGCAGGCTGGAGCAGGTCGGCTGCGCGGTCGAGAGCCTCGCCGGGGCCCCGTCCCCGGACGGCTCCGTGCAGGGCACCCCGGGTGAGGGGCCGGCCGCCGGCACCGCGGCCACCGGCGACGCCGCCACCGGGGGGATCGCCGCCAAGCTCGCGGTCACCGGTGACGACATGCTGCTGGTCACCCCGCCCTCGTGGCGGCCCGACCTGACCGACCCGAACGACCTCGCCGAGGAGGTCATCCGGCTGGAGGGCTACGAGAACCTGCCCTCGATCCTGCCCACCGCCCCGGCGGGCGCCGGCCTCACCGAGAGCCAGCGCCTGCGCCGCCGGGTGGGCCGCGCGCTGGCCGCCGCGGGCTACGTCGAGACCCTCGCCTACCCGTTCAACGGGGAGCGCGACTTCGACGGCCTGCAGCTGCCCGCCGGCGACGCGCGGCGGGCGGCCGTACGGCTGGCCAACCCGCTCAGCGAGGACGAGCCGCTGATGCGCACCACCCTGCTGCCCGGCCTGCTCAAGACGCTGGTGCGCAACGTGGGCCGGGGCGCGGGCGACGTGGCGATCTTCGAGATGGGGCTGGTCTACCGGCCCTCCCCGGACGCGCCCGCGACCGCCCCGGTGCTGGGCGTCGACCGCAGGCCGACCCCCGAGGAGCTGGCCTCGATCGAGTCGGCGCTGCCGGCCCAGCCGCTCCGGGTCGGGGTCGTGCTGGCCGGGGAGTTCGAACCGTCCGGCTGGTGGGGCAGGGGACGGCCGGCCGACTGGGCGGACGCCGTGGAGGCCGCCCGCCTGGTGGCCGCCGAGGCGGGCGTCACCCTGGAGGTCCGCGCGGACCGCCACGAGCCCTGGCACCCGGGCCGCTGCGCCGCGCTGTACGCCGGCGACGTGCTCGTCGGCCACGCCGGCGAGCTGCACCCGCGCGTGGTCGAGGCCTACGGCCTGCCCCCGCGCACCTGCGCGATGGAGCTGGAGCTGACCCGGCTGGAGCCGCTGATGGCCGGCCCGCCGCAGGCGCCGTCCATCTCGGGCTACCCCGTCGCGAGCCAGGACGTCGCGCTCGTGGTGGAGGCGACGACGCCGGTGGCCGCGGTGGAGGCGGCGCTGCGCGAGGGCGCGGGCGAGCTGCTGGAGTCGATCCGGCTGTTCGACGTCTACACCGGGGCCCAGATCGGCGAGGGCCGTACCTCGCTGGCCTACGCCCTGCGCTTCCGGGCACCGGACCGGACGCTCACGGTGGAGGAGACCACCGCGGCCCGGGACGCGGCCGTGGCCCTGGCCGCCGAGCGCACCGGCGCCCGGATGCGCGGCGCCTGACCGGTTCACGGGTTCACGGGTTCACGGGTTCACGGGTTCACGGGTTCACTGGGGCCCGGGGCGCATGCCCCGGGCCCCTCGCGGTCCTCACCGGGACCCGTTCCTTCCGGCCGGGGTCCCGCGTTCCCGGTGGGCCTTCCCCGGGAGGCGACGACGACGTACCCGCGGGCCGCTCACCCGGGGCGGGAAGCCGTTCCCGCCCCGCGAAGGACCAGGGAGGGGACGATGAGGCACCTGCTGGTGTTCGCCGGGCGCGACGACGCCGAGGAGGTCGCCGAGGTCGTGGCCGGGGAGTTCCCGGCGCTGGGCGTGCCCGCGGTGGTCAGGGAGACCCTCGCGGGCGAGGACGACGCCGAGGACGCCCAGTGGCTCGTGGTGGTCGAGGACCCCTCCGGGACACTGCCGCCGGAGGGCGTGACCCGCCTGGACGCGCTGGCCGAGGAGTACGAGGGCTGGCGCGAGACCGGATGAGTCAGGCGGGTCAGGCGGGAGCGGTCTTCTCGCGACGGGCGCGTTCCCTGAGCGCGTACTCGTCGGTGCGGGCGTCGTAGCGGCGGAAGGCGGGGAGCAGCGCGGCCATCGCGGCCACCGCCCCCACGCAGAGCAGGCCGCCGACGCCCAGCGAGAAACGGGTCCCGCCCAGGTTGGCCATCAGGCCCGCCCTGGCGTTGCCGAGCATCGGGCCGCTCATGTAGGAGAGCAGCTCGATGCCGGCCAGGCGGCCGCGGAACTCGTCGGGGATGGTCTGGTTCCAGATGGTGGAGCGGAACACGCCGCTGATCATGTCGGCGGCCCCGGCCAGCGCCAGGAAGGCGAAGATGCCCCAGACGGTCGGCATCAGCGCCGCCAGCGCCACCGCGACCCCCCACACGGCCGCCGCGATGATCACGCCGAGGCCGTGCCGGTGCACGTGCCGGGTCCAGCCGGAGGTCACCGAGGCGATCAGCGAGCCGACGGCCGAGGCGGAGAAGAAGAGCCCCAGCGCGTTGGGGGCGCCGACCTCGTCGGCGAGGAACGGGTAGAGCGCGGTGGAGAAGGCGAAGATCATCGCGGCGATGTCGACCAGGTAGGTGCCCATCAGGTCGGGGCGGCGCACCGCGTAGCGGACCCCGTCCACCAGCGCGCTCAGCGACGCCGGGGGAGCCTGTTCGGACCGGGGCTGGGCCCGTACCGCCCAGAGCAGGACCAGGGACGCCAGGAAGGTCACCACGTTGATCCCGTACGCCACCGCGACGCCGAACCAGGACGCGATGAGGCCGCTGAGGGCCGGGGCGACGATGGCGCCCAGGTTCCACCGGAAGGCCGACAGGGCGGCCGCCGCGGTCAGCTGATCGTGCCTGACCACGCGCGGCAGCAGCGACTCCAGGCTGGGCCGCTGCAGGCTGCCCAGCCCCGCGGACAGGGCGCCCACCACGTACAGCACCCAGACCTGCGGATCGGGCAGCAGCGCGTTGACGGTGAGGACGAGGACCGTGAGGCAGAGTCCCACCTCGGTGTAGATGATGATCTTGCGCCGGTCGAGCGCGTCGGCGATCGCCCCGCCCCACAGGCCGCAGACCACCATCGGGACGAACTCGGCCACGCTGACCAGGCCGACCGCGAGGTAGGAGCCGGTGAGCTCCTTCATCTGCAGCGGGACCGCGACCAGGGTCAGGAAGGTCCCGAACATCGTGATCACGCCGGATCCGAAGAGCAGCCGGAAGTCGCGGGAGTCGCGCAGCGGGCTGAGGTCCATCGACAGCCGGCGCAGGAGCGTTCTCATCGACCGATCAGGATTTTCCGACACGGACAGCCAGTCTCGACGCTGGACGATCCGAAGGCAATCGATTTACGGCCTGCTCACGGCCGGGTCCCGCTCAAGTTCCCAGCACCTCCCTGCGCAGGCTGGTCTTGAGGATCTTGCCCCCGGGGTTGCGGGGCAGTTCGGTCTCGCGCGTCCAGAACGTGACCGGCACCTTGAACGGCGCGATCCGCTCGCGCAGGAACGCCTGCAGCTCCTCGGTCGGCACCGGCGACGACAGGCGCACCACCGCGCCGACCTCCTCGCCCAGCTCCTCGTGGGGGATGCCGATCACCGCGGCGTCCTGTACCGCGGGGTGCTCGAACAGGGCGGCCTCCACCTCGGCGCAGTAGACGTTCTCGCCGCCGCGGATGACCATGTCCTTGGCCCGGTCCACGATGAAGACGAAGCCCTCCTCGTCCATCCTGGCCAGGTCGCCGGTGTGCAGCCAGCCGTCGACGAAGGTCTCCGCGGTGGCCTCGGGGCGGTTCCAGTAGCCCAGGATGACGTTGGGGCCGCGCATGCAGAGCTCGCCGACCGCGCCGGGCGGCAGCTCGGCGCCGAGCGGATCGGCGATCTTCACCTCGACCACGGCCATCGGCAGGCCGATGCTGTCGGGCTTGGCCAGGTAGTCCGCGCCGGCGTTGCTGATGGCGAGCGCGGTGGTCTCGGTCATGCCGTACCCGTTGGAGGGGGCGCGGCTGGGCAGCTGCTCGGTGATGCGCTCCAGCAGCTTCGGCGGGGCGGGGGCGCCGCCGTAGCCGAGGGCGCTGAGGCTGGAGATGTCGTACTTCTCCAGGTCGGGGTGGGAGAGCAGCTGCCACACGTTGGTCGGCACGCCGGTGAGGCCGGTGATCCGCTCGCGCTCGATCAGCTCCAGCGCGCGGCCCGGGTCCCACTTGTACATCAGGACTAGGCCGCCCCCGGTGAACATGGTGGTGGTCATCACCGCGAAGCAGCCGGTGACGTGGAACAGCGGCACGGTCAGCAGGGTGACGCGGCGCTGGCCCGCCGCCGCGCCCGGGTCCGCGCCCGACCTGAGCATGACGCGGTACATCCCGTAGGCGACGGTCATGGGGGCCTGGCCGAGGTTGCGGTGGCTGCCGAGGGCGCCCTTGGGTCGGCCCGTGGTGCCCGAGGTGTAGAAGATCGTGGCCGGGTCCTCGGGGGAGAGTTCCACCGGCGGGGGCGTGACGTCCGGCGCCACCTCGCCCAGCACGTCGGCGAACGAGCGGGCTCCCTCGGGCGCCTCGCCGCGGGTCACGATCAGCGCGGGCGCCACGCCGGCCAGACCGGCCGCTCGCTCGCCGTCGGCGATCAGCACCTTGGCCCCGGAGTCGGACAGGCCGTACTCCAGCTCCTGCGGGGTCCACCAGGCGTTGAGCGGCACGGCGATCGCCCCGGCGGCCAGCACGGCCGAGAAGGAGATCACCCACTCGGGGTAGTTGCGCATGGCGATGGCCACCCGGTCGCCCTTGGCCACGCCGTACTCGTCGGCCAGGCGCCGGGCCAGGGTGCAGGCCCGCCGGTAGTGCTCCTCGTAGGTGACGTGCTCGTCCTCGTAGGTGAGGAAGACCTTGTCGCCGTGGAGCCGGCTGATCTCCAGCAGTGCCCGGAAGTCCTTGGGCGCGTGCTTCCAGGTCTTGACGGTCCCGCCGTGGCTCGCGACCTCCTCCAGCTCGAAGAGCTGCCCGGGAGCGGTGAGCCGTGCCTGGACGTCGTCATGGGTGATGCTCATACGTTCGTACTCCCGGGAGAGGAGGGACCGGCGATCGCCACGATACCGACCGGTAGGTACGTGCAACAGTGCCGAAACACGACCGAATGCCCTGCCGGCCGATGTCGCGATGAGAGAACTCCCTTTCCATCCCTTCTGTCCGTATTCGCCGCGCCGCGAGACTCCTATCGACTTGCATGGAAATCCTGTCGCGTGCATAATCTTCACGGTAAGACCATGAGGTTCACTGAATGAACATGCAGTCATCGGGGGGACGGATGAGAGCGGCGATCGCGGGCGCCAGCGGCTACGCCGGGGGCGAGCTCCTGCGCCTGCTGCTGTCCCACCCCGGCATCGAGATCGGCGCGCTGACCGCGGCCTCCAGCGCCGGCACCGCCCTCGGCGAGCACCAGCCGCACCTGGCACCGCTGGCCGGCCGGATCCTGCTGGAGACCACCCCCGGCAACCTCGCCGGCCACGACCTGGTCTTCCTGGCCCTGCCGCACGGCGCCTCGGCCGCCGTCGCCGAGTCGCTCGGCGACGCCACCCTGGTCGTCGACTGCGGCGCCGACTTCCGGCTCTCCGACCCCGCCGCCTGGGAGCACTTCTACGGTGGCACCCACGCCGGCACCTGGCCCTACGGTCTGCCCGAGCTGCCCGGCCGCCGCGAGGAGCTGCGCGCCGCCCGGCGGATCGCCGTCCCCGGCTGCTACCCCACCGCCGTCACCCTGGCGATGTTCCCCGCCTTCGCCGCCGGCCTCGTCGAGCCCGACGTGGTGGTGGTCGCCGCCAGCGGCACCAGCGGGGCCGGACGGGCGCCCAAGCCGAACCTGATGGGCAGCGAGGTGATGGGGGCGGCCGGCGCGTACGGCGTCGGCGGCGTCCACCGCCACACCCCCGAGATGGAGCAGAACCTCTCCTCGCTGACGGGGGAGAAGGTCACCGTCTCCTTCACCCCGGTGCTCGCGCCGATGAGCCGCGGCATCCTCGCCACCTGCAGCGCGCCCGCCGGGCCCGGCCTGACCCCCGCCCGGCTGCGCGAGGCCTACGAGGCCGCCGTCAAGGACGAGCCGTTCCTGCGGCTGCTCCCCGAGGGCCGGTGGCCCTCGACCTCCATGACCCTCGGAGCCAACACCGCCGCCCTCCAGGTCGCCCTGGACGAGCGCGCGGGCCGCGTCGTCACCGTCATCGCCATCGACAACCTGACCAAGGGCACGGCCGGAGGCGCGATCCAGAGCGCCAACCTCGCCCTCGGCCTGCCGGAAGAGCTCGGCCTTCCTCTCAACGGAGTCGCCCCATGAGCGTGACCGCACCCCTCGGCTTCCGGGCCGCGGGCATCGCCGCCGGAATCAAGGCCGGCGGCGCCCGAGACCTGGCACTGATCGTCAACGACGGCCCCTCCCGCGCCGCCGCGGGCGTCTTCACCGTCAACCGCGTGAAGGCCGCCCCGGTCCTGTGGTCACAGCAGGTGCTGTCCGGAGGCAGGGTGCACGCGGTCGTCCTCAACTCCGGCGGCGCCAACGCCTGCACCGGCCCGCTCGGCTTCCAGGACACCCACGCCACCGCCGAGAAGGTCGCGCGGGCCCTGGACGACTCCGCCGGCGAGGTCGCGGTCTGCTCCACCGGCCTGATCGGCGAGCGGCTGCCGATGGACCCGCTGCTGGCCGGGGTCGACCTCGCGGTCTCCCAGCTCGCCCGGGACGGCGGACTGGCCGCGGCCGACGCCATCCGCACCACCGACACCGTCTCGAAGATCTCCTTCCGCAGGGGCGAGGGCGGCTACATGGTCGGCGGCATGGCCAAGGGCGCCGGCATGCTCGCCCCCGGCCTGGCCACCATGCTGTCGGTGATCACGACCGACGCCGACCTGCCCGCCGAACTCCTCGACGAGGTGCTGCGCAGGGTCACCCGGGTCACCTTCGACCGGCTCGACGCCGACGGCTGCATGTCCACCAACGACACCGTGCTCCTGCTGGCCAGCGGCGCCAGCGGCACCGTCCCCGACCTGGCCGAGTTCGAGCAGGTCCTGCTGGCCGTCTGCGCCGACCTCGTCCGCCAGCTGCTGCTGGACGCCGAGGGCGCCTCCAAGGCGATCGCCGTCGAGGTCGTCGGCGCCGCCTCCGAGGACGACGCCGTGACCGTCGGCCGCTCCGTCGCCCGCTCCAACCTCCTCAAGTGCGCCATCCACGGCGAGGACCCCAACTGGGGACGGGTGCTCTCGGCCGTCGGCACCACCGACGCCGTCTTCGAGCCCGACCGGCTCAACGTGGCCGTCAACGGCATCTGGATCTGCCGGGGCGGCGCCGTGGGCGACGACCGCTCCAAGGTCGACCTCACCCCGCGCGACGTGACGATCACCGTCGACCTGTCGGCCGGTCCGCACACCGCGACGATCCACACCACCGACCTCACCGCCGCGTACGTCCACGAGAACTCGGCGTACTCCTCATGAGGCGCGCCGAGGCCCTGTCCAAGGCCGCCACGCTGATCGAGGCCCTGCCGTGGCTGGCCACCTTCCACGGCACCACCGTCGTCATCAAGTACGGCGGCAACGCGATGACCGACGAGGGACTGCGCGAGCGGTTCGCCGAGGACGTCGTCTTCCTGCGCTACGCCGGCCTGCGGCCGGTGATCGTGCACGGCGGGGGCCCGCAGATCAACGCCCAGCTCGACCGGCTCGGCATCGAGTCCACCTTCACCGCCGGCCTGCGGGTCACCACCCCCGAGGCCATGCAGGTCGTCAGGATGGTCCTCGTCGGCCAGGTCAACCGCGACGTGGTCGGCCTGATCAACCGGCACGGGCCGTTCGCGATCGGCATGTCCGGGGAGGACGCCCACCTGTTCACCGCGGTGCGCAAGCACGCCGTCGTCGACGGTGTCGGCGTCGACATCGGCCAGGTCGGCGAGATCGTCGGCGTCGAGGCCGGCGCGGTACGGGCACTGCTCGACGACGGGCGCATCCCGGTGATCTCCTCGGTGGCGCGCAGCGACGACGGCACCGTCTACAACGTCAACGCCGACACCGCCGCCGCCGCGCTCGCCGTGGCGCTGCGGGCGTCCAAGCTCATCGTCCTGACCGACGTCGCGGGCCTGTACCGCGACTGGCGCCCCGACGCCGGCGAGGACGAGATCATCGAACGGCTCTCCGCCACCGAGCTGGAGAAGCTCCTGCCCTCCCTGTCCAGCGGCATGATCCCCAAGATGGAGGCGTGCCTGACCGCCGTCCAGGGCGGCGTGTCACGGGCGCACGTGCTCGACGGCAGGGTGCCCCACTCGGTGCTGCTGGAGATCTTCACCGACGAGGGCGTCGGAACCATGGTGCTGCCGGACGTCCCCGGGACGCCGCACGCACCCGACCAGCTCACGGCGCGGCCGACGGCCGCCGCCCAGCCGAAGGGGAACGACCAGTGAGCCCGCAGCACGATCCCGCAGGACAGGCGCTCGCCAGACGCTTCGAGGCCGCCTTCATGCCCAACTACGGGGTGCCCCCGGTGGCACTGGCCCGCGGCGAGGGCACGAGGGTCTGGGACGTCGACGGCAACGAGTACCTCGACATGATCGGCGGCATCGCGGTCAGCTCCCTCGGCCACGCCCACCCGGCCCTGGTGAAGGCCGTCTCCCGCCAGGTCGCCACCCTCGCCCACACCAGCAACCTCTTCCTGCACGAGCCCGAGGTGCTGCTCGCCGAGCGCCTGCTCGGCCTGCTCGGCGCCCCGGCCAGGGTCTTCCTGTCCAACTCCGGCACCGAGGCCAACGAGGCCGCCCTCAAGCTCGCCCTCAAGTACGGCGGCTCCACCGGCCGCCCCCGCTTCGTGGCCGCCGAGAACGGCTTCCACGGCCGCACCCTCGGCGCGCTCTCGCTGACCGGCAAGCGCTCCATCCGCGACCAGTTCGGCCCGTTCCCGATCGACGTCACGTTCGTCCCCTACGGCGACGCCGACGCCCTCAAGAGCGCCGTCGACGACCGCTGCGCCGCGGTCTTCCTCGAACCCACCCAGGGCGAGGCCGGGGTCGTGCCCCCGCCCGAGGGGTACCTCCGCGCCGCCAGGGACGTCTGCGACGCCACCGGCGCACTGCTGGTCGCCGACGAGATCCAGTCGGCGATCGGCCGTACCGGCCACTGGTTCGCCCACCAGCACGAGGGCGTCCTGCCCGACGTGCTCACCCTGGCCAAGGGCCTCGGCGGCGGGCTGCCGATCGGAGCCTGCATCGGCCTGGGCGAGGCCGGGACCCTCTTCGCCAAGGGCGACCACGGCTCCACCTTCGGCGGCAACCCCGTCGCGGCCGCCGCCGCGCTCGCCGTGCTCGACACCATCGACCGCGACGGCCTGCTGGAGCACGTCCGCGCCGTCGGCGCCGAACTCTCCGGCGGCATCGCCGCCGTCGAGCACCCGCTGCTCGCCGGCGTCCGCGGCCGGGGCCTGTGGCTCGGGATCGTGCTGACCGCCGACCGCGCGGCCGCCGTCCAGGCCGCCGCCCAGCGGGCCGGGTTCCTGGTCAACGCCCTCCAGCCCGACGCGGTACGGATCGCGCCCCCGCTCGTGATCACCTCCGCCGACGTCGCCGCCTTCACCGCCGCGCTCCCGGCCATCCTGGACGGAGCCTCCGATGACCGGTGACCCCCTCGGCACGCGGCCCCCGGCCCCGCGGACGCCCGTCAGGCACTTCCTGCGGGACGACGACCTCTCACCCGCCGAGCAGGAGCAGGTCCTCGACCTGGCCGCGGCGATGAAGAAGGACCGCCACGGCCACCGGCCCTTCGCCGGCCCGCAGACCGTCGCCGTCCTGTTCGACAAGCACTCCACCCGTACCCGCATCTCGTTCGCGGTCGGCATCGGCGAGCTCGGCGGCCTCCCGCTGATCCTCGACGCGGGCTCCTCCCAGATGGGCCGGGGCGAGTCGATCGAGGACACCGCCCGGGTGCTGGAGCGCCAGGTCGCCGCCATCGTGTGGCGCACCTCCGGCCAGCACAGGATCGAGGCCATGGCCTCGGCCTCCTCGGTACCGGTGGTCAACGCCCTCACCGACGAGTTCCACCCCTGCCAGATCCTCGCCGACCTGCAGACCGTCAAGGAGCACTTCGGCACGACCGCCGGCCTGACCCTGGCCTACTTCGGGGACGGGGCCAACAACATGGCCCACTCCTACCTGCTCGGCGGGGCGCTGGCCGGCATGCACGTGCGGATCGCCGCCCCCGAGGGCTACCTGCCCGACCCGGAGGTCGTCCGCCGGGCCGCCGAGATCGCCGAGACGACCGGCGGGTCGGCCACCGTCCTCGCGGACCCGGCCCAGGCCGCCGCGGACGCCGACGTGCTCGCCACCGACACCTGGGTCTCGATGGGCCAGGACGGCAGGGAACAGCGGATCGCCGACCTGACTCCCTACCAGGTCAACGCCGCGCTCGTCGGCCGGGCCGCCCCCGGCGCCGTCGTGCTGCACTGCCTGCCCGCCTACCGCGACCTGGAGATCACCGCCGAGGTCCTCGACGGGCCGCAGAGCGTGGTGTGGGACCAGGCGGAGAACCGGCTGCACGCCCAGAAGGCCCTGTTGCACTGGCTGGTCACGGCGACGACCGGCCACGGCACCGGCTCCCCGGCCTCCTCCCGCGGAGGAGGCCCGGCATGACGATCCCGATGACCAAGGTCGCCCGCCAGGCGCGCATCGCCGACCTGCTCCAGCGGCAGCCGATCAGGTCCCAGCCCGAGCTGGCCAAGCTGCTGCTGGAGAGCGGGGTGGAGGTCACCCAGGCCACCCTGTCCCGCGACCTGGACGAACTCGGCGCCCTCAAGCTGCGCGCCGAGGACGGCTCCCTGGTCTACGCCCTTCCCGGCGAGGGCGGCGACCGGATACGGCGCGCCAGGGTCGGCACCGGAGAGTCCCCGGCCGCGCGCCTGGGCAGACTCGCCGAGGAGCTCCTCGTCTCCGCCGAGGCCTCCGCCAACCTGGTCATCGTCCGCACGCCCCCCGGGGCCGCGCAGTTCCTCGCCTCCGCCATCGACCACGCCGACTGGGAGTCCATCCTCGGCACCGTGGCCGGAGACGACACCATCCTCGTCATCAGCCGGGACCCGACGGGCGGGGCGTCGGTCGCCGAGGCGCTGCTCAGGCACGCCGACCGACGTATTCAGCCCGCTCAGGCGGGCGGTCCCTGGCAGCATCTGACACCCGTGACGAACGAAGAACCTGGAGATACCAATCATGACTGACCGGGTCGTACTCGCCTTCTCCGGCGGCCTCGACACTTCCGTCGCCATTCCCTTCCTCGCCGAGAAGACCGGCGCCGAGGTCATCGCGGTGGCCGTCGACGTCGGCCAGGGCGGCGAGGACATGGAGGCCATCCGCAAGCGGGCCATCGAGTGCGGCGCCGTGGAGTCCGTCGTGGTGGACGCCCGCGAGGAGTTCGCCACCGACTTCTGCGTGCCCGCCCTGCAGGCCAACGCCCTCTACATGGACCGCTACCCGCTGGTCTCCGCGCTCTCGCGCCCGCTGATCGTCAAGCACCTGGCCGCCGCGGCCAAGGAGTTCGGCGGCACCCACGTCTCGCACGGCTGCACCGGCAAGGGCAACGACCAGGTCCGGTTCGAGGCCGGCCTGGCCGCGCTCTTCCCCGAGCTCAAGGTCATCGCCCCGGCCCGCGACTACGCCTGGACCCGGGACAAGGCGATCGCCTACGCCGAGGAGAAGAACCTCCCGATCGAGACCAGCAAGAAGAACCCGTACTCCATCGACCAGAACATCTGGGGCAGGGCCGTCGAGACCGGCTTCCTGGAGGACATCTGGAACGGCCCCGTCGAGGACGTCTACGCCTACACCGCCGACCCGGCACAGCCGCGCGAGGCCGACGAGGTCATCATCAGCTTCGTCAAGGGCGTCCCGGTGGCCCTGGACGGGCGGCACCTGACCCCGTTCCAGATCATCGAGGAGCTCAACCGGCGCGCGGGCGCCCAGGGCGTCGGCCGCCTCGACATGGTCGAGGACCGGCTCGTGGGCATCAAGTCGCGCGAGGTCTACGAGGCGCCGGGCGCCATCACGCTGATCACCGCGCACATGGAGCTGGAGAACGTCACCGTCGAGCGCGACCTCGCCCGGTTCAAGCGCTCGGTCGACCAGCGCTGGGGCGAGCTCGTCTACGACGGCCTGTGGTTCTCCCCGCTCAAGAAGGCCCTGGACGCCTTCATCGCCGACGCCCAGCAGCAGGTCACCGGCGAGATCAGGATGGTCCTGCACGGCGGCCGGGCCACGGTCACCGGCCGTCGCTCCGAGGCGTCGCTGTACGACTTCAACCTCGCCACCTACGACACCGGCGACACCTTCGACCAGTCCCTGGCCCGGGGCTTCGTCGAGCTGTGGAGCCTGCCCTCCAAGATTGCCTCGGCCCGGGACGCCCGGCTGTCCTGATTGGGCTAGGGTCGCGGATTGAATGGGGAGGGAGAACGACGGTGACTGATGGTGGCAAGCCGATGCGGCTGTGGGGCGGCCGGTTCGAAGGAGGTCCGGCCGACGCGCTGACCAGGCTCTCGGTGAGCGTGCACTTCGACTGGCGGCTCGTACCGTACGACCTGCTGGCCTCGCGCGCGCACGCACGGGTGCTGCACCGCGCGAACCTGCTGACCGACGACGAGCTGGCGCGGATGATCGCCGCCCTGGACGACCTGGAGCGAGCCTGCAAGGCGGGCGAGTTCCGGCCGACCGTCGCCGACGAGGACGTCCACACCGCGCTGGAGCGCGGGCTGCTGGAACGCCTCGGCACGCTCGGCGGCAAGCTCAGGGCCGGTCGCAGCCGCAACGACCAGGTCGCCACCGATCTGCGCCTCTACCTCCGCGACCACGTCAGGCACATCGTCTCCCGGCTGGTGGAGCTGGAGACCGCGCTGATGAGCCAGGCCGAGGAACATGCCGAGACCGCAGCGCCCGGCATGACCCACCTGCAGCACGCCCAGCCGGTCTCCTTCGGCCACCAGCTCCTGGCGCACGTGCACGCCTTCGCCCGCGACATCGACCGGCTGCGCGACTGGGACCGCCGCGCGGCCGTCTCCCCGCTCGGCTCCGGAGCCCTGGCCGGGTCCTCCCTGCCGCTGGACCCGCGGGCCGTGGCCGGGGAGCTCGGTTTCGACTCCGCCGCGCCCAACTCGATGGACGCCGTCGCCGACCGCGACTTCGCCGCCGAGTTCCTGTTCGACGCGGCGATGATCGGCGTGCACCTGTCCCGGCTGGGCGAGGAGATCGTCCTGTGGGCCTCGCAGGAGTTCCGCTGGATCGAGATGGACGACGCCTACTCCACCGGCTCGTCGATCATGCCGCAGAAGAAGAACCCCGACGTGGCCGAGCTCGCCCGGGGCAAGAGCGGCCGCCTCATCGGCAACCTCATGGCGCTGCTGACCACGCTCAAGGGCCTGCCGCTGACCTACAACCGCGACCTGCAGGAGGACAAGGAGCCGGTGTTCGACTCCGTCGACACCCTGCTGCTCGTCCTCCCCGCGATGGCCGGGCTGGTGGCGACCATGCGCGTCAACACCGCCAAGCTGGAGGCCTCGGCCCCCGACGGGTTCGCGCTGGCCACCGACCTGGCCGAGCTGCTGGTCCGCAGGGGCGTGCCGTTCCGCGAGGCCCACGAGGCGGTCGGGCACCTGGTCGTCTGGTGCCAGGTCAACGACAAGGACTTCGGCGAGCTCACCGACGACGAGCTGGCCAAGGTCTCGCCGCACTTCACCCCCGACTCCCGCGAGGTGCTCTCGGTGCCCGGCGCCCTGGCGGCCCGCAAGGCGCACGGCGGCACCGCGCCCGACCGGGTCCGCGACCAGCTCATCGCGCTGCGCGACATCGTCGACGGGCAGGCGAGCTGGGCGAGCGGGAACTGAGGCCCGTGACGGTGACGCGGCCGACCCCCGATGACGAGCGGGGCGGGCGGACCCCCGCCCCGGTGAGGCCGGCACGGGACCTCACACCCGCTCCGGCGAGGCTGGAACGGGACTTCTTCGACCGTCCCGCGCACCAGGTCGCCCCGGACCTGCTGGGACGGGTGCTGGTGCACGGGCCGGTCGCGCTCCGCATCACCGAGACCGAGGCGTACGGCGTGCCCGGCGAGGACCCGGCGTCGCACACCTACCGCGGCCGGACGGCGCGCAACGCGGTGATGTTCGGCCCGCCGGGCCACCTGTACGTGTACTTCACGTACGGCATGCACTTCTGCGCCAACCTGACCTGCCTGCCCGAGGGGATCGGCTCCGGCGTGCTGCTCCGGGCCGGAGAGGTGATCTCCGGCGCCGAGCAGGCCCTGGCCCGACGCACCGCCGGGAGCGGCCGCGTCGTCAAGCACGACGACCTCGCCAAGGGCCCGGCCCGGCTGGCGGTGGCGCTCGGCTTCACCCGCGAGCACAACGGCCTCGACGCCTGCGCCCCGGGGCCGCTTCCGGAGAGCCCGGGCAGCCCGGGGATGTCGGAGATCCTTGAGCTCTCGGTGCTGGAGGGGGAGCCGGCCGTGCCCTCGTCGATCAGGTCGGGGCCGCGGACCGGGGTGTCGTCGGCCCAGGAGACGCCGTGGCGCTTCTGGATCGACGCCGACCCCACGGTCTCGCCCCACCGGCCGCACGTCCCGCGCCGCCGGTAGGTCCTCTGCCGTCGGCGCGTCTCCTGGGGTGGGTCCTCTGCCGCCGGCCGGTCTCCTGGGGGCCCCTCTGCCGCCGGAGGGTCTCCCGCCACCGGTCCCGGGGGCGGGTCCCGTGCCCGTCCCCGCCGCTTCCCCGCCGTTTTCGCGCCGTTTTCGCGTCCCGCAGGCCGCGTACCCGCTGGTCGACTGGGGGCGCGAAGGGGGATCCGGGTGGCGCGACCCGGTGGTGATCGGGCAGGGTGTGTACGAAGCCCCGAAAGTCCCTTCGAGCATTGGAAAGCAAGGATCGTGACCGACATTCTGGATGACCTCGCCTGGCGCGGCCTGATCGCGCAGTCCACCGACATCGACGCCCTGCGGGCGGCGATGGCCGAGGGTCCGATCACGGTCTATTGCGGCTTCGACCCCACCGCCCCCTCACTGCACGTCGGCAACCTCGTCCCGCTGCTGACCCTGACCCGCCTGCAGCGGGCGGGCCACCGGGCCATCGGGCTGGTGGGCGGCGCGACCGGCCTGATCGGCGACCCCAGCGGCCGGAGCACCGAACGCTCGCTCAACTCCTCCGACGTGGTGGCCGAGTGGGTCGCGCGGATCCGCGTCCAGGTGGAGAGGTTCCTCGACTTCTCCGACGAGAAGCGCGGGATCCTGGTCAGCAACCTCGACTGGACCGAGGGCATGTCCGCGATCGACTTCCTGCGCGACGTCGGCAAGCACTTCCCGGTCAACCGGATGCTCGCCCGCGAGTCGGTCTCGGCGCGGCTGGGAGGGGAGGGACTCAGCTACACCGAGTTCAGCTACCAGATCCTGCAGGCCAACGACTACCTGGAGCTGAACCGGCGCCACGGCTGCACCCTGCAGATCGGCGGCAGCGACCAGTGGGGCAACATCACCGCCGGAACCGACCTCATCCGCCGGGTGACGGGCGGCCACGTGCACGCCCTCACCGTGCCGCTCATCACCAAGGCCGACGGCACCAAGTTCGGCAAGACCGCCGGAGGCGCGGTCTGGCTCAACCCCGAGATGACCTCGCCGTACGCGTTCTACCAGTTCTGGCTGAACGCGGACGACCGGGACGTGGTGAAGTTCCTCAAGATCTACAGCTTCAGGTCCCGGGAGGAGATCGAAGGGCTGGAGAAGGCCGCGGCCGAGCGGCCGGCCGCCCGCGAGGCCCAGCGAGCGCTCGCCGAGGAGTTCACCACGCTGCTGCACGGCGCGGACGAGTGCGCCGCGGTGATCGCGGCCTCGGCGGCGCTGTTCGGCCAGGGGTCCCTGGAGGAGCTGCCCGCCCGGACGCTGGGGGAGGCCCTGGCCGAGGTGCCGCGTGCCGAGGTGGCCGGGCTGGGGGCGTCCTTCGTCGACCTGCTCGCCGAGAGCGGCCTGGTCAAGTCGAAGTCCGAGGCGCGCCGGGCGGTGAAGGAGGGCGGCGCCTACCTGAACAACGCCAAGGTCACCGACGAGACGTACGTGCCGTCGGCCGATGACCTGCTTCACGGGCGCTTCCTGGTACTGCGCAGGGGCAAGCGTTCCGTCGGCGGCGTCGAGATCATCGGAGCCTGACCTCGGCGTTCCGGAGTCCCGGGGTTCCCGGCACGGGTCCGCCCGGGGCTCCGGAATCTTCTCCGAGAGGTCTCGGCGCGGGTGCTCCCGACGCTCCGGGAGTCTTCTCCGAGGGGTCCCGGCGCGGGTGTTCCACGTGTTCGCGCCGGACGCGGTCATCGTCTCCGCGTGGGTTCCGGCCGTCGCACCGGCAACGCCGGGTAGATCGGATCCGGCCAGGTCGATGAGATGTTCAGGATGTGCCGACGCCCCGGTCACGGCCGGGGCGCCGGTGGCCCCACGGCGTAACATTCCGGTAGCGAAGGTGGCCCGTTCTTCCAATGCAGGGCTCTGACCTGCGGTTTTGTCCACGGCTCTTGATTTGACGATGTCCCGAGGGGCGCATAATCTTTCACATGCCCCGGGAGCGAGCCGGACGCCTGAGCGGCGGACGGGCACCGGGAGCCGACCCGCTGAACGAACCTGAGAGTTCGGACCCACGTAGATCACCGAAAAACCGGTTGATTCGTCGACGGCCTGGATGTCACGGTAGGTTCAGAGGGTTGTCCCGGAAGCGGGATGCAAATCCTAGTGAGTTTGCCGGGATTGTGACAAGTGAACTGAGCTTCACAATTTGACACAATCTTGACAGAGATGTACGGTAGAAATACGAAATGGAACGCCCCTGGCGGTCGGCCCGAACGGGTCCGGTTGACCGGGTGTACGCGTCCGTTTCTTGAGAACTCAACAGTGTGTTAAAAGCCAGTGCATGAAGCACAACCCTG
>NZ_JBVJIA010000027.1:75749-119245 GCF_055586505.1 Streptosporangium sp. NPDC050148 | reverse complement strand
TCCAGCGCCTGCCACTCGGCGTCCGTCAGCTCATAGCGTCGCACCACGTCTTACATACTGCACGATTCCCAACCACTTTGACGACACGCCCTAGGTGCCGGATCCGTTTATCGAATCGGTTCGACTGAACCTAAGGCGATGTCGCTGGCGCGTCAATGGGTCATCCGGGATCTCCTCGCCCGCGGGGCCGTTCTTCAGGCCGGATCCTGATGCTCCGGGCGAACCGGTTCCCTCTACCATGGGAGAGCGTCGTAGCCACGTCCGCTGAGGAGTGCCGGTGAACATCGGAGAGATCGCCAGGCGGTCGGGTGTGTCCCGCAGCACGGTGTCGTACGCGTTGAGCGGCAAACGGCCGGTGGCGGAGGCGACCCGGCGGCGGATCCAGACGGTCATCGACGAGCTCGGCTACCGCCCCAACGCCGCGGCCAGAGCGCTCAAGGAGGGCAGGACACGCACCATCGGGCTGGTCATCCCCCCGGCCAGCCAGCGCCTCACCGACGTCCAGCTGGGCTTCGTGGCCAGCGTGGTCGACGCCGCCGCACGCGCCGACCTCGACGTGCTGCTCTCGCCCTCCGGGGGGGAGCACGACCGCTCGTTCGAGCGCGTGGTCACCGGAGCCCGCGTCGACGGGGTCGTCCTCATGGAGATCCGGCTGGAGGACGACCGGGTCACCCGCCTGACGGAGGTCGGGCTGCCGTTCGTCGGCATCGGCCACACCAGCCGGCCCGACGAGATGACCTGGGTGGACATCGACTACGAGACGCTGATAGCCCGCTGTGCAGGCCATCTGGCGGACCTGGGCCATCGTCACATCGCCCTGGTCAACCGCTCGGCCGAGCTGGTCGCCGCCGGGTACGGCCCCGGTCACCGGGCGCAGCTCGGCTTCAGCCGCGCCGTCGTCGAGCGCGGCCTGGAGGGCGTGCAGGTCTGCTGCGCCGACGACGCCCAGGCGGGACGGGCCTGCGTCGAGAAGCTCCTGGTCACCCACCCCGAGCTGACCGCCATCGCCACCATCAACGAGGCCGCCCTGCCCGGCATGCACCGCGCGCTGGCGCACGCCCGTCTCGAGGTGCCCGGCGACTTCTCGCTCACCGGGGTCGCCGCCCGGCACTGGGCGGAGAACCTGCACCCACCGCTCACCGCGGCCGACATCCTGGCCGACGAGCTGGGCGCGCAGGCCGTCGACCTGCTCATCCAGCGCATCGCCGACCCCGGCCTGCCGCACCGCCAGCTGCTCACCGCCCCGCCGATCTCGCTGCGCGAGTCGACGGGGCCGGCGCGTCCCCGCGTCGGCCCCGCCTGACCCCGAGCACTGCGCCGTCCCCGCGTGCGTCGGGTCAGCTCCTGGTCCATCTCTGGCTGCTCGTGCCGGTGCAGGACCACAGTTGTGCCTTGGTGCCGTTGGCGGTCCCGAAGTTGCTCGCCTCCAGGCACAGGCCGGACTGCACCCCGGTGATCGTGCCGTCGGCGTTGACGTTCCACTGCTGGTTGGCGCCGCCGTTGCAGTCCCAGATGATCACCCGGGTGCCGTTGGCGGTGCCCTGGCCGTAGGCGTCCAGGCACTTGCCGCCGTACACCTGCAGCTGCTTGGCCGGGGTCAGGGTCCACTGCTGGTTGGTGGCGCCTCCGCAGTCCCACAGCTGGAGCTGGGTGCCGTTGGCGGTGGTCGCGCCGGGCACGTCCAGGCACCGGCCGGCGTTGACGTTGCGCAGCACCGACGTCGGCCCGCCGCCGGGGTCGGAGGAGGGGGGCAGCAGCGTGATGGTGTAGGAGTCGTCGACGGCGGTGTGCGGCAGGTTGACCGTCGTGCCGTTGCCGGACAGGGTCACCACGGAGTTCTGCACGGTGACCGGAGCCGTGACGGCGCCGCCGCCGTTGTAGGGGATGCGCTCGGCGACGACCCGCACCCGGTTGTTCTCCACGATGCCGCTCGTGGCGTCCAGGCGCCGCAGGCCGACGGCGATGTTGCCGGTCGTGGAGCCGCCGCCGACCAGGATCTTGGCCGTCCCGGCGGCCTTGGTGGCGAACGCGTCGTACGAGGCGCTGGGGGTGACGGACACGATCTGCCCGGTCTGCGAGCCGTAGAAGCGGTAGGCCCACCATTCGCCCTTCGGCTGGTACCGGCCCGCGGAGTCGCGCACGAGCAGGTTGCCGAGGTCGTTGTGCAGGTTGCCCCCTCCCGCCCAGTTGGCGCGCAGGCCGTCGGCGCCGGCCCGCTCCAGGCGGGCGATGTACCAGGCCCCGTCGGCGGGGTTCTGCTCGTCGGGCGCCCCGTACTCGTTGATCTGGTAGGGCCGCGGGTGCGCGATGCCGCGGGAGTTCAGCGTGGTGTCGGCCGCCGCCACGTTGGCCACCGGGTCGCCCGGCAGCGAATGCCAGCTGATGATGTCGGGCACCACGTTGTTGGCCTTGACGTAGTCCAGGTACTGGTTCCAGAAGGCGTGGCCGGTGGACGGCACGCACGCGCAGCTCGGTCCGACGATGAGATGCGCCGGGAACGCGGCCCGGATTCGCTGGTAGGTGCGCCGCCACAGTTCGAGGTACTGGGACTGGGGACGGTTCCAGAACAGCGTGATGTTGGGCTCGTTCCACAGGTCCCACTGCACCGGGACGCCGGTGGCCCGCACGTCGCCGATCAGGCGGGTGAGGAAGGCGTCGTAGTCCGTCCAGTTGCCGTTGTCGCCGGGGAAGCGCGAGATCGGGTGGCCGTCGGCGCCCCACAGGTCGTGGACGAGCAGGATGAACTCCCCGCCCAGTGACCGGGTGCGCAGCAGCTGGGCGCGGGTGGCGTTCCACCGGCGGTCGTACTTGCCCGACACCCAGCCCCCCGGGCCGTCGAGCTGTGCCCCACCGGCCCGCATGTACCGGAACTTCACGTCGGTGAAGAACCGGTCGGGCGGGCCCGACGCGTTCTCGGTCATGCCGTAGATCCAGCCGGAGGCCCGGTAGGTGGGAGTGCCGCCACCGGCGGAGAAGTCGACGGCGATGGACTGGTCGGCGGCCTGGGCCGGGGTCGCGGACGTCACGACGGGGCCCGCGACGAGGGCGCCGACGGCGAGAAAGGCGGCGATCGCGCGGCGGCCCCCGTGCCGCCTGCCGGACGTGACGTCCGCACCCGGCTCCTCGGGCGCGCGGGGGCGGGGCGGACGGGCCGGGGGTGGTGTCGTGGGACGTCGCGGCCGGATCCGGCGGACGATGTCGGCGATGTTCATCGTGGACTCTCCTCACTCATGGGTGCTGCGTGCACGGTGAGTGGAACGGCTTCGTGGGGGTGCTGGTGGCGCGAACGGCGTGAAAACCAGGATGTCCGACGTCGGATCGAATCGATTCGACCGCAGCCTAGAACTCGCTGTCAGTGATGTCAATGATGTGTGTCAGTGAGGTGAATGTATGGTTTCGAGCGCTCCTCGTACCCGTCCCGTGCCCGGCGCGGCGGGGCCACGCCGGGCGTCACCTCCCGTGAGCGTGGGACATCGGCCGCGGAACGGCCGCCGGCCTCCTCTCGCGCCGGCCCCGTCGCGTGAAGCGGGCGAACGGCAGGGTCCCCCGGGAGGCGTCGGCCCCGGTGACGGGTCCCGGCCCGGACCCACGACGGACGTGTACCGGAAATCCGGACTTTCGCGGCGTGTCGGACGGCGTGTTCCGGTGACGGGCGGCACATACTGATCGAACACGTATTCGATGCGGGATGTGCTCCCCGGGCCCGCCGTCACACCGGGAGGACTCATGCCGGGGAACGGGTTCGTGCATCTCCACGTCGCGTCCGGGTTCTCCGCCCGCTACGGGGCCTCCCACCCGCAGGACCTGGTACGCGCCGCGGCGGATCTCGGCATGGAGGCGCTCGCGCTGACCGACCGGGACACGGTGACCGGCGCCGTCCGCCACGCGAAGGCGTGCATGAAGGCCGGGGTGCGCCCGATCTTCGGCGTGGACCTCGCCGTCGCCGCGCAGATCCCCGCGCCCGCGACGGCACGCCGGGCCCGTACACCGGTCCGCGGTGGCGCCCGGGTGACGGAACCGCCGTTGCGGATCACCCTGCTGGCCCGCTCCGCCGCCGGGTGGGGGCGGCTGTGCCGCCTGGTCTCCGCCGCGCACGCGAGCCCGGCCGGCGGCTTCCCCCTCGCCTCCTGGGACGCTCTGCGCGAGCACGTGGGCCGGGACCTGTCGGTGCTGCTCGGCCCGGCCTCGGAGCCGGTGCGCGCGCTCACGGCGGGACGGCCCGACATCGCCGAGAGGCTCCTGGCGCCGTGGCGGGAGGTCGCCGGCGAGGGCCTGTGGCTGGAGGTGGTCACGTACGGGCTGCCGGGTCTGGGAGCGGGCTCGTTGCGACTGGCGGCGCACACGCTCACGCTCGGCGACCGGCTCGGCATACCGGTCGTGGCGACGAACGCGGTCCGCTACGAGCGGCGCGAACAGCACCGGCTCGCCGACGTGCTGGACGCCGCCCGGCTGCTGCGGCCCATCCCGTTCCGGGCGGGCCGGCTGGATCCGGGGGAGCGGTACCTGAAGTCCGGCGCCGAGATGGCCGAGGTCGCCGAGCGGGTGGCCGCGTGCGCGAGCGCCGCCGCAGGCCGGGGACGCCGGCTGATCGAGGAGACGGCGCGGGCCGCCCGGCAGTGCGCCGTGGACCCGGTACGCGATCTCGGCCTCGGACGCCCGCACCTTCCCGAGCCTCACGTCGTGGGCGCCGGCACCGGCGCGGGGGACGGGATGCGGCTGCTGCGGCAGCGGTGCGCGGCGGGCATGACCGCCCGCGGCCTCGACGGCGACCCGCGGGCCGTGAAGCGGCTGGAGTACGAGCTGGGCGTCATCGCCACGCTGCGCCACGAGGCGTACTTCCTGGCGGTCGCGCAGGTGGTGGCCGACACGCGAGCCCTCGGCGTGCGGGTCGCGGCCCGCGGCTCAGGGGCCGGATCCATGGTCAACCACGCGCTGTTCGTCGCGACCGCCAACCCGCTCGAGCACGGGCTGTTGTTCGAGAGGTTCCTGTCCGAGCGGCGCACCACGCTGCCGGACATCGACCTCGACGTGGAGTCCGCGCGCCGCCTGGACGTCTACGACAAGATCTTCGAGCGGTTCGGGTCCGAGCGGGTGGCGGTCACCGGGACGGTCGAGACCTACCGGGCCCGTCACGCCCTGCGCGATGCCGGCCTGGCCCTCGGGATCGGCCCCCGGACGATCGACCGGATCGCCGCGTCGTTCCCCCGCATCCGCGCCGGTGACATCCGCGCCTGCCTCGCCGAGCTGCCCGAGCTGCGCCACCTCGCCGCCGAGGCGGCCCGGTTCGGGCCGCTGTGGAGGCTCGCGGAGGGCCTGGACGCGCTGCCGCGCGGGTTCGCCATGCACCCGTGCGGGGTGATCCTCTCCAGCGCCGGCCTGCTGGACCGGCTGGCGGTGCAGCCCGCCCCGGGCGGCGCGTACCCGACCGTCCAGGCCGACAAGCACGACGTCGAGGACCTGGGCCTGCTGAAGCTGGACGTCCTGGGGGTGCGGATGCAGTCGGCCATGGCGCACGCCGTCGCCGAGATCCGCCGTACCACCGGCCGGCACATCGACCTGGACGACCCCGGCCACGTCGACCTCGGCGACGAGGCGACCTTCGAGCTGATCCGCCGAGGATCGGTGCTGGGCTGCTTCCAGCTCGAGAGCCCGGGGCAGCGGGATCTGATCGCCCGGCTGCAGCCGCGGACCATGCGGGACGTCATCGCCGACATCTCGCTGTTCCGGCCGGGCCCGGTCGCCGGTGGGATGCCCGCCCGGTTCATCGCCGCACGCCACGGTCATGAGCCGCCGCACTGCCCCCACCCCGACCTGAAGCCGATCGTGGACGACACCTACGGGGTGGTCATCTGGCACGAGCAGATCATCGCGATCCTGGCCGTGATGACCGGCTGCGACCGCGCGGCCGCCGACGTCGCCCGCCGTGCCCTCGCCGACCCCGGGCGTCTCGCCAGGGTCGAGACCTGGTTCCGCACCCGCGCGGCCGAGCGCGGCTACGGGCGGGCCGTCACCGAGGAGGTCTGGGCGATCGTCCGTGAGTTCGGCTCCTACGGCTTCTGCCGGGCGCACGCGGTCGCGTTCGCGGTGCCCGCGGTGCAGTCGGCCTGGCTCAAGGCCCACCACCCGGCGGCCTTCTACGCGGGCCTGTTCGAGCACGACCCCGGGATGTGGGCGCCTCGCGTCCTGGTCCACGACGCCCGGCGCCACGGCGTCCCGATCCTGCCGGTCGACGTCAACGCCTCCCTCCCGTTCCACGGCGTGGAGAGGACGGGCGACGGCTGGGGCGTACGGCTGGCCCTGTCCATGGTGCGCGGCATCACCGCCCCCGAGAGCGCCCGCATCGCCGGAGGGCGGCCCTTCGTCTCGCTGCGGGACCTGTGGCTGCGGGCCCGCCCGTCCCTGCCGCTGGCCCGGCGCCTCATCCGGATCGGCGCCCTCGACGCCCTGCGCGGCGAGGCGAGCAGACGCGACCTGCTGCTCCAGGCCGCCGAACTGCACCGCCACCGCCGCCACGGCACCGGCACGAGCACCGGTACGAGCACCGACGGTCAGTTGCCGCTCGGCGACGAGCTCGACGGTGCCCGGGCGAGCGGGCTGGCGGAGATGACCGCCCGCGAGAGCCTGGGCGCCGAACTGGACGTGCTGTCCGCCGACGTCAGCCGTCATCTGCTCACCCACCATCACCGCCTGCTCGCCGAGCTCGGCGCCACCGACGCCCGGCACCTGCAGGCGATGCACGCCGGCCGGCCGGTGCTCGTCGCCGGCGTGCGCGCCGCCACCCAGACCCCGCCCGTCCCGTCGGGAAAACGCGTGATCTTCGTGACGCTGGAGGACGACTCGGGCCTGGTGGACCTGGTCTTCTTCGACCACGGTCACCCGGCATGCGCGAGGACGATCTTCCATTCCGGGCTGTTGCTGGTCCGCGGCACGGTCGCGCGCCGCGGCGACCGCCGCACGGTGGTCGGCCAGGCGGCCTGGGACCTCGAGGAAGTGGCGGCGGCCCGCCGGGACGCGGGCCCGCAGGCCGCCCTGGAACTCCTCGGCCGCACCGAGCCCGCGCCCACCCCCGCGCACGACGGCACCGCGGCACCCGCCGGGCGGACCCTGCCCGACGGGACGGCCGGTGCCCGCCTTCACCCGTGGAGCGATCTGCAGGTCGCGGGGAGCCGCTCGGCGGACCTGCGGCGCCTCGCGCACCGCGGTCCCGGGTCCGCGGGGTGAGCGACGTGCCCGCGCCCCGGAGCATCCTTCGCGTCCACCTGCACGGCATCGGCCCCGGTGACCGGCACCTCTACGAGACGGCGCTCACGCTGCTCGGCGACGTGACCCCGCTCGTCCAGGCCCTGCCGCCCGATGCCGCCGACCTCGACGTCACGGGCGCCCACAGGTACTTCGACGCCGAGGCCGGACGTCAGGACCTGGCCCACCTCGTACGCCTGCGCCTGGCCGCCCATGTCGGCCTGCGGGCCACGATAGGCGCGGGATGCACCCCCATGATCGCCGCCATGGCGGCCGCCGCCACCGCCCCCGGCGACGTCACCGTCATCGCGCCCGAGCCCGAGGCCGTCGCCGCCTTCCTCGGCCCACGGCCGGTGGCCGACCTGCCCGGCGTGGGCCCCGCGACGGCCGGCACCCTGGCGGGCTACGGCATCCGCTGCGTCGGCGACCTCCTCCGGGTGCCCCCGCACACCCTGCAGCGCATCCTCGGCAGTGCCGCCGCGCTGACGCTGTCCGAGCGCGCCCGGGGCCATGACCCCCGGCCCGTTCGTCCCGCGGCCCCGCCCGCGTCGACGGGCTGCGCGCACGGCTTCCCCCGTGACGAGCTCGATCCGGGCGCGCACCGGCGGGCCCTGCTGGACCTCGCCGAACGGCTCGGCCTGCGGCTGCGCACGACCCGGCAGGTCGCCACGCGGCTCGCGCTGAGCGTCACCTACGCCGACGGCACGAGCACCCATCGCTCGCGCACCCTGGACGAGCCCACCGCGCACACGCCCGCCCTCGCCGCCTGCGCCTACGACCTGCACGCCCGGCTCGGGCTCCAGCGTGCCCGTGTCCGCGCCGTCGCCGTGCGCGCCGAGCGGCTCATGGACGAGGAGCACGCCGTACGGCAGCTCGTCCTGGATCCGGGCGACGACAGGCGGCGCCGCATCGAGCAGGCCGCGGACCGGGCACGCGCCCGCTTCGGCGCGGACGCCGTCCGCCCCGCGACGCTGGCACGACCGCGCTGAGAAGGCCGGTCACCCGGCCGGGGAGCGCACGTCCCGGTCACCGGTGCCGGTCTCGCGTGCCGCCGGGGGAGCAGGTCGGCCAGCAGCAGTGCCTCCAGCGCGGCGACCGTCATGCCCTGGCCGTAGAGGGGGTTGAAGCTGCACAAGGCGTCGCCCGTCACGAGGTAGCCGCCGGGAAAGCTCCGCAGCCGCTCGTAGCGGCGTCGTGTGCTGGCCGGGAAGCGCATCTTCACCGGCGCGTCCAGCGGCACCGCCGACCGCACGACCTCGCCGACCTGCGGCGCGGCCAGGCCGGTGGCGTAGCGCGCCAGCCCTTCGTCGTCGGTGGGCGGCTCCTCGCCCAGCATGCCGGCCAGGACCACGGCGAAGCGGCCCTCCTCCTGGGCGGCCACGATCCCGGTGCGCGGCAGGGCCGGGACGGCGTTGGTCAGGACCCCCGACAGCCCGTCGAGGTGGTGGGACTCGCGCCGGTAGTTGCGGGTGACGTAGGTGATGTCGACGCGTACCTGCTCCTCCGGGGCGCACTCGTATCCCAGCTCGCGCAGCCACACCGGCGTCCGCGAGGCCCGTCCGGCGGCGTCCACGACCAGGTCGGCGCCGATGACCGACTCACCGACCGGCTCGCTGTCCGGTTCTGTGACCCGCTCGCTCGTCCCGGTGGTGCGGGGCCGGACCCGCACCCCGTCGACCCGTCGTGAGCCGGGCGCCACGGTGAGGCCGACCGCCTCGTACCCCGACAGGATGCTCACCCCGGGCAGTGCCGCGACCCGGTTCCGGACCGCGTGCTCCAGCAGCGGTCGGCTGATCCCGAAGGCTCTCAGCTCCGACGGCGCCCGGCGCATCCGGTACCCGTCGTTGTACCAGTGGACCTCGTCGTGAAGATCGATCAGCGGGACCCCGAGGCGGGTCAGCTCGTCCGACAGGCCCGGCAGCAGCTCCTCGAACGCCTGCCTGCCGCGGGCCAGCAGGATGTGCAGCTGCCGTCCCTGCGGCACACCGCGGCGGGCTGCGACCTCGTCCGGCAGCGGGTCGCGATCGACGAGAACGACCTTCGCGTACCGTTCGGTCAGGGCCCGGGCGGCCAGCAGGCCGCCGATGCTCGCGCCGATCACGACAGCGGTGCCCGGGTGCGTCATGATCGGAGGGTACGCCGACACGGTGGTCACCGGCATCGCCGTTCGTGCTCGATACCGCACCGTCTCCCTCCCAGGTCCGAGGCACGGGACCACGGATCTCACGGTCTCCGCACGAGCCGTCCGGCCGCCTCTACGGCCGGCGGTCGCCGACGCGTCGGAGATCCGAGCACGTCGGCGCGGCGAACGCCCGGGCTTGTTCTCGTGGCCGGCTTCTCCCCGGGGGAGCGGTTCAGAACATGGGGTAGATGGACGCGTCGTTCTTGCGGCCGGTGCGCTTCGGGCGCCGGAACACCTTGGTCACGAGCTTGCGCAGAAAAGCCATGATGAGACGACCTGATCTCGGGATTCGGGAGGAAGCGGGAAAGGGAGGGGCCGGAAGATCAGGTGAGATCGAGGGTCTCGGCCATGATGCGGGCGACGAGGTCGTAGCCGTGGTCGGTGTAGTGCGCCCGATCCACGAAGACCCAGTCTTTCTCGGTGACGGCCTCGGCGACGATCGGGTTGAGGTCGACGTAACCGACACCGATCTTCTCGCAACCGGCGCGCAGCTTCTCGGAGAAGGCCTGGGCGACCTCCTTCCTGGAGATGTCGCCGTACAGCGCTTCCCAGGTGCCCAGCTTGGAGATCTGGTCGATCTCGTCGAAGAGCAGCTGCTCCTGCGGGGCATGCCGGTCGCGCATCCACAGCGCCATCGGCTGGAGCACGTACATCAGCCTCGTCGTCGGACCGGCCAGCCGCTGCCAGCTGTCGAGGTGACGGAGCGTCAGGCCGGCCGCGGAGTCGATGACGGCGGAGATGTCCCGGCGTACGTCGTCGTGCGTGGAGATGGTGCGGCGGCGTTCGGAGCGGCGGCCGAGAATCCGGCCGGAGCTCTTGCGGTTGCTCTCGCGAAGTTCCTCCATCTTCTCGAAGTACTCACCGCAGAACCAGAAAGCGCCGTGGTCGCCCTGCTGCCATTCGGGAAGCCGTCCGACGGTCAGGTCGTTGAGCCCCGAGAAGACGACGATCTCGTCGATCTCGGGCAGCAGATGGCGATAGAGAGTGAAGAGCAGCAGCTCCTGCGTCGAGTTGTAGCAGCGCCCGCCGAAATTGAGCCACGGGGCGGAGGGGGCGTGCTTGCGCCACAACTGGGAGGCGAGGGTGGTCGCGTCACTGGTGGCCCCGATCCCGAGCACGGTGGAGCTGCCGGAGATCAGACGTACCGGACCTGCGGGCATGGTCCCGGCGGCCGAGGCGGTCTCTCCGTCCGGACCGTGTGAGACACGAAATCCCGCACGGTCGGTGTTGATGACGGAGGACCTGTAGTCGGCCCGGTGGAAATACATGAGGTACGGCAGGTAGCGGGTCTCGCCACGGTCGTCGAACCGCGTGTACTCCTGCATCTGCGGGGTCAGTTCGTCACGGTGAAGTTTCACGTCAGGCGTGCTCCTTGGCCGGTCTGGAAAAAGCGAAAACGGTGATCGGTGCTGTCGAAGGCCGGGATCGACCGGTATTCCGACAGGAGATCGGCGGGCACCGCGTAACGACAGGATCCGTGTGCCGGATTTCCGCTCGGGCAGCGGTGCGCAAAGCGTACTGCCGCTGCTTTCGCCCGGAATCCTTGATGTCATCGCGTCCGGAACAACCATAGGTGTCGCATGATGACTGTGAAGTACCCTCTCCTGGAACAATTTCGTCACTTCTATGGGTATTCTCAACCAAAATAGGACTTTTCAGGCTTGTCAAAATTTGCATTTGAGGCGTGGATCATCGCTCGCATTCTCCGTGCGCCCGGTATCGGGCCGAAGCGATCTCGTCCGGCCACGTATTGCGGTCCCGTCCGGCGTGTGTGAGTGAAATCTCACGTTTACCGACAGGACGAATTCGACGTCGAGACATGTAATCTTGTAGCAGAACTATCACTGTGGGCTATTTCAGCAGTTCAATTCCTGCTGTTCGGCCATTCGGTCCCGGTCGGCCGAAGCCGTTCTGAACGAACCCTTGTCGGTCAGCCGATCAGGACGGAGCACGAAGGACGGCCGTCCCACGCGGATGGTGTGCGTCCGGCCCGGTGACGGGCGTGGCGCCGTGAAACGGTGACGGCCGTCGCGCGACCCTTCGGCAGCGAGGATCGAGCCCGTGACGGCCTCACGAGACGGGGCCGCGCCGGTGCGGAGCGGACTCTGCTCCGTCGCGCACCGGCGCGTCTCCCGCCGTTCGGGTCACCGGGCGGTGCAGGTCACCGCGGCAGGGGTGGCGTCGGCTCCGGACCCGGCGCCGTTGAAGCCGAAGGAGGTGGTGCCGCCCGAGGACAGCGCGCCGTTCCAGGCCAGGTTGGCCACGGTGACGGCCGGGCCGTTCACGGTGTGCGAGCCGCTCCACAGCTGGGTGATGGTCTGGCCGCCGGGGAAGGTCCACGCGACGGTCCAGCCGGTGAGCGCGGTGGTGCCGGTGTTCTTCACCGCGACGTTGGCTCCGAAGCCGCCGTTCCACTGGTTGGTGACGGTGTAGGTCGCGGCGCAAGCCTTACCGATCGGGGTCGGAGTGGGAGTCGGGGTCGGGGTCGGGGTGGGGGTGGGGGTGGGGGTGGGGGTGGGAGTCGGGGTCGGAGACGGGCTGGGGCCGGTGCCGCCGGCCTTCTCCGCGTTCCAGGCGCCGACCCAGGCCAGCACCGCGTTCCAGTTGATGGCGACCTCGTTCACCGACCAGGCCTCGATGTCGTCCAGGTAGCACTTCTGCGGCCGGCAGCCGCTGAGGCGCTGCTGGGCGACCGGGTCCTCCAGGCCGCTGTTCGGTCCGCCGGCCAGGGCGCCGGGCGGTGCGATGGGCAGGGAGGGGTCGATCTGGTTGGCCCAGAACCGGTGGTGGACGTTGCGGGAGGGCTTGTCGCCGTAGCCGGTGACGTAGGAGTAGCCCGTCGGGTTGCGGCCGAGCTGGTACGCCATGGTCTCGAACACCCCGGTGCGGAACCGTTCGGCGCCGGTGAAGTCGTGGGCCAGGGCCAGCAGGACGGTGTTGTTGAGGATCAGGTTGTTGGACCCCCAGATGTAGCCGCCGGACGGCTGGAAGGGCACCGGGTAGCCCTGGCCGCGCATCACGTTCAGCAGGCCGTCGGCGGCAGAGACGAAGGAGGCCCGCAGCTGCTGGCCGATGGAGGAGGTCAGGCCGTTGGGCACCAGCGCCAGCGTGATGTCGCCCAGGCTGCCGACCTCTCCCCACTGGGCGCCCTCGTTCGTGAAACTGCGCCCGTAGTACAGGGAGGAGGAGGTCAGGTCGGTGCGGTAGGCCTGCTTGCCGGTGGTGGCGTACAGCTCGGCGGCGGCCCAGTAGAACTCGTCGGTCACCTTGCCGTCGGCGTAGGAGCCGCCGCCGGTGCCGTCGGAGGCCGGGGCGAGCCGCGAGGGGTTGGCCTTGGCCGCGGCGTAGGCCTTCTCGGCCGCGGTCAGGCAGCGGGCGGAGAACGCGGAGTCGACGGACGCCCACACCCGGGCGCACTGGGCGGCCGCGGCGGCCAGGTTCAGGGTGGCGGCGGTGCTGGGCGCCGACAGCACCCGGGCCTGGGGGTCCTGGGCGGGCAGCAGCGGCAGCCCGGTCCAGTTGGCGTCGTGGATCTTGTGGTGGGCCATGCCGGCCAGCGGGCGGCCGTCGGGGACCTGCATCTTCAGCAGGAAGTCGATCTCCCAGCGGGCCTCGTCCAGGATGTCGGGCACGCCGTTGCCGCGCTCGGGGATGGACATGGTGCCGTCGGCGAAGGCGCCGGTGTCGGCACCGGGGACGTTCCTGGCCCGCTCGTAGGCGTTGACCAGCTGCCAGACGGACATGCCGCCGTTGACCACGTACTTGCCGTGGTCGCCGGCGTCGTACCAGCCGCCGCGCACGTCCAGCCGGTAGCCGCAGTCGCTGCGGCACGGCACGTTGTCGTCGCCCTGGTTGGGGGAGACGTTCAGGTGGCCGGCGGCTCGGGCGTACCGGTCGCCGCCGGCGTACTGGGAGGTGATCGCGATGCCGCTGCGCTGGTGGTAGAAGAACGCCAGTGCGTCGTAGGGCAGCTTCTTCCAGACGGCGGTGCCGATGTCGAAGGGGTGGCTGGACTCGTTGTTCACGGTGAGCACGTAGTTGGTGCCGGTCCCGGTGTAGGACGAGAAGTCGATCTTGTGGACGGAGTCGCCGGAGCGGGAGTCGGCACCGAAGACGGTCGTGGTGCCGCCGGCCACCACCTGGTCGGAACCGTCCAGCAGGCTCCAGGCCAGCGGTGATGCGGAGCTGCTGATCACGGTCGCCTGCTTGGCCGCGTCGGGCGCGTAGGCGACCTGGTTGACCTTGATGCTCTGGCCGAGCGCCGGTCGTACGACGGCGTGGGCGGTTCCTGCGGCGGTGACCGCGGTGATCGACGCCGCGGCCAGGGCGGCGGCCAGCGCCGCCGCCGATAGCCGCATCCGGCCTGGCATGTTCACACGGAGTCCTCTCGACCTGTGCTGTGCGGGCTTCACATCTTGGAAGCGCAGGCCGGGAAGGGATAGCCACCGCTGTCGTGGAAAGTGTTTCGTGCAGCTCACGGCGCCGTTCCCGCCGAATGCTTCTGTAACTTTCACGAAAGTTTCCGCCTAGTCCGCAGAATCTCGGCGCGACCGCTTCCCCGCGTCCCCGGCGGGGGTCGCGCCGACCCGGGGCATGGGCGAGATCACCCGGGCATGCGGCATGGCCCCCGGGCTCACCGGCATTCCCCGAAGACCCGCGCCGCCGGCCACCGGGCATCGCAGAGGGTTGAACAGGCGATACGAGCTTCCGCGGCCGGGGACGGACCGCACACCGTCGCCGCCACCGCGGGATGTTGACTGCGCGGAGATGAATTTCTTGTGAGGGGATGTTGACATCCCGCCCATGAACCCTAAACACTTTGCGGAAATGCAGCAGAAACACGGATGTGACCTGATCGCCGACCCTTGAGCGGGAACCGATGGCCCCATTGCCGAGCTCGCAGGAAAAAGATGTGCGCAGAAATGTTAACGTTAACAACTCTTCGCGTGCCCGTCGATGCATCTCGTTTCTCCCGAGGCCCCGCCGTGAGCGCGCAGCCGTGATGTCGTCCCTCGCCGTCTTTCCGCCGATTCCCGGAAAGGACGCCCGCGGTGTCCCTGCGTCAGAGGAGCCGCCGAACCGGTCCGGTGACGACCACGCCCTCCACCTGGCGGTGAGCCCCGACGGTCTCGACCTGACGCCCCTGAACCAGAACGACCCGGTCGTCACGCCGACCGAGGATTCGACCCGGGAATTCAGATCTAGTGATTGGACACTTCATGGCACTGATCATGGCGTCTGATGGTCACTCATCAGGATCGTCGCGGAGCACCCGGTCGTCGCGCCGGTCGCTGATCGCCCTTGTGGTGACCGCGCTCGTCGCGGCGACGAGCCTCGTCGTCTCCGCGCCGCCGGCCGATGCCGCCACCAGCCAGTTCCGGGGCATGAACTGGGCCGTGCTGGGCGACAACTTCAGCACCGGCACGCTCGTCGTGCAGGGCCTGAGCCGGTCCGACAGCAACGCGACGGTACGGGCCAAGGCCAACGCCCTCTACGACGACATGGCCTCCACCCTGGGGGTCAACACCGTCCGGCTGCCCATCAACACCCACACCGTGGCCGACACGACCTGGTGGAACGCCTACCGCGGCGCCATCGACGCCGCCACCGCCCGCGGATTCAAGGTCATCCTGGCCTACTGGGAGGACGGCGCCGCCTCCGGCGGCAGGATCACGAACCTCGCCGCGTGGAACACGATGTGGTCCAGCGTGACCAACACGTACGGCTCGAACGGCAACGTCTACTTCGAGCCGATGAACGAGCCGCACGGCTACACGTCGGCGGAATGGCGCAACGTCGCGGCGAACTGGCTCGGCTACCACACCTCCGCGGTGCCCGGCCGGGTGCTCATCGGCGGCACCGGCTACAGCCAGGACCTGCGGGACGTCTGCAACGACGGCCGCTTCAACGCGACGCTGCTCTCCTTCCACCACTACGCCTTCTTCTATGGCGCCATGACCTACGACGCCTTCCGGAGCCACATCCAGACGCGCCTGGGCAACTGCGCCTCCCGCGCGGTCGCGACCGAGTTCGGCGCGCCGATGTCCACCGGCCTCGACTACGGCGACGCGAACAGCACCGACAACTTCGTGCGCCACATCCGCGCCATGGCCCAGGTCATGCGTGACAACCAGATGGGCGGCACCTACTGGCCCGCCCTCGGCGGCAAGCCGGGCACCATCGGCTACGACTGGTACTCGATGTACGCCCTGAGCGGCAGCGGCACCGACCTCAACCTGACCGTCCGCAACGCCTCCGGCGCCGACCGGATCCGGTACGCCTGGGGCGACACCGTCGGCAACCCCACCCCTCCGCCGGTGACGTTCTACAGGGTCGACGCGCGCCACAGCGGCAAGGCCATGGACGTCCAGCAGCCGAACACCGACAACGGTGCGCGCGTCGGCCAGTACACCTACGGCGGCAACGCGTGGCAGCAGTGGCGGTTCCAGGACGCCGGCGGCGGCTACTGGCGCATCGTCAGCCGCCACAGCGGGAAGTGCCTCGACGTGGTGAGCGCCTCGACCGCGGACGGCGCCGAGCTCGTCCAGTACACCTGCGGCACCGGCACCAACCAGCAGTTCCAGATGGTCGCCGGCGGTGGCCACTTCCAGCTCCGGGCACGGCACAGCGGCAAGTGCGTGGACGTGCCGTCCGCGTCGACCGCGGACGGGGTGATCCTCAAGCAGTATCCGTGCAACACCGGTACCAACCAGCAGTGGTCGCGCACGGCCGTCTGACGATCCTCTCGACGTGACCGCGGGTCCGCGGTACGGCCCTCACGCTTCCGGTGGGACCGTACGAGCAGGGTGCGAGTGCTGATCAGGGCGACACCTGTGACGAGATCACCGGCAAGGACCACGGCTCTCGCACCCACCTCCACCGGCGCCGAGCGGTGCCCGGTGCCTTCCGGGCACCGGGGTGGCAGGGACCGCGACAAGATGGCCGCCCATGTCGTGAACGCCGAGCGCGCGTACGCTCGCAGGATCGGCGTCCGCCGCAAGCCGATCCGCGAGCCCTCGGCCCTGGTGGCGATGCGCGCGGACCTCGTCGAGGTGCTGTCCCGGCCCTCCGACGGGAGTCCGTCGATCCCCGGCGGCCGGCCGGTCCGCTACGCCGCGCGCCGCCTCGCCTGGCACGTCGTCGACCACCTGTGGGAGATGGAGGACCGCCGCTCCCAGGTCCTGTTTCCTGGACCAGGTCCGGAGCCGGAGGCTGAGCCGAGCGCCGATCATCCGCCGGTGGGCGTCGTCGCCGACGAACCGGAGCCGGTGCGGGGTCTTGAAGATCCGGCCGTGATGCGCGAACGCCTCACCCGGGCCGGTGGGCCGTCCGGTGGAGACACCTGGGAAAGCGGAGGCCTGACGGCCGTTCGGACGCCCCGACCGGGACGATGAGGAGACTTCAGCCTGTTCTCGCAGGTGGGACGGCCGGTGTGGTGGCGGGGTGGGATCGTGGAGGTGGATCGTCTGCGG
Source organism: Streptosporangium sp. NPDC050148 (assembly GCF_055586505.1). NCBI lineage: Bacteria > Bacillati > Actinomycetota > Actinomycetes > Streptosporangiales > Streptosporangiaceae > Streptosporangium > Streptosporangium sp. NPDC050148. The sequence goes on along the minus strand of NZ_JBVJIA010000027.1, from coordinate 102,352 downwards.
CGGCGGTCAGCCGAACCGCCAGCCGAGCAGGTTCCAGTGCAGGCAGAACCAGACGAGGGCCGACATTCCGGCCAGCACGGTCACCTGGTGACCGCGGGCCAGGACGCCGATGGGCCGGTGTCTCCAGCCGATCACGGTGGTCGCGATCGCGGCGACGGTGAGGGCGAGGAACAGTGGGGGGAGAAGCAGCAGCATGCGGAGGCTCACCGGCACGCCGTACAGGATGCTCGTGTCGCCGGTCAGCATCAGCGCGAACATGACGACGAACGCCAGCCCGACGGCGCCGGCCAGGCCGGAGAGGAGACGGGCGGCGCGCCAGGCGCGAGGCGCTGGAGCGGGACGTCCCCGCAGTCGCCGGAGCGCGGCGGCCGACGGCAGGCCGAGCACGGCCGTCAGGGCGGTGACGGCGAACACCGAGACGACGACGAGGTTGACCGGAGGCGTCTCCCACCAGGGGATGAGCTCGTAGGTGGGCCCGTCGGTGGCCGCGTACGTGACGCCGGCGCCGTTCGTGACGAACGCCAGCCGCTGGGAGCCGCCGTCCTGCTCATAGAGCCCCGGCGCCAGCGGGCTCCACGTCATGCCCTTGAAGGCGAGTCTTCCGTCGTCGGTGACCCGCAGCCGAAAGGAGCCGGTGAGGGTGAGCACCTTCTCGATGGTCGACTCGACGGTGCGGGCCGGCTTGTAGAAGCCCGCCACGGGCGTGGCCGTCCTGCCGGGCGGGGCGGAGGGCGCGGCGCGGTCGCCGGGGAGGAAACGGTCGAAGAAGGCGGGTACGAGCTTGGAGACGGTGTCGATGCCGCCCGTGCCGTTGGTGGAGACGAACAGGCCGACGCCGGCGCCGGGCACCAGCAGCAGCGCGCTCTGGAAGCCCTCCCAGCTGCCGTCGTGCATGATCACGCGATGCCCGTTGACGGTCTGCTCCTTGAACCCGTGGGCGTACCCGTCGATGCGGGGGTCGGCGGCGAAGGACCGCCGGTGCATGAGGCGGGCGGTGGGCTCGTCGAGGATGGGCCCGTTCCCCAGGTGGGCGATCATGAAGCGGGCCATGTCGTCCGCGGTGGCGCTGATCGACCCGTCGGGCGGGAGGTTGTCGAAGACGAAGGGCTTGCGCCGGTAGGTCCCGTCCTCGTGGTCATAGCTGCGTGCCTGGCCCGCGGCCAGACGGGCGGGGACGGGCTCGGAGGCCGTGCTGTGCCGCATGCCGAGCGGGTCCAGGATGTGGTCCTGGACGTACCGGTCGTAGGGCTTCCCGCTCACCTGCGCCACGATGTGCCCGGCCAGCGCCGCGCCGTAGTTCGAGTAGGCCGACACCTCTCCGGGCGGGCGTATCCGCGCCGGCACGTGCTCGGCGAGATACGTGCCCAGGGGCGGCACGTCGGCCTTGCGCCGCGCGCCCACGCCGATGGCGCTGTCCTCGAACCCGGCGGTGTGGTCCATCAGATGCGCCGGCGTGATCGGCCGGGGGTACGTCGCGGGGATGCGGAACGTGGTGAGGTAGCGGTTCACGTCCGCGTTCAGGTCGAGCCTGCCCCGCTGCACCTGTTGCATCACCGCGGTCCAGGTGAACAGTTTGGTGATGGAGGCGATCCGCACCAGCGAGGTGGCGGGGTCGAACGGCGTCCCGTTCTCGCGGTCGGCCAGGCCGTACCCCTTGCTGAAGAGGGTCTTCCCGGCGCCCACCACCGAGACCACCGCGCCCGGCACGTGGTCGGCCTCCAGCGCCGCCGGCATGGTGGCGTCGAAGAAGTCCGCCAGCCGGCGGGTGTCGGGAACGGCCGCCGAGGCCGCGGCCGCGGAGGGCGGCCAGAGGGCCCCCAGGGACAGGGCGATGATGAGCAGCAGGCGTGGAAGGGGGGCTGGCCACATGGCGTGACTCCTGACGTGGTCGGGGTCATCAACGGTGCCGCCGGCGAGGGCGGGGCCGCATCGCCGTCGCGGTCATGGCCGCATCACACTTAAGCCGGAGATTCTCGGGCGGACGGCATCGACGTTCGTAGGAGGTGACGCGCCGCCGTCCTGGTTACGCTGGGCCGATGGTGACGTACCGGAACGCGTCGCGGCGGGTCGTCACGCTCGGCCCGCACGCGGTGAGCGCGGCCTCCGTGGTGTTCTGCCTGGTGCTGACCGTCGTGGCGGTCAAGGTGCCGTGGGCGCCGCTGCCGCGCGTGGTCATCGCGGCCGCCGGGCTGGTCGCCACGGGTGCGGTGTGGTTCCGCGATCGGTGGCCGATCGCGGTCACCGCCGCCGGGGCGGGCGCGTACGCGCTGTCGGGCAACCCTGGGCCGCTGCTGATCGGCCTGTTCTGCGGTGCGGGTGTGCGGCCGGGCCCGCGGTTCGCGGCGCTGGCGGCGATCGGCGTGGCGGGATTCCTGGCGCAGCAGTGGGTCGACGGCGGCGGGTCCGGCACGGACGCGCTGCTCTCCGCGACGGCCGCCACCGCCGCCGTGCTGGTGGCCGGCGGGTACACCGCCACCCGCCGCGAGCTGACCAGGTCACTGCGGGAACGCGCGGAGCGCGCCGAGACCGAACGGCACCTGCGCGACGAACAGGCGAAGGCCGCCGAACGCGGCCGGATCGCACGGGAGATGCACGACGTGCTCGCGCACAAGGTCACCCTCATCTCGCTGCACGCCGGCGGGCTGGAGGTCAACCCCGGCGCGGGACCGGCACGCGTCGAGCGGGAGGCGGCGCTGATCCGGGTCACCGCGCAGGAGGCCCTCGAAGAGCTGCGGAAGATCGTGGGCGTGCTGCGGGCCGGACATGACGACGCCTTTCCCGACCTGCGGCGACTGGTGGAGTCCTGGACATCGGCCGGCAACGCCGTCACGCTGCACGGCGACCTCGGCACGTTGCCGGTGGCGACCGCCCGGGCCGCCTATCGGCTCGTGCAGGAAGGGCTGACCAACGCGCACAGGCACGCCGCCGGAGCACCGGTCACCGTCCGCGTGACCGGGAGCCCGGAGGACGGCGTCACGATCACGGTCGTCAACGAGCGGTCGCCCCGGCCCGCCGCGGGCCCTTCCGGCGCCCGGGCGGGTCTCGTGGGCCTGGAAGAACGTTTCCGGTTGATCGGCGGAACGGTGCGCGGCGCGCCCGGCGATGCGGGAGGCTGGCGTCTCGAGGGCCGGTTGCCGTGGGACGCGTCCGCGAGGGGCATACATGATCAGGACGCTGCTGGTTGACGACGAACTGCTGATCCGCGCCGGGCTGCGGTTCATCCTCGAATCCGCGCCCGACGTGGAGGTCGCAGGAGAGGCCGCGGACGGGGGCGAGGCGGTCGACGCCGTGCGCCGCCTGAAGCCGGACGTCGTCCTGATGGACATCAGGATGCCGCGGACCGACGGCCTGGCCGCCACCGAGGCCGTCCGCGGGCTTCCCCGTGCGCCCGCGGTCGTGATCCTCACCACGTTCGACACCGACGAGCACGTCTTCACCGCCCTGGAGGCCGGGGCCTGCGGATTCCTCCTCAAGGACACCTCGCCGCACGACCTGATCCGTGCCGTACGCCTCGCGCACAGCGGTGACGCGATACTGTCCCCGCAGGTGACCCGGCGGCTGATCCACCGGGTCACCACCGACGTGCCCGTCCGGCGCCGCCGTGACGCGCTCGCCCGGCTGGAGACCCTCACCGGCCGCGAGCGCGAGGTGCTTGTCGAGGTGGGACTCGGCCGCTCCAACACCGAGATCGCGGCCGGCCTGCACATGAGCGAGGCAACGGTCAAAAGTCACGTGTCCCACCTGTTCGACAAGCTCGCCGTGACCAACCGGGTACAGGTGGCCATCGTCGCCTACCGCGCCGGCCTGGTGGACTGAACGTTCCCTCACGTGGACGCGGGATGGAAGACCCGTCTCGCGCCACGGACGGGACCGCGTCCGGCGGCGATCACGTCGCGGGCTGCCGCGCGTCCGCGTTCTCGGGGCCGAAGGCCTGGAGGAAGGTGTGGACGGCGGCGCGGGCGATCTCCTGCAGTTCGGTGTCGTCGAGCCGGCGGGTGCCCATCTGGGAGCGTGACTCCAGGGGGCCGACGAGCAGGGACAGGAGGTGTTCGGCGGCCTGGTCGGGGTCGGCGGCGCGGAGACGTCCGGTGAGGACGAGCCGCGCCAGCCGGTCGGCCAGCGCCTGGTTGAGACGGTGCGGACCGCTCTCGACGGCGATGTCGAGGATGTCGGGGAAGTGGGTGAGTTCCGCGTAGAGCAGGCGCCGCAGTGCGCAGGAGCGGTCGTCGGCGTGCAGCCGCACCAAGTGGTGGCCGACCTCCTCCAGGGTGGTCCGGAGGTCGGTGCCGGGCTCGGTGAGCGGTTGCAGCGCGGTGAGCCGCTGGTCCAGCACGCTCCGGGCCGCGGCCTGGATCGCGTGCCGGAAGAGGGTCGCCTTGTCGGTGAGGTGGTTGTAGACCGTGGGTTTGGCCACGCCGGCCTCGTCGGCGATCTCCTGCACGCAGGCCTGGGCGTAGCCCTGACGGGCGAACACGGCGAAGGCGCCGTCCAGGATCGCCGTCGGCGGTCCGGCTCGACGTCCTGGGACTGGCCCTGCTCGGGCCGGGGTTCTCCGCGATGGTCCTGGCCCTGTCGCAGACGGCCGAGCACGGAGCGTTCACCGTCTGGCAGGCGCTGCTGCCGCTGGCCGCGGGCATCGTGCTGATCACCGGCTACGTCCTGCGTGCGCTCGGCTCCCGCCGCACGCCACCGCTGATCGACGTGCGGCTGTTCGCCGACCGGGGGTTCGCCGCCGGCGTCACCATCATGGGCCTGGGCGGGCTGGCCACCTTCGCGACCCTGTTCACGCTTCCGCTGTACCACCTGCAGGCACACGGCCACGGAGTGCTCGCCGCCGGGCTGCTGATGGCTCCGGCGGGTCTGGGCAGCGCCGTCGCCATGCCGCTGGCCGGACGGCTGTCCGACAGGATCGGCACCCGCGGCCTGGCCGCCGGGGGCGCGCTCGTGGCCGGGCTCAGCGCCCTGGCCTTCACCCGGATCACCGCCGACACCGGCCAGGGGTGGCCGGTACTGGCGGCGCTGACCATCGGCTTGGGCATGGGCTGTTTCAGCGCGCCGACGATGGGCTCGCTCTACCGGAGCCTGCCCGGCCCGCTGGTCGCGCAGGGAAGTTCGGTCCTCTACATGCTCAACCAGCTCGGCGCCGCACTCGGCATCGCCCTGGTCACCCTCATCCTGCAGACCTCCGCAGACGTGATCACCGGCCTTCACGGTGTCTTCTGGCTCGTCACCGTGCTCATCGTGGCCGTGCTCGCCGCGATCCCGCTGCTGCCCGGCCGCACCCACGCGCCGTCCACCCACCCCGAACCCGCCACCACCGGAGCAAAGGAGTCCTGATGACCGGTACCGCGAAGACCATCGTGATCAGCGGCGGCACCGACGGCATGGGCCGGGCCCTGGCCTCGACCTACCTGGGCCGGGGTGACACCGTGGTGATCATCGGCCGTGATGCCGCCAAAGCGGCCACGCTGCCCGGGGCCCACTTCATCCCCGCGGACCTGAGCCTGGTCGGCGAGAACAGAAGAGTTCTCAGGGAGATCAACGCCCGCCACCCCGCCGTGGACGCGCTGGTGCTGTGCGCCCGCTACTTCCGGTCGAGCCGGTTCGTCACCACCGAGGGCGTCGAGGGCGTCTTCGCGCTGGAGTACCTGAGCCGGTTCGTCCTCAGCCACGGCCTGGACCGGCCACGCGTCATCGTCAACGTCTCCGGGCCCGCACCCGGCGTCCCCGTCGCGCCACCTACCACCCGTTCGCCCTGCGGACCGGCTACGAGCGGGAGCGGACGATCCCGGGGGAGGGGCCGTCGTCGATCTCGCGATGACGGTCGCCACTGACGACGAGAACGAGCCGGCGGGGCACCGGCACCACGCGCAGCGTCGATCCTCAACCCGCTCCCGGCAGGGACCGTAGGAACACAGGACGAAGGTGAGCGGGACGAACCTGAGCGCGAAGGCCCGGCCGAACGTGCCGGTCTGCAGCGCGATCAGCTTGAGGTCGACCATCGGGCCGACCACCAGGAAGGCCGGCTTCGCGGTCGGGGAGAACGCGGTCATCGAGGCCGCCACGAACGCGTCGGCCTCCGAGCAGATCGACAGCAGCACCGCCAGCAGCGCCATGGGCGGGCAGGTGACGGGAGACGGTACCCGACGGCTCCGGGGGCGTTCACTTCTGAACGCGGGTGGGGTCGGCGGCGCGGCGCCAGGCGGCATCGCGAAGCAGGCGCAGCCCGTTGAGGGCGACGATGACGGTGGAGCCTTCGTGACCGGCCACGCCGAGCGGCAGCGGCAGGTCGCCGAACAGGTCCCAGGCGACCAGGACGGCGATGAAGGTGGCGGCGATGACGAGATTGGCGACCATGATGCGGCGGGCGCGCCGGGCCAGCGCGATGACGGCGGGAACGGTGGCCAACTCGTCGCGGGTGATGACCGCGTCAGCGGTGTCCAGGGCGAGGTCGGACCCGGCGCGGCCCATCGCGATACCGACGTGGGCGGACGCCAGCGCGGGGGCGTCGTTGACGCCGTCGCCGACCAGCGCCACCCGGGCACCGCGGCGCTGCAGCTCGGCCACGGCGCTCACCTTGTCCTCGGGCAGCAGCCCGGCGCGCACGTCGGCGATACCGGCCTGGCCGGCCAGCCGGGTGGCGGCCGGTGCGTTGTCGCCGGTCAGCAGCACCGGCGCGGCACCGGTCAGGGTGGTCAGATGGGCGACGGCGTCGGCGGCGCCGGGGCGGATCCGGTCGGCCAGCGCCAGCACGCCGACCGCCGTGCCGTCGATGCGGACCACGACGGCGGTGTGGCCGCCGTCCTGCAGGTCGGCGACCGCCCGGCGGGCGGCCCGATCGCGGTCGCCGGGCAGCAGGCAGGCGGGACCTGCGACCTCGACGAGCATGCCCTCGACGCGGGCGCGCACGCCCCGGCCGGGCTCGGAGGCGAACTCGTCCGCCGGTGCGATCACCAGACCGGCCGTGCGGGCGGCCCGCACCACGGCGCGGCCCAGGGGATGCTCCGAGGACTGCTCGGCGGCGGCCGCCAGTGCCAGCAGCCGCTCCCTGCCCGGATCCGCGGCCGGATCCCCGAGGCCGCCGGGCAGCAGGCGGACCTCGGCCAGGTAGGGACGGCCCTCGGTCAGCGTGCCGGTCTTGTCGAAGGCCACCCGAGTGGCGGTGCCGAGGCGCTCCATCACCACCGCGGACTTGACCAGCACCCCGTGACGGCCGGCGGTGGCGATCGCGGCCAGCAGCGGCGGCATGGTGGCCAGGACCACCGCGCACGGCGAAGCGACGATCATGAAGGTCATCGCGCGCAGCAGGCTGTCCTGCACGTCCGTGCCCCACAGCAGCGGCAGCGTGAACAGCGCCACCGTGGCGGCGACCATGACGACGGAGTAGCGCTGCTCGACCTTCTCGATGAACAGCTGGGTGCGCGCCTTGGTGGCACTGGCCTGCTCCACCAGGGCCACGATCCGGGCGATCACGCTCTCGGCGGCCGGACGCGTCACCTGCACGCGCAGTACGCCGGTGCCGTTCAGGGTTCCGGCGAACACCTCGTCGCCGGCCTGCTTGTCGACCGGCAGGCCCTCGCCGGTGATGCTCGCCTGGTCGACGTCGCTGTGCCCGGCGACGACGCGGCCGTCGGCGCCGATCCGCTCACCCGGCCGTACCAGGATCACCTCGCCGGCCCGCAGGGCGGACGCCTCCACCACCTCCTCCCTGTTGCGGCCGCCATCGACGGTGAGCCGGGTGGCCCGCTCGGGGGCCAGGTGCAGCAGGCCGCGTACCGAGTCGGCGGTGCGTTTGGTGGCCACCGCCTCCAGCGCGCCGGAGGTGGCGAAGATGACGATCAGCAAGGCGCCGTCGAGGACCTGCCTGATCGCGGCGGCGCCGATCGCGGCGGCGACCATCAGCAGGTCCACGTCCAGCGTGCGCTCGCGCAGCGCCCGCACTCCGGCCAGGCCCGGTTCCCAGCCACCGGCGGCGTAGCAGGCCAGGTACAGGCCCCACCACAGCCACGGTGGAGTCCCGGCCAGCTGGCACAGGCCACCGGCGGCGAACAGCGCGGTGGCGGCCACCGCCCACCGCACCTCGGGCAGCGACCAGATGTCCGATCGCCAGGAAGCCGCCCCCGGCGTCGTCGCGGTGGCGGTGGTCCCGGCGGCGGGAGAGGTGGAGGTTCTCAGCTCGGTCACCGAAGTATCGTATATGCGCATTCACGCAAGTAAGCAAGTAGGTGGGGTGAAGGTTATGCTGGCGCCATGCACAGCTCGCTGCCCGACTTCGAGATGCCCACCGAGGAGCAGGTGCACCTGGCCGCCGAGTCGTTTCGGCTGCTGTGCGACCCCACCCGCATCAAGATCCTCTGGGCGTTGCTGCAGGGAGAGTCGTCCGTGGCCTGCCTGGCCGAGCTCGCCGACGCCGCCCCCGCCGCGGTCAGCCAGCACCTGGCCAAGCTCCGCCTCGCGGGGCTGGTCAAGGGCCGCCGCGAGGGCACCTTCGTCTACTACAGCGCCGCCGACGAGCACGTGCGCCGGCTGCTCACCCAGGGCCTCTACCACGCCGACCACCTCGACCGGGAGGACGCGCCCGCCGCCCCCGGCCACGCGAACGGCACCCGGCCGGTCCACCGCACCTCCTGAACCTCTGCCCCCGCAAGGATCGCCTCCTGACGCCCGGCTCCTCGTGCGGCCCGCGGAAGGAGGCCGGGTGAGGATTCGAGCGGCTCGGCGCCGCCGGGCCCTCGCCTCCGGCGGCCGGTGGTCACGACCGCCTGCCCGGCCCGCGTCACCGCGTGGCACCTCGTCCCGTCCGCACGTGCCTCAGGAGAGTCCCGCCCATGGGCGCCAACCATTCCCACGGCCCGCACGCTCCCGTCCCGGCCGGCTCGCGAGCGGCGCTGTGGGCCATCCTGGCCGTGATCGTCCCGCTGGCGGTCGTCACCGTGGCGGCACTGGTCCATCTGTGGCCGGGAGAACCGGTCTCCACCGCCCAGCAGGGGGCACTGCAGCGGGTGAACGGGACCATCACCGCCATGACCCTCACCCCCTGCCCGAAGGAACCCCCGCTCGAAGGGGAGGCGCAGGCGGTCCCGCCGCCACCGGACCCGGCCACCTGCGGTGACGCCCGCATCCAGCTGACCGGCGGCCCGCAGGCCGGCCGGCACGTCACCTCCGCGCTGCCCAGCGGCCCGGGTGCGCAGCGCTTCACCACGGGCGACGACGTGGTGCTCATCCATTCCCCCGGCGGTGAGCCGGAGGTGGCGCCGTACCAGATCTCCGATCACGACCGGTCCTCACCGTTGTCGCTGGCCGGTGCCGCCTTCGCGCTGGCGGTGATCGCCTTCGGCCGCTGGCGCGGGCTGATGGCCTTGATCGGCCTGAGCATCACCTTCGTGCTGCTGCTGACCTTCGTCATCCCGGCGATCCTGGCCGGGAGCCCGCCGCTGCCGGTGGCCGTCGTCGGCGCCGCGGCGATCATGCTGACCGTGCTGTATCTCACCCACGGATTCACCCTCACCACCTCGGTGGCGATCGTGGGCACCGTGGCCAGCCTGAGCCTGACCGGCGCGCTGGCCTACGCCGCGATCGACCTGGTACGGCTGAACGGCATCACCGACGAGAGCTCCTTCTACCTCGACACCAGCCACCGCATCAACACCCAGGGGCTGCTGCTGGCCAGCATCATCATCGGGTCCCTGGGTGTGCTGGACGACGTCACCGTCACCCAGGCCGCCACCGTCGGCGAGCTGGCCCGCGCCAATCCCGGCTACGGGTTCGGCCGGCTGTACCGGGCCGCGGCCCGGGTCGGGCGCTCCCACATCGCCTCGGTGATCAACACGATCGTGCTGGCCTATGCCGGCGCGTCGCTGCCGCTGCTGTTGCTGATCAGTGTGGGGGAGCAGCCCCTGGGGGACACGGTGACCAACCCGGTGCTCGCCCAGGAGATCGTCCGAAGCGTGGTGGGCACCCTGGGACTGATCGCGGCCGTGCCGATCACGACCGCGCTGGCCGCACTGGCCGTCACCCGCCGTACCGGGCCCCACCACGACCGCGACCACGACCGCGGCAGTGATCACGGCGGTGGTTCCGGCGATGGCCGCGGGATCCCGCGGCGCCGGGCCCGCCACCGGCGTCCGTCGCAGGCGCTGCCCGACCCGGCCGTCTGAAACGCCGTCGTCGCCGCCCCCGGCGCCGGCGCCGGCGCGCGTTCCGGCGCCCGGCACCCGCTACCGAGGGCGGCGGCCGTCGTCGGGCAGGACGGGAACAACGTGATCATTTTCAGCGATTGGACATGTCCGAAACTTACTGCAAAAATGAAAACCGTTTTCTCGGTTGGAGGGACTCGGCGCCGGGCGACGGCCGGTCTCCACCCATCGATCATCGGCCCGCCCGACCGGCCCACGACGAGCTCGACCGAGTGCTCCCCTGAGAAAGGTCATGATGTTCCCCCGACTCTCCCGCCGGATCACCGTGGCGGCCGCGGCCGCGACGCTGCTGACCGGTTGTTCTTCCGGCGGTACGGGCACGGCCGCATCACCGGCCGCATCCTCGCCCGCCGGGTCCGGCACCGCGTCCGGCGCGGCATCGGACACGGTCCGCTACGCCGCCCCCGGTTCCCCGTCCAACGCCACAGGCGACCCGCACGGCCTGCTGCCGGGGGAGAGCGATCTGGTGCGGATGGCCTTGACCTACGACGTGCTGACCCTGCCCGGGCCCGACGGGCGCACGCTGCCCAGGCTCGCGACCGCCTGGAAGCCCGACACGTCCCTCACCCGCTGGAAGATCACGATCCGCGGTGATGCGGCGTTCCCCGACGGACGGGCCGTCACGGCGGCGGACGCGCTGTTCTCCCTGCGGCGGATGGGGGAGAAGGCGGCCGAGAACTTCGGCCGAATGGAGATGTTCGACCTGGGCGCCTCCAAGGTGCTCGATGACACCACCTTCGAACTGGTCACCAAGAAGCCCTACGCCGAGGTCGGCAAGGCCCTGGAGGGCGCGACGTTCGTCGTTCCCGCCGGCAGCACCGACTTCACCAGGCCCGTCCCCGGTTCCGGGCCGTTCCGTCCCGCCGGTGGTGACGCGCAGGCGACGACGTTCGAGCGCAACGACGACTGGTGGGGGCCGAAGCCGCCGAGCCGCCGCATCGAGGTCCGCGCGGTTCCCGACCCCCAGGCGCGCGGTGAGGCGCTGTTGTCGGGCCAGGTGGACCTGGCCGCGGCGGTACCGGCCGCGCTGGTGAAGCAGCACGCCGGCAACCCCGCGGTGAAGCTGGTCCGCAGGCCCGGGGCGACCCTCTACCCGCTGGTCATGCGCACCGACACCAAGCCCTTCGACGACCGGCGCGTGCGCGAGGCGGTACGGCTGACGCTCGACCGCGAGCAGCTGCTGCAGGTCGCCTTCCTCGGGTTCGGCGAGGTGGGCAACGACCTGCTCACCCCCAAGGACCCCACCAGCCCCGGCGGGCTGGCGCAGCGCACCCGCGACGTCGAACGCGCCAGGAGGCTGATGACCGAGGCCGGATACGCCGACGGCGTCGACCTCACCCTTCACAGCACCACCGCCTACCCGGGAATGGACTCCGCCGCGACGCTGATCGCCCAGCAGCTGGTGGAGGTCGGAATCCGGGCGAAGGTCAAGCTCGCCCCCGCCGACACCTACTTCTCGACGGTATGGGGCAAGGAGCCCTTCTACGTCGGCTACCTGGGAGGCATCCCCTTCCTCGACGTGGTCCGGGTCGCGCTGAAGCCGGGCTCTCCCACCAACGAGACGGCCTGGGAGGATGAGACCTGGCACGCCGGCCTGGAAGCGGCCCTGGCCGAGGCGGACGAACCTGAGCGCCGTACCCGCCTGGGCGAGCTGCAGTCCCGGCTGCGCGACGAGGGCGGGTACGCCGTGTGGGCGCTCAGCGACAGGCTCGACCTGGCCAGGCCCGGCCTGACGGGAGTCCCCGAGGGGATCGGTTTCTCGGCGGGCTTCATCGACCAGGTGGCTCTTGGCGGCTGACCGGGCGGGGCTCGGCGGCGTCCTGCGGCTGATCGTCCGAGCCGGGGCACTGCTGACCTGCGCCTCCATGGCGATCTTCCTGCTCACCGAGGCGCTGCCGGGAGACGCCGCCGTCGTGCTGGGCGGCGGACGGGCCGACGCCGAGCAGCTGGCGCGGTTGCGCGCCGCCGCCGGGCTGGACCGGCCCCTCGCCGAACGCTACGTGAGCTGGCTCGCCGGGATGCTGTCCGGCGAGCCGGGACACTCCCTTCTCACCGGCCGGCCGGTCGCCGAGCTGATCGGCCCGCGCATCCCGGTGACCCTCACCCTGGCCGTGGCCGCGCTGGCGCTCACCGTACCGCTCATGGCGGCCCTGGCCTGGTCGGCCGTACGGGGGCCGAAGCCGTTGCGGCCGGTGATCACGGGGCTCGTCGTGGGCGGAGCGGCGCTGCCCCAGGTCGCCGTGGCGGCGTTGCTGGTGGCGGCACTGTCGGCGGGCTGGAGGCTCGTGCCGCCCGTCTCGTTGCTTCCCGTCGGCGAGCCCGCGTGGAGCCGTCCCGAGCTGCTGGTGCTGCCGGTGCTGACCCTCGCCCTGCCGACCGCCGCCTACGGTGCCGCCCTGCTGCGCGGTGCGATCGCCGACGCCGTCGCCCGGCCCTTCGTGCGCGACGCCGAGCTGCGGGGGATGTCCACGGCGGCCGTCGCGCTCCGGTACGTGCTCCCCGTCGTCGCGCCCGCCGTCGCCCGGCTGCTCGCCGTGGTCGGGGGCGGGCTGGTCGCCGGGACGGCCGTGGTGGAGACGCTGTTCGGCCTGGCGGGGCTAGGGGAGCTGCTGGTCTCGGCGATCGGCGGCCGGGACCTGCCCGTGGTACAGGCCACGGCCATGCTCGCCGGCGTGGTGGTCGGGGCCGGCCTGACGGCCGCCGACACCGTCGCGTGGGCCGTGGACCCCCGGGGCGGAGCGGTCCGGTGAGAGCCGTCCGCGCACGTACGGCCGCGGCCGCGGTCGCCGCCGGCTGCGTGCTGGTGGTCGCCCTGGGGGGAGAGGCGCTGGCCGGCCAGGACCCGATCCGCACCGTGGCCGTGCCGTGGGCGGCCCCGGGACCGGGCCTGCCACTGGGCGCCGACGCCCTGGGCCGTGACGTCCTCTCCCGGGTGCTGGCCGGTGGCCGCGAACTGACCCTGGTCGCGCTGGCCGCGGCCGCCGCCGCCTGCGCCCTGGGAGTGGCGGGCGGGCTGTGGGCGGGGTGGAGCCGAAGCCGTGCCACCCGCGTGGTCGCGGCCCTGTCGGATCTGCTGCTGGTGCTTCCCCTGCTCCTGGTGGCGATGCTGGCGGTGGTGGTGCTGCCCGGCCCGGCGGCGGTCGTCGCCGGGACGGTGCTCGGCGGAGCCCCGCTCACCGTGCGGGTGGTGGCCGACGCCACCGCGCAGGCCCGGCACGCCGGGTATGTCGAAGCCGCGTTGTCCAGGGGGGAGCGCGGCCTGTCGGTCCTGTGCAGGGAGGTGCTGCCCGCGCACGCCGGGCTGATCGGCGCCGATCTCGGCCAGCGGACGGTGCTCGCGGTGCAGCTGGCCGCCGCGCTGAACGTCCTCGGTTTCGGGCCCGCTCCACCGGCTCCCGACTGGGCGGCGATGCTCCGGGAGAACCTGCCGGGAATCGGTCTCAACCCGGCCGCGCTGCTCGCTCCCGCCGTGGCGCTGGCCCTGCTGGCCGCCACCGTGGCAGGGCTCTCGCACGTCCTGGCGGGACGCTCGTGAGCGGGCTGGTCGTGAGCGGGCTGACCGTCGTCGGTCCCGCCGGGGTCCTCGTCGCCGACGATGTCGCCCTGAGCGCCGCGCGTGGCGAGGTGCTCGCCCTGACGGGCCCTTCCGGCGCGGGCAAGACGACGGTCCTGCGTGCCGTCCTGGGAGAGCTGCCGCCCGGCCTGACCCGGGTCGCGGGCCGCGTCGAATGGGATCGCGCGCCCCTGCACGCCACCCGGCGCTGGCGTCGCCGGCACGTCGGCTACCTCGGCCAGGACCCCGCCTCCGCCCTGCATCCGCTGCTGAGCGCGCGGGCCGCGGTGCTCGAACCCCTGCGGGCGATCGGGTGGCCCCGCGCCGGACGGCAGGCGCGTGCCGAGCGGATGCTCGCCGAGGTCGGGCTGGATCCGGCGGAGTTCGCCGAGCGTCTGCCGCACCAGCTCTCCGGCGGGCAGGCGCAACGGGTCGCCCTGGCCAGGGCGCTCGTCACCGACCCCGACCTGCTCGTCCTCGACGAACCCACCAGCGCGCTCGACCCGCAGGCCCTGGAGACCGCCGTCGCCCTGATACGCCGCCGCCGGGCCGAAGGCCGTTCGGTGACGCTGATCGTCTCGCACGACGACGCCGTGGTGACCGGGCTGGCCGACCGGGTCGTACGGCTGGGCGCGCTCCCCGCGCCGAGGTCCCCCGAGAGCGCCCATGGCAGGGCCGGGACGCGGGCGGCCGGTGCGGTGCTCGCGGTGGACGGCCTGAGCCTCGACCGGCCGGACGGCACCCCCCTGCTCGGCGGGGTCGAGGTGACGATCGCACCGGGGGAGTTCGTCGCCGTGCTCGGCCCCTCCGGGTGCGGCAAGAGCACGCTTCTGCGGGCCCTGGCCGGGCTCCATCCGGTCCGGGCGGGCAGCGCCACGCTGCTGGGTGAACCACTGCCCTGGCCGGTACGCGACAGGAACGTCCGCGCCCTGCGCGCCCTGGCCCTGGTCGGGCAGGACCCGCTGGCCGCGCTCAACCCGGCTCGGCCGGTCGCGGCCGCGCTGCGGCGTCCCCTGCGCCTGCTCGGAGGGCTCGGCCGCGCGGCGGCCACCATCGAGGCGGAGCGCCTGCTCGCCGCAGTGGGACTGCCCGCCGGCACGGCGCACCGCTACCCCGCGGCCCTGTCCGGCGGACAGCGGCAGCGGGTCGCCCTGGCCAGAGCGCTGGCGGCCGGCCCGGCACTGCTGCTGGCCGACGAGATCACCGCCGCCCTCGACACCGAGACCGCCGAGCGGGTGCTCGACCTGCTCGACAGGCTGCGCCAGGACGGCCGGGACGGCCGGGACGGCCAGGGCGGCCAGGACACGGCCCTGGCCGTCCTGGCGGTCACCCATGACGCGACGGTGGCGGCCCGGGCCGACCGCGTCCTGCGGATCGACCACTCCATGATCGATGATCGGAGGAAGATCACCGATGTCCGGTGAACGGGTCGGGCAGACGCTGCTCGCTCACGTGACCTGTCCGACATCGGTGATCCGCTCCCTTCCGGGCCGCCTCGGCCCGGAAGGGAGCGGATCACCTCACACGTGCGTGCCCTCCTCGATGACGTACATCCCGAGGTCGCTCGGCCCGACGGCGGTCAGGCCCAGTCCGTGCCCGGCGAGTTCCTCGCGCAGCGTCCGCTCCTGCAGCACCCGCCAGGGGTAGCCGGTCTCGACCTCACGGACGAGCCGCTCTCCCTCGTAGACCCGGTAGGACATGTGCCAGGTGACGCTGTCGGGTCCCGCCGGTTCGGCCCTGCCCCACCCTTCGTAGCGGTGGCGCCCCAGCCGCAGGTCGGTGAAGCGGGTCAGCGGCGTCGCGACCGGTTCGGCGGGGGGTTGCAGGTTCAGCACCGCCCTGCCGCCGGGCACCAGCAGATCCCACAGCCCGTGCCGTTCGGCGGGGGTGAGGTGGCCGATGACGTTCATCGCGACCACCGTACCCACGTCGGAGGGGAGCGTGGCCTGCAGCAGCCCGTCGGGCAGCACGGTCACCCGGTCACGCAGGCCGGGGCGTTCGAACACGCGGGCCGTCAGCACCGACCGCAGCGCGAGGGAGGGTTCGATGGCGATGATCTCGGCGTCCGGCAGCGCCTCGGCGATCACCAGGGTGCCCAGCCCGCCGCCCGCGCCCAGGTCGACGACAGGGCCCGGGCGGCCCTGCTGCAGCGCCTTCGTGAGCACGGGGCCCAAGACGTCCCAGTGGGGGGCCATCATGGCGTCGACGAACTCGGCCGACCACTCGTACGGATCAGTCACGCGCACACGTCCTCACTGAGTTTGATAATGGTTCCTATTTCCATTCGGTGTCGAGCGTAGCGTCAAGTGAAGCCATGAGGAAAATGAGGGCCGGTCCGACGAGGGTCACGTCGAGCCCGTCAGCGGGTGAGTGGGTGGGGTGGCTCGCCGCGGTGGCCGTTACTCAGGATCGTGGCCCGGCGCTCAGGTCCGGCGCGAAAGGACCGGCGGGCATGCGACAGCGGATCCCGGCTCGTCGCAGGAGACCGGTAGGAATTTCATGAATCGACATTGTCGAGGTGATCAATGATTGAAAATCGACCAAGGCTAGAAACGACTAAAGGCAACGCAGGAGAACGAAAGGATGAGCCGAGCCGAAACGGAGCGCGTGGACGTAGATCGTTGAAAGCGGTAACGTCGGTCACACGACCGCACTCGGGGTTGTAAGGGTGAACGGGAGCCGCTGGATGTCCTCGAAAACGGCCAGGCCATCCCCCCTGGCTCGGCCGAGCACTCGTTCGTCCGGCAGGGTGCGCCACATCGTGACCATCCTCGTCGCCGTCGCGATAGCCGGATCACTGGGTTACCTTTTCGCTCTCCCCGATGCCGGCCAGGCCGCCATCGCCGACATGCGGGAGGCGGAGGCGAAACGGGATGTCCGGCAAATCAGCGAGTTGACCACCACGGCGCGTGTGACCGCCGTTGATCTGAACGGGGTGCTGTCCGGCCTCACCAAGGCGCTTCCTCAGGACAGAACCCTCACCGCGCAACCGGCGCAGCCGGCGGAGATCGATGGGTGGCAGCGTGTTCTGCGGCAGGCTGTCGACAGGCATGCGGAGACTCCCTCCGGGACGACCGCGACCAACGTGGCTCGCATGGGGTTTCGTAACGCGGTGAACGCCGTGGCGATCGCGGTCGATGCGTACGCGGCCGGACAGCGGCTTCCCGTAGATCTTCGCCGGGACTTCCTCGATCTGGCGGCCCGCCAACGGTCCGCCGCTGTCGCGACGTGGTCTGTCGCGGCGACACAACTCGACCAGATCAATGTCAGCGCCGGCAACGGCCACCAACATGTCTACCTGACGAGTGCTCCAGGAGAAGGGGCGATGTCCGCGGACACCGTTCCGGAAGGTGCGCCCGGTTAATTCCGCCGGGGGTTCTTCTGGGTGAGCGATGCGGGTCGTTCACGAGGCCGGGGCCGACGAACTGAGGCTCGGGAGTGGCCTGGGTGCCGGCTGGATGGAATGGCCTTCCCGTTCTGAGGCCACCGTTCGCATCTCCAAAACCGACAAGGACGGCCGCGGTGAGAGCATTGCGGTCGTGCCCGCTCTGCTGGCCGAGCAGGGGGTCGACTCGGCCGACGTCACGTCGCTGGTCGGGATCGGCACGGTGACCTGACCCGGCGCGGACCGGCACCGGAGTCACCGCCACCCGCGGCCCTGGACCGGGGTGGCCGCAGCGAGATCTACGCGCTGTGGTCAGTCGGGGTGGCGGGGGATGCCGGAGACCTCGTGATCGGCGTGGAAGAGAGCCTCGCCGATGAGGGTACGGACATGGACGTCGCGGGCCCGATACAGCACGCGACGGCCGTCCCGGCGAGTGCTGACCAGACCGGCCAGGCGCAGTTTGGCCAGATGCTGGGAGACCGAGGGGCGCGCGACCGCGACGGCCTCGGCCAGGGAGCCGACGTCGTACTCGCCGGAGGCCAGCAGCCACATCAGGCGCAGCCGGGTGGCGTCGCTGAGCATCCGGAAGGCCCCGACGGCGGCCTCCACCTGGGCGCCGGTGGGTTGCTCCTGCGAAGGGTTGGTATCTGAGACGTTGTCGCGTGCGCACATGGATACATATGCTGTGTGACATGGCCGTCGTTCGCAAGTGAGGTAGCGATGTCTGAACAGCCCAAGGACGATTCTTTGTCCTCCCAGGAGCCTGACGACCACGACCACGACCACGACCACGACCACGACCACCAGCACGGGCACGACCACGGGCACGGCCACGGGCACGGCCACGGGCACGGCCACGGACGCGACCACGGGCACGGCCACGGGCATGGGCACGGGCGCCAAGGAAAATCCGCGCGCGGCCGACTCGGGCGCCTGATCGGGCGCGCCGGCCACGCTTTCACCCCGCACGGCCATGACAGCGCCGACAAGAGCGACGCGGCGCTGGAGTCCAGCGACCAGGGGATGCGGGTGGTGGCGATCTCTTTCGCCGCCCTCATGGTGACCGCCGTCGTCCAGATGGTCGTCGTGGCCTTCTCCGGGTCGGTCGCCCTGCTGGGCGACACCCTGCACAACGTCGCCGACGCGCTGACCGCGATCCCGCTGGCGATCGCGTTCTCCCTCGGGCGCCGGGCGGCCACCCGCCGTTTCACCTACGGGTACGGCAGGGCCGAGGACCTGGCGGGCATCGCCATCGTGATGATCATCGCCGCCTCCGCCGCGTTCGCCGGGTATGAGGCCTTGCAGCGCTTGATCGCTCCCCAGCAGGTGCAGGCACTGGGCTGGGTGGCCGGTGCCGGGCTGATCGGGTTCCTCGGCAACGAGTGGGTGGCCCGTTACCGGATCAGAGTCGGCAGGAAGATCGGCTCGGCCGCTCTGGTCGCCGACGGGCTGCACGCCCGCACCGACGGCTTCACCTCACTGGCCGTGCTGCTGAGCGCGGGCGGCGCGGCGCTGGGGTACCCGATCGCCGACCCGATCGTCGGCCTGGCCATCACGGTGGCCATCTGCTTCGTGCTGCGCCAGGCGGCCCGGGAGATCTACCACCGGCTGATGGACGCGGTCGACCCGGCCCTTCTGGACCGGGGCGAGCAGATCCTCACCACCACTCCGGGCGTACGGCGGGTCGGGTCGATGCGGCTGCGCTGGGTCGGTCACACACTGCGCGCCGAGGTCGACATCGTCGTCGATCCCGCCCTGTCGCTGCTGCAGGCGCACGCCGTGGCGGTGCAGGCCGAGCACCGGCTGATCCACCATCTGCCCCGCCTGGGCGCCGCCACCGTGCACGCCGACCCCGATCACCTCGACGGCGCCGACCATCACGCCCTGCTGGCCACCCACCGCTGACCGGACGGAGTCGCCGGCACGATCCGGCCGGCACCACTGGCCTATCACCTGCACACACCCTCCGGCCTGGACAGGCCACTCGTCCTGCGCGCGGCCGCGCACGCGCTGCGCTCGGGCGGCCGGTTGCTGGTCGTCGACCACGGCTCGACCGCGCCGTGGTCGTGGAACCAGGATCCCGACGCCCGGTACCCGACGCCGCGCGAGGTCGTCGCGGGCATCGGTCTGGACCCGGCGAGGTGGACGGTCGAGCGGGCCGACGCGCTCCGCAGGATCGCGACCGGGCCGGGCGGGCGCACCGCCGAGGTCACCGACCACGTGCTGCTCGTTCGCCGCGGTGCCTGACAGGGCGAAGGAGGAACCACCATGCCCGACACCGTGCCGTGCGCCGCCGCAACGCTCCGTGCCGCGCCGGCGAATGGCACGGCCGACGTCGTCGCGGGCCACCGGCAGGCGGGGTGGTTCCTCAGTGGGCCGGAGCGTGCGAGTGGAGGTCGCCGGTGTCCCACTCGGGGAAGGGGTCGACCAGGTGCGCGGGACCGGGAGCGAGTTCGGCGTCGGTGCACAGGCAGGCGTCCAGGTCCGCGAACAACCCTGCCCGGTCCAGATCGATCCCGATGAAGGCGATCTCCTGGAGGGCGGACCTGTCCAGGGACGCCGCGTCGGCGAACGGCTCGAAGGACGCGACGGGACCGGCCTGCGACCACAGCCCTGTCACCGAGGGGCGGCTGGCCAGCAGGAAGAACCCCTTGGAACGCAGCAGGGTCCCGTCGGTGACGATGCCGCGCTCCACCAGGTCCCACAGGCGCGCCGGGTGGAACGGGCGGTCCGCCCGGTAGACCATGCTCGCGATGCCGTACTCCTCGGTCTCCGGGACGTGTTCTCCATTGATCTCCTTGACCCAGCCCGGCGCCTGCTGGGCGCGCTCCAGATCGAACAGGCCCGTTCCCACCAGTTCCGCGACGGGGACGCGCCCGAAGGTGGCCCGCAGCACGCGCGCCTGGGGGTTGAGCCCGCGCAGCGCCGCCTCGATCCTGCCGGCCTGTGCCGCGGTGACCGTGTCGGTCTTGTTGACGACGATGACATCGGCGAACTCGATCTGATCCACCAGCAGGTCGGTGACCGTGCGCTCGTCGTCGTCGAAGGCCGCGATACCGCGGGCCGCGAGCTCGTCGCCGGCCTGCAGTTCGGTGAGCAGGCCGCCGGCGTCGACGACGGTGACCATCGTGTCCAGCCGGGTGATGTCCGCCAGCATCTGCCCGCCCTGCTCACCGAACGCGAACGTCGCCGCCACGGGCATCGGCTCGGAGATGCCGCTGGACTCGATCAGCAGGTAGTCGAATCGTCCCTCGCGCGCCAGGCGGCCCACCTCCTCCAGCAGGTCGTCGCGCAGCGTGCAGCAGATGCATCCGTTGGTCATCTCCACCAGCCGCTCGTCGGTGCGGGCGAGCGCTCCTCCGCGGACGAGTTCGGCGTCGATGTTGATCTCGCTCATGTCGTTGACGATGACCGCGACCCTGAGCCCTTCGACGTTGCCCAGCACGTGGTTCAGCAGGGTGCTCTTGCCCGCGCCGAGGAATCCCGACAGGACGGTCACCGGCAGTGGCGCGGCCGGAATCCGATCGGCTTGGGAAACGGACAACACGACCTCCTGGAGCAGGGACGTCTTCTTCATGGGATGGTGCGCAGTCTCGGGGCGAGACCTTCGGCGTCCAGGACGCTGCCGGCCAGCCAGGACGTCACGGCCCGGGTGTCCTGGGGGGTGAGGATCGGACCGACCGGGATCGCCGTGCCGCGAGGCCTGCGGTTCACGTCACAGGGCTGCACCACCAGGTGGCATCCGCTGTCGTGTGCCGCGCCCGTCCGGCAACGCGGTGCGTTCAACAGGCATCCGGTGCGGACGAGGACGCCGTGCGGACTGTGCCGCACGGTGGCGGCGAGCCGTGTCAGGACGTCCAGGCCCGGCTCCCCGGAGCGGCACGGGCCGGCCTGGCAGACGAGCACGGTGAAAGGCCTGCCGGTCACGACACGCTCCCCACCGGTCCGGGACGGGCGCCGGCCGGGCCGGTGGCGAGAGGGTCGTCGGGGATGCAGCGGGGATGGTGGCGCACCTCGTCGAGGACGACCCTGCCGGTCACGCCGAAGACCTCGCTCAGCAGGTCCGGGGTGAGCACGTCGATCGGCCGGCCGTCGGCGTGAACCGTTCCCCGGTGAAGGGCGACGATGCGGTCGGTGAAACGTGCGGCATGGTCGAGTTCGTGCAGCACGGTGACGACGGTCAGCCCGCGGGCGGTGCGCACCTCCCGGACGAGTTCGAGGACCTCGAGCTGGTGGCGGATGTCGAGGTGCGCGGTGGGCTCGTCGAGCAGGAGGACATCGCTCTCCTGGGCGAGGGCGAGCGCGAGGCGGGCGCGTTGCCGTTCTCCGCCGGACAGGGTGTCCAGGACCCGATCGGCCAGACCGGCCAGGCCGGTGAGGGCGAGGGCCTCCTCGGTGGCGGGGTCGTGTCCGGTGGTGCGGAGCATCCCGAGCGGGCCCTGGCCCGGATAACGGCCCTGGTGAACGAGCTGGCGGACGGTGAGACCGGGGACCGGGGGAAGCGTCTGGTGCATGATGGCCACGCGGCGGGCGATCTGCCTGCGCGACATCCGGTTCAGGGGACGGCCGTCGAGCTCGACGGTGCCGGCGTGCGGGGTCAGGATCCCCGAGAGCAGCCTCAACAGCGTGCTCTTCCCGCTGCCGTTGACTCCGACCAGCGCGACCGACTCGCCTTTTCCGACGGTCAGGTCGATTCCGCGGAGAAGGCGGCGGCCGTCGTGCCCGAAGCTCAGGCCGAGGGTTCTCAGACTCACGGGTGCTTCTCCCTGGAGACGATGACGACGAGGATCACTGCTCCGGCCAGCGCGGTGACGACACCGGTCGGCAGACCCAGGCGGTGGCCCAGCTCGGTGCCGGCGATGAGGCGGGTGAGGGACTGGGCGGCGGCGTCGGTCGCGACGAGGACCGCGGCTCCCAGCAGGGCCGCCGCGGGCACGTGGCGGCGGGGGCCGGTGCCGGGCAGGCGCCGTGCGGCGTGCGGGATGACCAGCCCGACGAACGCCAGGGCTCCGGCGAGGCTCGCCGCGCAGGCGGTGAGGGCGACGGCGATGCCGAGGACCGTGAGGCGGGCACGCCGCGGCGCCAGCCCGAGGGAGGCGGCGTGCTGGTCCCCGCCCTGCAGGATGGTGGTGACGGCGGTCGCCGCCCACGCGGCGCAGATCCACAGGGGGATCCACCACACGGCGATGACCAGGTGGTCCCAGACCCGGCCTTCGACGGATCCGACGAGCCAACGCAGGACGTTGCCGAACCGGCTGGGCTGGTAGGCGAGCAGCAGCGTGGTGACCCCGCCCATGAGCGCCGATCCGAGCAGGCCGGCGATCACCGCGCGGCCGGGTCCTCCGCCCGCCGCGAGCAGCCAGGTCACCACCCCTCCCACAACGCCGCCGACGAGCGCCGCCCCCAGGCCGCCGAGCGCCGAGTCCGCGGGCGCCAGCCCGAAGGTGGCGGCGGCGAGCACGCCGAGGACCGCTCCCGGGTTGACGGCGGTGAGCTCGGGGGCGGCCAGCTCGTTGCCCAGTGAGGTCTGCAGAAGGTGACCGGCGACGCCGAGCGCCGAACCCGCGAGCGCCGCCGTGACGAGACGGGGCAGGCCCAGTTCCCACAGGATGCGCTCCTCCAGCGTCTGCGGCCGGGCGACGGCGAGCAGGTCGTCGACGGAGGCCCCTCCCGCCCACAGGTGAAGGCATGCCGCCAGCGCCACCAGCGCCGCCAGAAGTGGAAGCAGTGCCCTTCTCATCGCGCACCCCGGCGCAGCAGGGCGGTCCCGGCGAGGACGCCGATGAGGACGGTCCAGGCGCCGAGCGGCGTCTCGACGGGGGCGAGGGCCAGCCGGGCGACCTGGTCGGCGGCCACGGTGATCGTCGCGCCGAGAACGGCCGTCCAGCACGTCCAGGAACGGGCGTCGCCGTCCGGCCGGATCCTGCGGGCCAGGAGGGGGGCGACGAATCCGACCCAGGCGATCGGGCCGCAGGGGCCGGTGACCGCTCCGACCAGCAGTGCCGCGACGGCCAGGACACCGGTGCGCGCGGCGGTGACCCCGGTGCCGAGGGAGGTCGCGGCCTCGTCCCCGAGGCGGAGCAGCCCGAGCGCGGGTACGGCCAGCACGACGAGGGGGACGGCCAGGACGAGCCACGGGAGGGTGCGGGAGACCTGCTCCCACAGGATGCCGTTGAGACTGCCCACGAGGTAGCGGAAGAGCAGGTCGTACTGGAGCCGGTCGGCCGTCGCCATGATGGCCAGCAGGAGGGCCTGGATGGCCGCGGTGACCGCGGATCCGATGAGCAGGACCCCACCGGCGGTACGGGCCGTGCGGGCGGCGGCGAGGGTGATCCCGCCTCCGGCGGCGGCGCCCGCGAGGCCGACGAGCGGATGGAGCGAGGGGGAGACGGGCAGCGCCCAGATGACGCAGGCGGCGACGGCGACGGCCGCGCCGGAGGAGACGCCGAGGAGCTCGGGGACGGCGAGCGGGTTGCGCAGCGCCTCCTGGAGCAACAACCCGGCCACGGCGACGGCGGCGCCGCCGAGCAGCCCGAGCAGGAGGCGGGGCAGCCGCAGTTCCCAGAGCACCACGTACTCCAGGGAGGCGTGGTCGGCCAGGACCGCGGGGAGGTGATGGGGCGCGATCACCGGGGTGCCCAGGCACAGACCGCACAGGGCCAGCAGCGCCAGCACGGCTGCCGGAAGGACGAAGCGGAGCGGGGGCACGGCCGAGCCGTGCCCCCTGACGTGCGAGGAGGTCACCCGGTGGCCTTCGCCAGGGCCTCTTCGAGGATGATGCCGAACGCGCGGGTGCCGCGACCGGACGCCCACAGCTCGGGCTGGACCTCGTAGATCTTGCCCGTGGTGACCGCCGGGATCCGCTTCCACACGGGGTTGTCCCGGTAGGTCTCGGTGACGGGCTTGGCGTTGCCGAAGGAGAACGACTGCACGAAGATCACCTGTGGTGCCTTGGCCAGGATCTCCTCGATGCTGTAGGCCTGCGCGGTCTCGAACCCGCCGCCCTTGCTCGGCCACGGGTAGCCGAAGTACTGCGACAGGAAGTTGCCGAGCACGTCGTCGGTGGTGTTGACGCCGATGGAGCTGCCGCCGTACATGGCCAGGACGGTCCTGTCCTTCAGCCCCGCGGCCTGGGCCCTGGTGGCGCCGTTGGCGAGTTTGGCGGTGAAGGCGTTCTCCGCCTTCGTCTGCTGCTCGCCCCGGCCGGTGAGCGCGGCCATGTTGCGGAGGTAGCCGATGGAGTCCCTGTAGGACTTCACCTGGACGTTCCACAGCGGCGCGAACTTCTCCACCGCGGGGGCCAGACCCTCGTGCACGCCGGCCAGGCCGATCACCAGGTCGGGCTTCGCCCTGGCGATGGCGGCGACGTCCTCGCCGCCGAAGCCGCCGGGGATGACGGGGACGTCCTTTCCGGCGGGACCGAGGTAGTCGGGCCGGGTCAGCAGCTTGGGAGTGGTGGTGCCGACGGGGACCAGGCCGAGTTCGACGAGCATGTCGTCGCAGATCCCGGTCAGGCAGACGACGCGTTCGGGGACCTTCTTCAGCGTGAGGGTCTTGCCGGTGGGGTCGGTGACGGTCAGGGACGCCGCGACCGCGGTGGCGGAGGCGACCGGGGCCGCGGAGGCGACCGGGGCCGCCGGGGCGGAGGCGGCGGCGGGCTCCTTGGCGTCCGAGCCGCCGCACCCGGTGGCGGTGGTGAGCGCGAGGAGCACGGTCGCGGCGATCAGCTTTCTCATCAACGACCGATCTTGTCCACGGAGTCGACACCGGGGGTGACGACGGTGACGGCTCCGCCGCCGTCGAGCGAGGTCGGGACGTTGATGGTCCCGACGACCCGTCCGAGGTCGGGCGAGATGACGGTGATCTTGCCGGTGCCTCCGCCCGTCACGTAGGCGAGGGAGCCGTTCGGCTGCAGGGCGATGCGCCTGAACTGGGCGCTCCAGGGCGACGTGCCGACGACGGGGCCGCCGGGCAGGCGCGGCAGGGTGACGGTCGAGCTGACCGTTCCGTAACCGGGAACGCCGGGACGCACCTTGACGAAGGAGACGATGTCGTTGGCCGGACGCTGCATCACGTATCCGGCGTGCCGGTCGGACAGGCCGTGCCGGAAGAGGAAGCCGGTGCCCAGCGGCGCCGTCACCGAGCTCCCGGTGACCGGGTCGACGAGGAACGACTCGTGCCGCCAGTTCTGCCAGTCGTCGCCGGACTCGTCGGAGGAGTAGGCCGCCACGCGGCGGCCGTCGGCGCTGACCCGCAGGTAGTAGGCGCGTCCGGTCGCGGGCCAGGCGACGGTCCGGACCGGGGACAGGACGCCGCCGGACAGGCGCGCGGTGTCGAGCCCGGCGTTCGTCGCGCTCAGGACGAGGCCGCCGGTGTAGGCCTCACCGTGGCCGCCGGCGCCGATCGGGACCGTGCTGGTCGGCTCGACCTCGCCGCCGCCCGCCGCGACGATGTCGGCGATCGGATAGGTCTCGAAGGTGTTGTCGGCGTCGTTGCGGTGGACGACGGTGCCCTCACCGAAGGCCACGCCCGGGTGACCGGTGTGGATCTCGGCGGTCCAGGCGCCGTAGGTGCGCAGGTCGACGACGGTCAGCGTGCCGTGGCCGTCCTCCTCCTCGGCCTCCTCGGCCTTCGTGGCCTTCGCGGCCTCCTGGCGCTCCTTGGACGCTTCTTCCTCCTCATGGTCGTGTTCCTCGGCCGCGGCGACGACCGCGTGCCGGCCGGACGGATCGGCGGCCAGGTGGGTGAACTCACCCTCGGGCAGGGGAGCCGTCCCGACGATCCGCGGGGAGCCGCTGGTCTGCAGGGCGACGAGCTGCCGGTTCGCCTCGTCGACGAACAGGACCCGGCCGTCCTTCAGCGGGAGCATCCCGGTGTGGTCGGCGAAGGTCCGGCCGGTGAAGGTCGCCAGCAGCCGGTGGGAGGGGACGGCGTACACGTACAGCCGGTCGGCGGCCGCGTCCGCGACGACCAGCCGGGAGCCGGAGCTCGCGGCAGTGGCCGGAAGGGCCGGGACCAGGCCGAGGGCCAGGACGGCGGCCGTACCGAGGGAGAGCGCTGCTAAACGCACGAAGCCTCCAAAATGATGATCGTTGTCAACTCGTGGACATTGATAATGATTACCATTACCCTGATCGCTGTGCCAAGGGGCGTTATGTGAAGGATGCGCAACTTCGCCGGCGCGCCGTGTTCGGCACACCTCACCGAACGAAGGAGTCACCATGTCCGAGAGCAACGAGCTGCCCGTGTTCAGCCCGGCGGTCGAGCAGCGTCCCGTCGCGGCCGCGCACCCGACCTGCAACCACGCCCTCGTCGCCGACCTGTTCGACGACGAGGCCTGATGTCCCCGGTGGGGGGGGGGGGGGGGGGGGGGGGGGCGCCCCCCCCCCCCCCCCAGAAAACAAAAAGCACCAACAAAAAAAAAAAGAAAAAAAAAAAGGTACAGAACAAAAAAAAAAAAAAAAGAGGA
>NZ_JBVJIA010000027.1:0-75740 GCF_055586505.1 Streptosporangium sp. NPDC050148 | reverse complement strand
AACCCCCCCCTCCCCCCCCCCCCCCCCCCCCCCCCCCCCCCCCCCCTCCCCCCCCCCCCCCCCCCCCCCCCCCCCCCCCCCCCCCCCCCCCCCCCCCCCACCCCTCCTTCCAGGACACACGAGCTTCCAGGACACACGAGCAAAGGCGACCGGCGTGCCAGGCATCGACGAACAGGAGCGCGGGCTCGCGGCGGGCACCGCGATCTACACCAAAGACGGCCACCCTGTCCTGCGGACCTCCTCGGGAGAGTTCCTGGACCTGAACATCGACCTCAAGGGGGGCCTCGGGGACCTCCCCGAACGCGCCGTCCTGGCGTTCGAGGAACGTGGCCTGCTGGCGGCCCCCGCTGGGGCGCCGGAGCGGACGGTACTCGTCGTCGGCGACGGCCTGATCGCCACCGCCCTGCACGACCTGCTCCGGCAGGCGGGGTTCGTGACGCGGACGGCGCGGCCGGACGAGGCGCTCACGAACGTCGTTCCGGGCCGCACGGTGCTGACCTGGTGCTGCGACGACCTGCCGCCCGCCGACTGGGAACCGTTCGGCGTCGCGGCGGTGCAGGCCGGAGCCGTCTGGCAGCGCTGCTCCGTCGAGGGTGCGACGGCGGTGCTGGAACCGCTGACCCTGACCGGCGCCGACCTGTCTCACTCGCACGTACGCGCCCGCAGGCTCGCCGCCTCCGAGAGCCCCGACCACCTGGCCGCCTACTGGACGGCCCGGCCCGAGCACGCCTCCACGGCCGTCGGGACGATCGAGGCGCACCTGGTCGCGGGGTTGCTCGCCGCGGACCTGGCGGTGCTCGAGGCCGGCCGTCCCCGGACCCGTACGCTGCGGATGGTCGACCTGCTCACCCAGAGGGTCTCCGACCACCCGATCCTGCCGTTGCCGGCCTTTCATCCCCGCCCGGAACGCCGGTGACGGCCCTGCTCACCGATCTGGCCGCGCCGGACGGCCTGGCCTGCGACGTCGTCCTCCCGCACGCCTCGGGGCGGCATCCGCTGCTGGTGATCCGCACCCCCTACGGCAAGGCACGGCATCTGGCCGAGGCGCACGGCTGGGCGCGCCGCGGGATCGGCGTGGTCGTGCAGGACGTCCGCGGACGGCACGAGTCGCCGGGGACGTGGCGGCCCTACGAGACGGAACGGGCCGACGGCCTCGCACTGGCCGCCTGGCTGCCCGGGCGGCCGTGGTGCGACGGCCGCCTCATCGGCTACGGGTCGTCCTACGCCGCGTTCTGCGCCCTCCAGATCGCCGACTCCCTCACCGGCGTCATCGCCGCCGTCCCGGCGCTCGGCCTGCGCGAGACGACCCGGGAGCCCGCGGGGCCTGCCAAGCTGTACTCCCACGCCTGGTGGTGGAGCACGTATGCGGCCTGCCGCACCGAACGCACCGGGCTGCTCGATCTGCGACTGGCCGACGATCCGCAAGCCCTCACGCACCTGCCCGTCACCGGGATCCCGGAACGCCTCGGTATCGCGCTGCCCGGCTGGGAGGCCGCCTGGAACGCGGCGCCCGAGCCCGCACCCGTCTCGCGCACGCCGCTGCTCGCGGTCGCCGGGTTGTACGATCCGTTCCTCGATGCCGCGATCGACCTGTGGCGAGGATGGCAGGGGCCGGCCGAGCTGCTCGTCGGGCCCTGGCAGCACGACCTCGGCCTCATCCACCGCGACCGCAACGGCGCTCGCCCGCTCCTGCACCCCGAGCGCGCGTCCGGATTCCTCACCGCCTGGACGACCGCGGTACTGTCGGGCGAACCGCCCAGGTCCGGCGCGCGACTTGCCGTGGAGTCGACCCGGGACTGGATCGAGGGGTTCGGCGAAGGCCGCCTGGAACTCGAACTGAAGGGCTCGGGCGCCTTCACCGCCGATCCGCGTGACCCCTTCCCCTCCCGCATGGGCCCGGTCGACGTGGCGGGCGACGCGGACCGGACCGACGTCGTCGTCGCGGTGAGCCAGCCGCTGGCCGGGGATCTGACCGTCGCGGGCCGTCCGCGCATCCGGTTCGCCGGCACCAAGGACGGCCCGGGGGACTGGGTGGCCAGACTGTCGGAGGAACGCCCCGACGGCACCGCGATCCAGCTCGGGCACGCCCTGTGCGAACAGGCCGACCTGACGCTCCCGACCGTGGTCCACCGGTTCCCGGCCGGGACCCGGCTGCGCGCGGAGATCGCCGCGCACCACTTCCCCCTGCACGTCCGCCACCCCCACACCGACACCGACCCGCTGATCGCGACCGTGCTCCGCCCTTCCCGCCGCGAGGTGTCGGACGTGCGGCTGACCTTGGAGACCGCATGAACAGGCTCGTCGATCCCGTCTGCGGGGTGATCCGGCAGATCACTCCGTATCCGCATCTCGACGGCATGCCGGACCGCTACCGGTGCATGATCGCCGACGTCGGCGACACCCGCCGGTTCGGCCTCTGGCTCGCCGACCTCATCGCCGCGGGAACGTCCTTCGGCGACGAGGAGTCCGCCCGGGTCGGTGCCATCGGCGAGGCCGTGGAACGCTACTGCGGCAACAACATCCCCGACACGCTCCTGCGCGCCCGCGCCTCCGAGCTGACGACCGCCCACCAGGGCCCCGACGACCTGCCCGGTTTCTCCGACGAGCAGTACGGCCGGCCGGGATTCCCCTACCGGCCCTGGCGTCACGACGACCCGATCCTGTGGGCCGAGGGCCGCACGCACGAGGGAGAGAAGGTACTGGTCCCCGGTTCGTGGACGTACCTGAACTGGCATCAGGGCCCGCGCCGCGGCGAGGTGCGCCACCACCACCTCAACTACGCGGGGGTGGCCTGCGGGCAAGGTCTGGAGGATGCGTCCCACCGGGCGCTGCTGGAGGTCGTCGAGCGCGACGCGGTCACCGTGTGGTGGGGACTCGGCCTGCCCGCGCGAGGCATCGACGTCGCCTCCGTCCCCGGCCTCGCCGACGCCTGGCGAGGCAGCCGGCTCACCCTCCACCTGGTCGAGGTGCCGAGCGAGTTCGGCACCCCGGTGGTCGCGGCCCTGGCCTTCGACCCGGAGAAGAGGATCGCGGCGGCCGGGTTCGCGTGCCGCGCCGATCCGGCCGAGGCCTGCATGAAAGCCGCGCAGGAAGCGGTCCAGGTATGGATCGCCGCGCTGGGCCTCATCGACGAGGACGGCGCCGCCTACGACGCGATCCGCCGCGGAGTCCTGGCCCGGCACTCCTACCTGCCCTGGCGCGCCGACCGCGCCTATCTGGACTCCGCCGGAGCCGACTTCCGCGCGGTCAAGGACCTCGCGGCCCAGGCCCAGGTCTGGCTCGACGAGCGCATGCATCCCCTGCTCGCCCGGTTCACCGACCCCGGTGTGGTCGTGGACGTCGCCGACGTCGCCCGGGGAGGGGACCTCGTCGGTGAGATCACCGCCACGGGCAGACGGGTCATCACCGTCGACATCACCACCTCCGACATCCGGGAGACCGGCCTGCGGGTGGCCAGGACGTCCGTGGACGGCCTGATCCCCAACAGTCCCGCCGCCTACCCCTACCTGGGCTCGCCCCGGTGGAAGCACCTGGCCGACCTGTACGGAGTCGACGGGAACATCACCCTGGCCCCGCCACCCCACCTGTGATGACGTCCATGATGCCGCCCGCCGTCCGGCGCGCCGACGACGCCGCCCGCGGCCCCTACGACGGCCACCTCCCCGCCCCCGGCACCCAGCCGCCCACCCACCACGACGACCGGGGCACGCCCCTGCCGCGCCACCCCGGTCAGGGACGGATCGGCCCGCTGCTGGACCTCGCCCTGGCGGCGGTCCCCGGCAGGGTCCGCCCACGGCGGGTCCCGTCGGCCGGCGCCCTCTACCCCGTGGACGCCTACGTCGTGCACCGCGGCCGGGCCCACCGCTACGACCCGGTCGACCACGCCCTCGCCGGCTGGACCGAGGGGTCCGACCCCGCGGACTTCGCCATCGTGCTGTCCCTCACGCCGGAACGGACCCTGTGGAAGTACGGCGCGCGCAGCCTCCCCAGCCTGCTTCTGGACACCGGTCACGCCATCGGCGCCATCGCCGCGGCGGCGTCCGCCCTCGGCCTCGACTGCCACCTCCAGCGGGAGGCGGACGCCGCGACGCTGAACGGGCTCACCGGCGGGCGCTACGGCCTGGCGGCGCTGGCGATCGGCGAACCCCCCGGCTGGCCGGCGACACCCGGCGCCTTTCCCAGGCCCGGCGACCTCGTCCTGGACGCGCTCGCCGAACTGCTGTCGGTCGTCCGCGTGCCCACCTGGGCGCCTCTCACGACACCGCGTCACCCTGCCGAGCTGCTCCTGGGACGGCGTAGCGGCGACGACTTCTCCGGTGTCCCCGCCGCTGCGGACCTGCGGCGGCTGCTGGACGGCACCGGCCTCATGGCCGCCACAGAAACGGGGATCCTCAGCGCCGCCGGACCCGTGGCCCGGGGCGACGCGCGCCCGGTCCTCGCCTCCTGGGCCGCGGGTCAGGACCTGCTGTCCAGTGCCGCCGCCGTGCTCCTGTACACGGCGCCGCGGCGCGACTACCTCACCGAGCACCTCCATGCCGGACTCACCGTGCATCTGGCCCTGCTGGAAGCCGCGGCCCGCGGCCTGCCCGCCCGCGCGATCGGCAGCTGGGGCCCGGCGGACCTCGGGGCGGCCCTCGGCCAGGAGGCCGGCACGGCCGTGATCGTGCACGGAGCCGTCATCGGCGCCAGAAAGGAAGCATCATGATCGTCCATCGTCGCCTCCTGCAACTGTCCGGCGCCGTCAAGGCCCCCCTGGCCGCGTGCGTCGGCCTCGGCCTGGCGGTCTCGGCCGCCTACGTCGGGCAGGCGCTCCTGCTCGCGGGGGCGCTGGCCGCCCTGGCCCGGGGCGACCACGACACCACCGTCACGCTTCTGGTCTGGGCGTTCGTGGTCATCGCCGGCCGGGCCGTGCTGCTGTGGGCGCGCGAGACCGTCACCGTCTGGGCAGGGGCCCACATCCGCGCCCGGCTGCGCGACCGCCTGGTCGAACGGCTCGAACTGCTCGGCCCGGCCCACCTCACCGAGGCCCGCACCGGTTCGGTGCAGACCACCGTCGTGGACGGTGTCGAGGGCCTGGACGCCTACTTCAGCCGCTACCTGCCACAGGTCGTCGTCACGATCTGCGTCCCCGTCGCGCTCGTCGGCTGGTTGTTCTCCGTGAACGCGGCGGCCGCGACGGTCCTCGCCGCCGCCGTCGCCGGCGTGCTGGTGATCCCGAGGCTGTGGGACGCGACGCTGCTGCGCCGCGGCCGGACGCGCTGGAAGGCCTTCGCCGACCTGGCCGCCGACTACCTGGAGGCCATGCAGGGCGTCGCGACCCTGCGCGCGTTCGGCGCAGTCGGCCGCCTCGGGGGCAGGCTCGCCGGCCGGGCCCACGAGCTGTACACCACCACGATGCGCCAGCTCAAGGTGTCGCTGATCGAGACCGGGGTCAGCGCCCTCCTCGTCCAGGCGGGCACCGCCGCCGCGGTCCTCGCCGCCGTCTCGGCCACCTCCCCCAGCGCCTGGTCGGTGTTCGTCGTCCTCATGATCACCGTCGAGTGCTTCCGCCCGGTCCGCCAGCTGTCGGAGTACTGGCACGCCGGCTACCTCGGGATCACCGCCGTCGACGGGCTCGAGGACCTGCTGTCGGCCGAGCCCGTAGTCTCCGACACCGGCACGAGAACGGCCTTCCCGGACCGTCCCGAGATCGTTTTCGACCGCGTCACGTTCACCTACCCGGGCGCGTCCGTCGAGGCCGTGCGCGACGTGACGTTCACCATCGCCGCCGGCGAGAGCGTCGCGCTCATCGGACCGTCGGGAGCGGGCAAGAGCACCATCGCCGCACTCCTGCAACGGCACTACGACCCCGGCTCGGGGAACATCACGATCAACGGTTCCCCGCTCGCCGACTTCACCCTGAGCACCCTGCGCGCCGGGATCGCCGTGGTCGCCCAGGACACCTACCTCTTCCACGGAACGATCGCCGACAACCTGCGGCTGGCCCGCCCCGACGCGTCCGACGCCGACCTCGAACAGGCCGCGCGGGACGCCGACGCACACGCCTTCATCACCGACCTCCCCGACGGATACGCCACCGTCCTCAGCGAGCGCGGCGCGACCCTGTCGGGCGGGCAGCGCCAGCGCATCGCCATCGCCCGCGCCCTGCTCGCCGACGCGCCCGTCCTCCTTCTGGACGAGGCGACCTCACACGTCGACGTCCGCGGTGAGCAGGCCCTGGCCCGCCTCAAGCGGGGTCGTACCTGCCTGCTCATCGCCCATCGGCTCTCGACCGTCCGCGACGCCGACCGCATCGTCGTCCTCGAACACGGGCAGGTGGCCGAGACCGGCGACCACGACGCCCTGCACGCCGCCGGCGGCTCCTACCACCGCCTTCTCGCACTTCAGGAGACCCACGCATGACCGCGCCCTCAGTGCCCTCAGTGCCCTCAGCGCCCTCAGCGTCCTCCGTGTCCCCGATGTGGTGGCTGGCCCGCACGGTCGGCGAGCACCGCCGCGCGTTCGCCGCGACCCTCGCCTCGCACCTGTTCGGCCAGCTCGCCACACTCGGCATCGCCGTCATCGCGGCCTGGCTCGTCGGTCACACCGTCGCGGGACGTCCGACGCCCCTGAACGTGTTCGCCGGGACCCTCGCCGCGCTCGTCCTGGTCGCCACCCTCGCGACCTGGTGGGAGATGTACGTCGCGCACGACCTCGCCTACCTCGTGCTCGCCCGGCTCCGCGGCAAGGTCTACGACGCCATCGCCCGCACCATCCCTTCCCGCCGGCTCGGCAGGCGCAGCGGAGACCTGTCCACGACCGTGCTCTCCGACGTCGAGACCCTCGAGTGGCTCTTCGCCCACACCCTCGCCCAGTCCCTCACCGCCGGTACCGTCCTCACCCTCGGCACGGTGCTCACCGCGATCCTGGACCCCCGGCTCCTGCTCGTGTCACTGCCCGTCACCGTGTGCGTCCTGACCCTCCCGCTGTGGCTGCGCCGGATGTCGCGGCGGCACGGCGAGGAACTACGCGAGGCCACCGCGGAACTGACCGCCGACGTCATCGACACCGTGCAGGGAATGCGGGAGCTCACCGCGTTCGGCGCCCTCGGGCGGCGCCGGGAGGCGCTCACCGAACGCACCCGGCACCTGGCCCGCGTCCAGGCCGCCAACGCCGGACGCGGCGGCCTCGAAGCCGCCCTGCTCGACATGCTCGTCGCCGTCGCCGCGGCCGGGACGCTCCTGGTCGTCGCCGCGCTCGTCCGCTCCGGCGATCTGCCGCTCGCGCACGGGCCCGCCGCCATGGTCCTGGCCGCCAGCGCGCTCGGCCCCGCCACCCAGGTGGCCCTGCTGCTCAAGGAGTACGGCACGCTCCGCGCGGCGGCGGCCCGCGTCCACGGCCTGGTCACCGCTCCGGCCGAGGTGCTCGCGCCCACCGCCGGTCCCGCACCCGCACCGGGCCCGGACGTGGTCTTCGAGGACGTGCACTTCCGGTACTCCTCCGACGGGCCCGAGGTGTTGCGCGGCGTCTCCTTCACGATCCCGCACGGCAGGACCGTCGCCCTCGTCGGCCGGTCCGGCGCCGGGAAGACGACCTGTGTCTCCCTGCTGCTGCGCTACTGGGACCCCGACCGCGGACGCATCCTCCTCGGCGGCACCCCCCTCGACCAGGTCGCGGACCTTCCCTCCCACGTCACCGTCGTCCCCCAGGACGTCCACCTCTTCGCCGGGACGATCGGGGACAACGTCCGCCTCGGCGCACCCTCCGCCGATCCGGTGCCCGCGCTGGCCCAGGCCCGGCTGAGTCTCGACCCGGACACGACGGCCGGAGAACGCGGTGCCATGCTCTCCGGCGGTCAACGCGCCCGTGTCGCCATCGCCCGCGCCCTGGCCGTCGACGCCCCCGTCCTCATCCTCGACGAGGCCATCGCGAACCTGGACCCCGAGAACGAGGCCCGCCTCGCCGACACCCTCCAGGCCGCCGCCCGCGACCGCGCCACCTTGGTGATCGCCCATCGTCTGTCCACCATCCGCCGCGCCGACCACATCGTCGTCCTCCACGACGGCCGTGTCGCCGAACAGGGTTCCTTCGACGATCTCATCGCCGATCCCGAAGGCCATCTGTCCCGCCTGTTCGAGATTCAGCCGGCGCAATGACATGGGGCCGGTCTCGCGGATCGGGCGGGGGAACAGGCGTCCTTCGTGCCCGGGCCACACGCCGACGCCGGAGAGCCGATCTTCGTTTCGGTTCGGCGCCCCCTCTCCGGGGGCTCCGGCGGAACCCACCGACTTCGAGCCGGGCGCCTTGTCGCGTCACCGCAGGCCGTGACCGTCCTTGCCGGGTGGCCGGCCGGAGGTCCGGGGGGTCCGCGGTCGTCGGCGGAGGTCAGTGGACGGGGGCCGAGGCGGCCGGGTCGAGCAGGATGATGACGGTCAGCAGGACGATCCAGGCGATGATCGCGGCGAGCAGGAGATGGCCGACGGAGAGCTTGCGGGGGCGGGGGCCGGGGGGTTTCACAGCCATCCGCTCCTGCGCAGCAGCCGGTGGACGATGAGGACGGCGACGACCATGACGCTCAGACTGAGCGGGTAGCCCAGCAGCCAGTGCAGTTCGGGCATGTAGTCGAAGTTCATGCCGTAGATGCCGGCGATCATGGTGGGGACGGCGATGAGGGCCGCCCATGAGGAGATCTTGCGCATGTCGGCGTTCTGCTGCATCGCCACCAGGTTCTGCTCACGGCCCATCAGGGCCAGGTGCGCGCTCAGGGCGCTGGTGAGCAGCTCGTTGTGCTCGTCGACCTGGGCGTCGACGCGCAGCAGGTGGTCGAGGACGTCGCGGAACTGCTCCCGGTTGACCGTGCACGGCTCCACCCGGCCTTTGACGATCTCTTCCAGGACCGGGATCAGCGGGTCCTGGGCGGTGCGGAACTCCAGCACCTCGCGTTTGAGGGAGTAGATGTCGGCGGTGACGTCGGCCTGCTCGCCGCTGAAGACGCGGTGTTCCAGCGCGATGAGGTCGGCTTCGACCTCGTGGGAGACGCGCGAGTAGGTGTCGACGACCTCGTCGCAGATCGCGTACAGCACCCCGGCCGGGCCGGCGGCCAGCAGCTCGGGGTCGGACTCGATGCGGTCGCGCACCCCGTTGAGGGGGTTGGCGCGGCCGTGACGGACGCTGATGACGAAGTCGCGGCCCAGGAACAGGTTGATCTCGCCGACCTCGATGTCGGAGGTCTCCTCCAGGTACACCAGCGGCTTGAGCACGATGAACAAGGTGTCGTCATAGCGTTCGAGCTTGGCTCGCTGGTGGGCGTGGATGGCGTCCTCCACGGCCAGCGGATGCAGCTTCACCTCGCTGGTGATCAGATCGAACTCCTGCCGGGTGGGCTCGTGCAGGCCGATCCACAAAAAGCACTCCCCCCGCTCCCGGGCGGTGGTGACCGCATCGCTGATGTCACCGTTGATGGTCTCGCGCACGCCGCCGCAGTAGATGGCCTTGTCTACGATCACATCGGGCATTCTCCCGTATCCGGAAACCCGAAAAAACCGTACCTGTGCTGGCAAGCGCCGTGAAAGGCGCACGAAGCCCGTGAAGACGGGCCATGCGACCCTCGATCGTTGTCTCGCGACGGCTCTGGCCCGGGGCGGCGCCGCGACGGCGGCCGAGAGCGATCGGTCCACAGGATCGGGATGGCGGACGCGTCGTGGACGGTGCCGAACCCGTCACCCAGGTGGCGTGCGCGCGGCGGGCGGGCAGCTCCGACAAGATCGAGGCCCTGGACGCCGGCGCCGACGACCACGTCACCAAGCCGTTCGACATCGAGGAACTCCTGGCCCGCCTGCGCGCGGTGACCCGCCGGCACGGCCCCCCGGAGACCGGGACGGCGCACGTCCCCGTCGGCGACCACCTGGTCGACATTCACGAACAGGCAGACCCTCAAGCTCGGACGATGTCGAATCCGCACCTGCCATGAGGACGTGGACCCGCCGGCCGGCGGACGGAGCGGACCCGGGGATCCTGGAGGGCCGGTCAGGGGCGGGGGTCAGGTGGTGGGCGGGGCTGCGGCGTACTCGGCGTCGGTGACGGGGGTCAGCCAGTGCACGACGTCGTGGCCGGCGTCGCCTTCGTTGATGGCCAGGTGGGTCATCAGCCGGTTCGGGGCGGCGCCGTGCCAGTGCTCCTCCTCCGCCTCGAACAGGACGCGGTCGCCGGGCCGGATGACCTCGACCGGACTAGGGACGCAGGAGGGTCTTGACGGCGCGGCGCTCGTCCATCGCGGCGTAGCCCTCGGCGACCTGGTCGAGGGGAAGGGTGAGGTCGAAGACCTTGCCCGGGTCGATCCGGCCGGTCAGGACGCGGCCGATGAGATCGGGCAGATAGCGGCGCACGGGAGCCGGGCCGCCGCGCAGGCCGACGTGGGAGAAGAAGAGCTCCTGGCCGTCGACGGCGACGTCGTGGGGGACGCCGACGAAGCCGACGTTGCCGCCCGGCCGTGCCGAGTGCAGAGCCTGCTGCATGGACTGGGCGGTGCCGACGCACTCCAGCACGCTGTCGGCGCCGATCCCGCCGGTCAGTTCCTTGATCCGTGCCACTCCCTCCTGGCCGCGCTCGGTGACGATGTCGGTCGCGCCGAACGCGCGGGCCAGGGCCTGGCGGGGTTCGTGCCGGGACATGGCGATGATCCGCTCCGCGCCCAGTTCCTTGGCGGCGATCACCGCGCACAGGCCGACCGCGCCGTCGCCGACGACCACCGCGGTGGAGCCGGGCCTGACCTCGGCGGCGTCGGCCGCCCACCACGCGGTGCCCATCACGTCCGAGACGGCCAGCAGCCCCGGCCACAGCTTCGCGTCCGGTACGCCGTCGGTGGCGACCAGAGTGCCCTGGGCGTTGGGGATGCGGACGTGGTCGGCCTGGCAGGTGCTCATGAACTCCCGGTTCACGCAGTTCGACTGGAAGCCGTTGCGGCAGTTCGCGCAGGTGTTGTCCGAGGTGGCGAACGACCCGACGACGAACTGGCCCGGCTTCACCGAGGTCACCCCGGATCCGACCTCCTCCACGAAACCGACGTACTCATGACCCATCGGATGCGGCGCCTCGGTCGGTTCGACACCGCGGTAGGGCCATAGGTCCGAGCCGCAGACGCAGGTCACCGCCGTGCGGATGATCGCATCGGTGGGGTGCAGGATCCTCGGGTCCTCCAGGGTCTCGAGACGGATGTCTCCGGCGGCGTGGATCACTGTTCCGCGCATGAGTGAGCTTCCTCTGCTTCCATGGCGCGCCGCCTCGATGGACGGGTACGGGCGGCGCTCTGTGGCGGGTATGTGCCCGGAGCGTCAGGTGATGCACCACCCCGGGCCGGGTGCGGGGCCTCTGCCGCGACTGTCTTTACCTGCGGCAGGAGAAGCACCACGCCTTCCAGGCAACCGTCCGCCGGCACGCGGAGCCGGACACCGTCAAGGGGTGTACCGGCACTACACCCCTGCGGTCGCGGAAGGGACGTACCGTCGGGGTGTGGACAACCGTGAACAGGTCCGCGAGTTCCTGACCTCGCGGCGCGCGAAGATCGACCCCGAGCGGGCCGGGCTCCCCTCAGGATCACGTCGCCGGGTGCCCGGGCTGCGCCGCAGCGAGGTCGTGGCACTGGCCGACGTGAGCGTGGAGTACTACGCCAAA
The DNA here is from genome assembly GCF_055586505.1 of Streptosporangium sp. NPDC050148. Lineage (NCBI taxonomy): Bacteria > Bacillati > Actinomycetota > Actinomycetes > Streptosporangiales > Streptosporangiaceae > Streptosporangium > Streptosporangium sp. NPDC050148. The sequence goes on along the minus strand of NZ_JBVJIA010000027.1, from coordinate 64,091 downwards.
CTCGAACGCGGTAACCTCGCGGGCGTCTCGCCGTCCGTCCTGGAGGCCCTGCCGCGCTCTCCGGCTGGACGACGCCGAACGTGCTCACCTGCTGCACCTGGCCCAGGCACCGCCGAACCCGGATCTCCCTCCGAGGAAGGGCTCCGCCTGCTCGCCTCCTGGGCCGCCGGCCCCTCACCCGCACCCCACGCCGGCACGGGAGGTCTGCGGGAGGGGCGACGGTGAGGCCGCGGGCCTCCGACCCCTGCGGCCGATACGGTGGGGTGCCGGGTCATGCGGGTTTCTCGGGGTGTGCGGGGATCGAGCGGGTGCGGATGATCTGCCGGTAGGCGTGCGCGCTGTCCTTGAGGGTGCGTCGCTGGGTGGTGTGGTCGACGTGGACGAGTCCGAAGCGCCGGTCGTGTCCGTACAGGTCGCCGGGCAGAGGCCAGCAGGACCGGCCGCCGCGGGTGGTGGGGGCGTCGCCGCTGGGCGGTGGTGTCGCCGCGGGTGTCGCGCTGACGTGGGCGCCCTGGTAGTAGTTGACGTCCAGCGCGTCGACGGGGGTGGCGACGGTGCGCAGGTCGCCGGCGTGGATCGCGGCGGTGAGGGCGTTCGCCGCGTCGGGCACGGCCGAGGCGAGGTCCCGCAGGATGTCGGCGGGGTAGGCGCCGCGGAAGAGGGGGTCGAGGAACCAGCGGTTGAACTGCCCGTCGAGGCGGCGTGCCGCGTCCCGGTCCCGGTCGTCGCCGGGGTCGACGGGGGCGAGGTTGAGGGTGATCCCGAGGGTGAGGCCGCCGTCGCGGGCGCGCAGCTCCCGGATCGCCTGGCCGTGGGCGAGGAGGAGGTGATGGGCGGCGAGGAGGCCCTCCGTGACGGAGGTGTGCCCGGGGGCGTGCTGTCCGGCGATGTGCCCGACGAACGCGGAGCACTGCGGTTCGTTCAGCGTGGTCCAGATGGGCACCCGGTCTCCGAGCGCGTCGTGCACGGCCAGGGCGTACTCGGTGAACCGGTGGGCGGTGTCGCGGTGCGGCCACCCGCGGGTGTCCTGGACCGCCTGCGGAAGGTCCCAGTGGTACAGCGTCAGCCACGGGGTGATGCCGTGTGCGACCGGCGTTCGGTGGGCATCGTGGTTCCTTCCGGTCCGGGGGTCAGCGGACGGTGCGGATGGGGAGGACGGCGAGTCCGCCGAGGACGGCGAAGACGATCGCGGCGACGAAGAACACGTCGTAGCCGCCGCCTCCCGCGGTCAGCAGCGGCACGGCGAGGATCGGGACGAGGAGTTGCGGGACCTGGTAGGACAGGGCGACGATGCCGAGGTCCTTGCCCGCCTCGTCGAAGGTGGGCAGGACCTCGGTCATGAGCGCGACGTCGACCGACACGTACGCTCCCTGCGCGGCGCCGACGATTCCGATCCCGGCGAGGAAGACGCCGACGTCGGGGGCGATCATGGCGATCAGGAGGCCGACGGCGCTGAGCAGGCCGGCGGTCAGGACGATCGTCTTGCGGCGGCCGGTGCGATCGGAGATCCACCCGAACACCACGGCGGTGACGATGTTGCCGGCCGTGAAGGTCAGCAGCGCGAGCGCCTGGACACCGGACGCTTCCGCGAGAGGGATGTCGAGGCGGTCCAGGATGATGAACAGCAGGTAGGTCGAGATGGCGGTGATCGACATGGTGACCAGGAACCGGCAGGTGAACGCCCAGAAGAAGTCGCGGTAGCGCAGCGGGTTCAGCCAGTACGTCGACACGATGTCCGCGAGACGGAACCGGGGCGCGGGGGTGTGACGGACGATGTCGTGGAAGCGGAACACCAGCGCGGTGCTGAGCACGGCACCCGCGACGCCGGGGATCACGAACCACGCCCACCGTGCGTCGTTGGGCAGCATCGCCATCACCTGGGCGCCCACGATGAGCCCCAGCCCGGTGGCCACTCCGGTGGCGGCGGCGATGCGGGCGCGGATGCGGGCGGGGATCTGTTCGGCCAGGAGCGCGTGGACGGCCATGTTCGTCGCACCGAACCCGGTCTGCACGATCGCCCATCCGGCGACTGTCCACCCGAGCCCCTGCGTGGTGGCGAGGATCGAGACGCCCACCAGGCCGAGGCCCGCACCGCCGATCAGCCACGGCCGGCGCATCCCGAACCGGGACACCGTCCGGTCCGAGAGCCTTCCGAACAGCGGGGTGATGACGATGATCACCACTCCGCCCACCCCGGCGATGATCGACAGGTTCGTCGTCTTCGACGCGTCGTCGAGAAACGCCAGCGCTTTCGGGATGGACGCGCCGCTGATCGTTCCCAACGCGAGGGTGATGCCGAACCACGCCAGCACGTACGACGGCAGGAACCCGCGCGGCTGTTCGCCTCCGGGGATCTCCTCCGTCGCGGCGGATGCCGGGTTGCGATCGTCGCCGGGCGCGGTGGCGGGTGTGAGGGGGGTGGAAGAAAACATCATCGTCTCCGGGGGAGGTCGTGCTGTCGGATCAGGTGGAGGTGTCAGGCCGGGCGGGCCGCGGCGCCCGGGGCTGCAGGGGCTCCAGGGGCTCCAGGGGCGTGGTAGACGTCGCGCAGTGCCGCCGCGACGCGGTGCTGCCAGGTGCGGGCGGGTTCGAAGGTCGCGGTCAGGCCCGGGGAGCCGTGCACGTGCCCGCGGCCGATCTCGGTGATCGTCGGCACGCCGGCGGCGGTCAGGCGGGCGCCGTACGCGAGAGCGGCGTCGCGGAGCGGGTCGTGCTCGGCGACCTGGATCAGCGTGGGAGGGAGCCCGGTCAGGTCCGCGGCGTCCAGCGGCGCCGCGAACGGTGTGGTCGTCCCGTCCGGTCCCAGGTACAGCGCGGCGAGTCGTTCGTACCCGTCGAGGCCGAACCCGCGCGCGTACTCGACGGCGGACGCGCCGAACGGGGTCAGGGCGAGCGCCGGCACCTCGAGGGCCTGGTGGACGAGCGCGTGATCACCGCGCTCGCGCAGATGCAGGACGGTGCTGGCGGCGATGCCACCGCCGGCCGACGCGCCACCGATCCCGATCCGCGACGCGTCCACCCCGTACCGGCCCGGGTGCGCACGCAATGCGTCGAGCACCGCGATCGCGTCCTCGACCGCGGCGGGGTAGGGATGTTCCGGCGCCAGCCGGTAGTCGAGGGAGATCACCTGGATGCCGGCGTCGGCGGCGCGCGCGGCGAGGAGCCGGTCGTTGACGAGCTCGTCGATCGATCCGGAGACGAACCCGCCCCCGTGCAGGAACAGCTGGGTCGGCATCGTCCCGTCCGTTGCGTCCGGCCGGTATCGGCGCACCCGTCGCGGGCCGATCGGGGTGCCGACGGTCTCCGTCGCGATGTGCACGCGCGTGGGCGCTTCCGCGGTGAACTCACGTGCGAGGGCGTCGGAGAGAGATCGTTCGGCCGCCCGGCGCAGGGGGAGGTCGGTGCCGGTCAGGTCGGGGAGCTCCGCGGAGAGGAACGCGATCCGTGCCGCCCAGGCGTGAACGGCCGGCGACAGGCGTGCCCGGGCGGCGTTCATCGGTGGTCCCCGGCGGGGCGGGCGGGTGCGGGGTAGTCGGTGGCGGGCTCGTGCAGGGTGCGGAGGCCGGCGATGATGTCGCGGTGCAGGTGGTCGGCCGCCGCGGTGTGGTGCCGGTAGCCGCCCGAGCCGTGGGTCTGCCCGACGTACCGCACGCAGGTCGTGGGCACGCCCGCGGCCGCGAGCGCCCTCGCGTACGCCTCTCCGTCGCCGCGCAGCACGTCCTTCTCCGCGGTGAAGATCAGCGCGGGAGGAAGCCCCGCGTGGGTGCTCGCGAGCAGCGGTGACGCGTACGCCTCGCGCCTTATCGCCCGCCGGGGGCCGAGATAGTCACGCACGATCGGTTCCGCCGAGCGCCGGAGAACGAGACGCGGCAGCACCGGGGAGGTCGCCCGCGGGTCGAGGTGCCCGAACGTCAGATCCAGGACGGGCGCCTCCAGGATCTGCATGCGGACGGGACGATCGCCGCGATCCCGGTTCATCAGCGTGACGGCCGCGGCGAGATTGCCGCCCGCGGAGGCTCCTCCGACGGCGATGCGGGAGGCGTCCCCTCCCAGTTCGGCGGCGTGCCCGACGGCCCACTCGAACACGCTCCAGCACTGTTCGGGCTGGACCGGATACCGCACCTCCGGGGCCAGCGAGTACTCACCGGCGACCACGATGATCCCCGCGTCGGCCGCGCGCGCCCGGAACATCGCGTCCCACCCACGCCAGTCCAGACCACCCATCGTGAACGACCCGCCGAAGAAGTACACCAGGATGGGCACGCCTGCGGCCCGTACGGGTTCGCTGCGTCGCTCGCCGGGCCAGAACACCCGCAGCCGCACCCGCGGGTGATCCGCCACGTCGACGATGTGGTCCTCCGTCGCGACCGGGGCGGGAACGAGTCCGAGCAGGTCCGCGGCGGCCGCGTCCATCGTCTTCACGTGCTCGCGACGGGCGACGGGATCGGTGGGCATGCGTCCGGCGCCGGCACCGAGCCGGCGATCGACGGCGACGACGAACGGGTCCACACTGGAGCGCTTCCACATGATCAATAACCTTTCCGAATCTCACTATGTACAATCGAAGAACTTCGATACAAGTTTTTTATCGCGGACGTGCACGACAGCGAGAAGGTGAAGGACGGGTATGCCCAAGCGGGCCACGATCTACGATGTCGCGAAAGAGGCGGGTGTGAGCATCTCGACCGTGTCGCTGGCGATCAACCATCCGCAGCGGGTGAACGAGGCCACCCGGCGCGTGGTCATCGACACCGCGGTCCGACTCGGGTACCGGGGGGCCACCCCCGCGTCGGCCGGCAGAAGGGTCGCGGTCGCGGCCCCGTTCTCGGCCTACCCCTCGTACTACACGCGGCTCACGGGCATCCTCGCCGCGAGCGTGACGGCCGGAATCGAGGTCATCGTCCACGACCTCCCGTCGACCGCGGCGGAGGACGCGCCGGTGCTCGACGCCCTCCCGGTGAAAGCGAACATCGACGGCATCATCGTGATGGGCGCCCCGCTGTCCGGGCAGGCGACGAGGACGGAATCACTGCCGGGGCCGCCGGTCGTGCTCGTCGACGTGCCGGACGGTGCGCGGCATCACCCCGGCGTCCCGAGCGTCCTCATCGACGACCGTCGAGGCGGAGCCCTGATCGGCGAGCACCTCGCCGGCCGGGGACACCGCAAGGTCGCGTTCGTGCACGAGACTCAGCGCTCCACCGACTACCTCTCCGCCGGGATGCTCCGGGCGCAGGGTCTCGCCGACCATCTCACCTGCGTGGACGTTCCCGTGAACGACCCCACCGCCCCGTGGCCGGAACTGAGCTCGGCGATGGGGGACGAGACGATCACGGCGGTCGTCGCCAACCACGACCGGCTCGCAGCCGCCCTGCACGGCCCTCTCTCGACGATCGCCGCGCGGCCGATGGCGCTCGCCGGCTACGACGGCAGCGAGCTCGCCGCCGCGCTCGGGCTCACGACCGTGTGGCAGCCGTTCGAGGAATCCGGGCGCGCGGCCATGGGCCTCCTCACCCAGCTCATCAACGGTGAGCACGCGCACCTGAACTCGATGAGCCTCACCCCGCGGCTCGTCGTTCGTGCCAGCACGGCCGGCGCGGTCCACTGAGAGCGTGACTCGTCCGGTGAGCCGGTGGTGGCAGGCAGGGGCATCGGCGATGGCGACGAAGGACGCGAAGTGGCCGGCGCGGCGTCGGTGGGTCAGGTCCAGGCGAAGTCACCTGGATCTGACCCACCGTCGGCTAGCAGGTGGTCATGCCCTGGTCCATCTCTGGGTGGCCTGGCCGTTGCACGTGGCGACGGTCACCGTGGAGGTGTTGCCGGTGCCGGTGACGTTGAGGCAGAGGTCGTTCGCGCCGCTGGTCACGGTGCCGTTGGAGTTGAAGGTCCACTGCTGGTTGCCGTTGGTGTGGCAGTCCCACAGTTGCACGCGGGTGCCGGAGCCGGCGTTCGTGGGGGAGTCCAGGCATTTGCCGAGTAGCCGGAGCCTGCCGGAGTCGTGGGTGAAGAGCTGGTTGGCGTTGGTGTGGCAGTCGTAGATCTGCAACTGGGTGCCGTTGGCGCCGGCGCCGTTGGGGGAGTCGACACAGCGCCCGGCGCCCTCGTTGCGCAGGCGGAAGCTGGTCGTGGGGGTCGGCGTGACGGTCGGGGTGACGGTCGGGGTGGGCGTCGGGGTGGGCGTGGAGGTGCTCTGGAACTGGGAGATGAACTTCCACACCTCTCCCTTGGTCCAGGTCTGGGCGCCGTTCTCGGTGTAGGTCCCGTCCACCGGGGCGGGCGTGTGGCCGTTGTCGTACGCGGCCCAGACGACGGGGTACCCGGCGCGGCACCCCGAGTAGGCGGTGACGATGTGCGTCCGGCTGCCCGAGGCCGGTTCGGGCGGGTTCTGTGCGGTACAGCCGTTGTTGCGGACGAACCTGTCCCGCAGCGTCCGTCCCTGCGAGATGTTGAGGACGCTGTCGGTGATGCCGTGCAGCCCCATGTAGGCGATGGGCTGGGTGCCGCCGCTGCATCCGCTGAGCTGCGCGCCGGCGAACACCGCGACCGCACGGAAGACCGTGGCGCGGCTGCACGCGAGGGAGAAGCTCATGCCGCCGCCGTAGCTGAACCCCATGGCGAAACGTAGCGAGGGATCGACGCAGAGATCCGCCTCCACCCGCCGCATGATGTCGTCGAAGAGGACGACGTCCTCGCCGTTGGAGTTGGCCCAGCCGTTGTTGAGGCCCTGCGGCGCGATGAAGATCGCGGTGTTGTTCGCCAGCCGCCGCTGTCCGTAGTAGGACCATGAGGCCCCGCTGCTTCCGCCGGAGTCGACGTCGTTCATGGTGCCGTTCAGCCAGTGGATGCCGAAGATCAGGCGATAGGGGGTGTTGTTGTTGTAGTTCGCGGGAATTCGCAGGATGAAGCTGCGATTCTTTCCGCTGGACTGAATGGTGTGTGTCCCGCTGCTCAGCGTCGGGTTCTTCCCACATCCTGCGGTTCCCGCGAGCGCGACGGTGGTGGACGCCGAGGTTCCCGTGCCGCTTCTGCTGCTCATCGCCGCGTGTCCTGTCAGCAGGACGAAGGCCGCCGCGAGCGCCACGACCCCGAGGACGGACCTATGCTTCAGCATTTGCGATTCCCTCTGGTCGTGAGGACCGGACCGACGACAAAGACATGTTCTGCCTTCCTCTCCATCAGTGGCATCGAATTCCCGGAACTGCGAAACAGAAATGTGTGAGCGTTAACATCAAACAGCGCTGATTGATGTGCCGCTTGCCGCTGCATGGGGTGTGATGCAAGGGAGCAAATATGACCTGACCGTGGGTGTCAAGTGACGTGCTCCGCGGCCCCGGACGCCGGGCCCGCGGGGTGCGCCCCCGTGCGTGCCGACCAGGGAAGGCTCGTGACCGCTTTCGGTACGCGGAATGAAAGTTTCGTGTCGAAGGGGTCGACGTTCGCCGGGCAGAGGGCGGCGACTCTGCCCGGTGTGATCATGGAATGGCGTCGTAATTCACATCATTGCTCACCTATAGTTTTCGCCAAGATTACGATACTTTCGGTGCGGATCGGTCGACTCCGACTGTGTCCGGTCGTGCATCCTGGCCGACATCGACCTTGGCGACGTGTGCGAGGAAGGACGCCGGCAGATACGACGGTCCGAACCGGATCGCGCATCGCGACGGGCCGCAACGGCGACGCGGCGACGCGATGGACGGTCACGATCCGCCGCCGCCCTCCTGCCGTATGAATCTACATTGTAAAGGCGATCGAATTTTTCAAGATCAAAAACATGAGGGGACTGAAGACCCGACAACAAAGAACAGGGCTCGCGCAGGCCGTCTCGATGCTTCCCGGATCACAGCCCGGCCGACGGTACGGGCGGAGATCCGGTCGCCGAGGGTCACTCCGAGGCCGGGCCGTCCGGACGGGTGGCTGTGACCGTCCGCGATCTTCGGTCCTTCGCCGAAGCGCGGCTGCAGCCGGTCGAGGTGCTCCACCCAGGGTTCATGCGGGCAGGCGGCGGCGAGGCCGGGTGGCTATTCTTGTGTCGTCCATCGTCACAATGACCTGGTTCTGACAGGCGCGTCGGTCAGCCTTCCGGTGAGGTCACAGACGGCGTTCATCGGGAGGAACGAGGCGTGCACACCCAGCAGTGTTACCGCTGGCCCATCAGCAATGACCTGAGCGGTTTACGCCGACACCTGCACCACCACACCGACCGGGCCGGGCTGGTCGGGACACGGCGTGTCGACCTGGTACTGGCGGCCAACGAGGCCGTCATCAACGTGCTCGAACACGGTGACGCGACGGGTACCGTGATCATCCAGTACGACGCCCAGGTGCTGACCGTTGACATCATCGACGCCGCGGGACGCCTGCGGGCCGAGCACGCTTCTGGTGAGTGCCCGGGGCCAGGTACGACCCGTGGGCTCGGACTGTGGCTGATGGGGTATCTGTGCGATGAGTTCACCATCGACCAGGTCGACGCAGGCTCCCGCGTCCGGCTTCGGATGTACCTCCATTCCACCGGTCCTCTGCCTCGGCCTGGTGACCGTCGCCGATTCTGAGCGACGGGGCGTCCTGAGTTTCGAGAGGCCGAGCGGTGGTGAACCGGGGTCGTCGGAGGCGTGTCGTCGTGGAGTGTGGTCAGTCGTCGCCGAGCACGCTGGTGTTCTGGCAGGCGGTCAGGCGCCACTGCCCGTCCTCTTTCGCCATGACGAACAGGGGGGTGCCCACCTCCTGTGTCCCGTCGGGGTTCCGGTAGACCTGGTGCACCTTCACGGCGGCGACGTCGGGGCGGATGAACAGTATGTGTTCCACTTCGAAGGTGACCGTCGTGCCCTGCATGGCGCCGGGAAGCACCCGGTGGGTGAACGTCGAGATCGCGTCGCGGCCGAAGAGGCGCTTGCCGCCGCCGGTCGTCCAGATCGCGTCAGTCCGGAACAGGGCGACGAACTCATCGGGGAGTTCGTTGTTCTGGGAGTGCTCGACAACGGCCACCACCTTCTTGATGGCTTCGATGTCGGTCTGGTTCGTCCGGTCGGCGGTGTTCGTTGTGTTCATGGCATGGACGGTAGGACCTTGAGTTAGCTTGAGGTCAAGGGTGCCGATCGTACGGTCGCGCACTCCGCCTGGATCGCCGTGAGCAGCGCGTCGGCCGGCCTTGGCGGTGGCGGGGGCTTTCGGCGCACTCCCTCCGGGTTTCCGGGGCTCCGGACGCCCGCTCCCGGAGGGGGGCGTCCGGAGCCCTCGACGGCGCCGGACCGTGCAGATCTCGGTGATCGGCGTCCTCGGCGATCTCGCGTCCCCGGCCGGCCCGGGGGCTCCGGATCTCAGCGCTCGTCGACGACCCGGCCGTTCAGGGCGGTGCCGTCTCTGGTGAGGGCCATGGTCAGCGGCGCCTCCGGGAAGGTGGGCAGGGCGTCGAACGCGGCATCCATCTGCCCGGCGGTCTCCCAGTGCCAGGTGTCGGTGTAGGTGCCGTCCTCGAGCCGGATCAGCACGGCGCGGGTGAGGCCGGGGTGCCCCTCCCGTACGGTCGCGATCAGCGAGCTCCGGCGGGCCAGGAACTCCTCCAGGTCGGCGTCGGTGACGGAGTAGCGGTGTGAGCGGACGGCGGACATGTCGGTGTCTCCTATGCGTGGGGTTCGACGATCACCAGGTGCCGGCGATCTGCCGGATGGGGGCGTTCAGGCGGTTGAAGAGGTTGGTGACGGCGGTCATCAGCAGGATCGAGGCGAGCTGCCGCTCGTCGAAGTGGTCGGCGGCGTTGTTCCAGACCTCGTCGGGGACGGCGTCGGCGCGGTCGGCCAGCCGGGTCGCGGCCTCGGCGAGCTCCAGCGCGGCTCGCTCGGTGTCGGTGTAGTACGGGGCCTCGCGCCAGGCGACGACCAGGCCGATGCGCTCCTCGCTCTCGCCGAGCTTGCGCAGGCTCTTCAGGCCGGCGTCGACGCAGAAGGCGCACCCGTTGATCTGGCTGACCCGCAGGTGGATCATCTCCATGAGCTCCTCGGGGAGTCCTTGCGACCGGGCGGCCCCGATCAGCGCCTGGATCGGCTGTATCGCGGCGGGGATGATCGTGGCGGGGTTCTTCATCCGGGCTTCCATGGTGTTTCCTTCGTCTCGGTTCGTGTGAGATCAGATTGGCCGCCCGGATTGATACATTCGCTATGCGCCCGCGATGTGACGGTGATGGGGGAACGATGCTGCGCCTCACCCTTCTCGGTCCGGTCCAGGTGATCGTCGACGGCGCGCCCCTGACCGGCATCGCCCCCCGTCACCGGGCCGTTCTGGCCTATCTTCTGCTGAACGCGGGCCGGGTGGTCGGCATCGAGCGGCTGATCGAGGCGATGTGGGGCCATGACCGGCCCGAGACGGCCCGGTCGCAGATCCATGCCTCGATCACCGCGATCCGCAAGGTGCTGCGCGCCGCGGGGGCCGCGGAGCTTCTCGAGACCCGTGCGGGCGGTTACGTCGCGCGGCCCGGGGCCGGGCAGCTGGACGCGCGGGAGTTCACCGAGCTGGTGGCCGCCGGTGAGCTGCGGGCGGCCCTGGATCTGTGGAGCGGTGAGGCGCTGGAGGACGTGCAGGCGTATTACGTCGGTGGCGCCCGGGAGCTGTGGAAGGACCGGCGGCTGTCGGCGTACGAGCGCCTGGTGGAGGCGGAGCTCGCCGCGGGGCGGCACGAGGAGCTGCTCGACCGGCTCGCCGCCCAGGTGGCGGCCGCCCCGCTTCGTGAGAGGCTCAACGGTCACCTCGTCCTGGCCCTGCACCGGGCGGGGCGGCAGGCCGACGCCCTGGCGGCGGCGCGTTCCTACCGTGCGGTTCTCGCGGACGAGCAGGGTCTCGACCCCGGGCGGGCCTTCATCGAGCTGGAACGGGCGGTCCTGGTGGACGATCCGGCGTTGCGTCCGGTCGGCGCGGCACCGGTGGTTCCGGATCCACCGCGCCGTTCTACCTTCCTGCCGTACGACATTCCCGATTTCTCCGGACGGGCCGCCGAGCTGGAACGGCTCATGGGCGAGGGCCGCGGGGCGACGGTCGTCGCGATCGACGGCATGGCGGGGGTGGGTAAGACCACGCTCGCCGTCCACGCGGCTCACCGGCTGGCCTCCCGCTACCCGGACGGCCGGCTCTTCATCGACCTGCGGGCCCACACCGCGGGGCGCGAGCCGATCGACGCCGCCGCCGCGCTGGAGGCCCTGCTGCGCCAGCTGGGGGTGCCCGCCGACCGCATTCCGGTCCCACCGGTCGAGCGGGGCGCCCTCTGGCGCGCCGAGCTGGCCGGTCGCCGTGTGCTGGTCGTGCTCGACAACGCCCTCGACGCCGGGCACGTACGTCCTCTGCTGCCGGGACACTCCGACACCCTGATGCTGATCACCAGCAGGCGGCGGCTCGTCGCCCTGGACGGCGCGTACGCGCTCTCGGTGGACCCGCCGGGTGAGGAGGACGCCGCCGGGCTGTTCGAGCGGATCGTGGGTGAACGGGCACGTCGCGAGCCCGACGCCGTACGCGAGGTGCTGCGGCTGTGCGGGCACCTTCCGCTCGCCATCCGGATCTCGGCCGCCCGCCTCCAGCACCGGCCGCGCTGGAGCGTGGCCTATCTGGCGGGCCGGTTGCGGGACCATCGCCGGCTCCTGGACGGGGTGTCGGCGGCCTTCGCGCTGTCCTACGAGCATCTGTGCGAGGCCGAGCGGCGCATGTTCCGCCTGCTCGGGCTGGTGCCCGGCCGCGACATCGACACCGGTGGTGCCGCCGCGCTGGCGGGCGTCTGTGAGGAGGAGGCGGAGGAGCTCCTCGAGGGGCTCCTCGACGCCCACATGCTCCTGCAGCTCGAACCGGGGCGGTACACCTTTCACGACCTGCTGCGTGAGCACGCCCGTTCGATCGCCGAGGACGACGGCGCCGTCATGCGGCTGCTCGCCTACTACCTGCACCGCTCCCGGGCGGCGATGGACCGGCTCTTTCCCGACAGTGTCGGCCAGCGGGAGGGCATTCCCCGGCCGGTCGCCCCGATCGCGCCCGTCCGTGACGCCGCGGAGGCGAGCGCCTGGCTCGACGCCGAGCGTTCCAACATCATCGCGACCGCGGTTCACGGGCCCGAGATCTGCCTGGGCCTCCTGGCCCTGGCGATGCGCCCCTTCCTCGACCGGCAGGCGCACCACGACGACGCGCTCACGCTCCACTCCCTGGTGCTCCAGCGCAGCCGTATGCTCGGTGATCGCGAGGTCCAGGGGCGTGCCCTCGCCGACCTGGCGTGGACCTACTGGCGGGTCGGTGAGTACGAGCGGGCGGAGGAACACGCCCACCAGGCCCTCGACGTTTGCGAGGAGGCCTCGGAGCGGGCCCGGGCACTGCTCACGCTGGGCAATGTGGCTCTGCGTCGGCGGCGGGACGCGCAGGCGAGGCGGTACCTCGGGCAGGCACTCGATCTGACCCGGATCGGCGCCGACACGTGGGGTGAGGCGCAGGTGCTCGGCATCCTCGCCCTCGTCCTGGACCGGGACGGCCGTCCGGAGGAGGCCCGGCGTCATCTCGATCTGGCCCTGGCGCTCCATCGTAAGGTCGGCAACCCGGCGGGGGAGGCGGTGACCCTCGACCATCTCGGTGTCGTCCTGCGGCACCAGGGGGAGCTCGCTCAGGCGCGTGCCCGTCACGAGCAGGCCGCGGCCCTCTACCGCAGGCTCGGTAACGTCACCGACGAGGCGGTGGCGCTGAACGGGCTGGCCGAGGCGGCGGGCGATCCGGTCCGGGCGGCCGAGGAGCACGAGGCCGCGCTCGCGCTCGCCGACCTGGCGCGCAACCGGCCGGAGCGGGCCCGTGCCCATGCCGGGCTGGCGCGCGCCCACCTCGCGCTCGGCCGTGCGGAGCGGGCGTGTGAGCACGGGCGGCTGGCCCTCGGCCTCTACGGGGAGCTCGGCGTTCCGGAGGCCGAGGAGGTCCGCGCCTTCCTGGAGGATGCCGGACGGTCCGCGGGGCGGGACCGGGCGGCCTCGCCCCGCCTTCATGACGCGGACGGGCCGGACCCCTCACCGAGGTCGTGATCCACCCGGCGGGACGCGAGGACGATCGCGAGGCCTGAACGTCGAGGTTCTCGCCGTCCCCGCCGGCCGGTTCGGGCCTCACCGGTGCTGCCCGGTGTCGTTCACGACCTGGCCGCCGCCCGTCCCGTCGGCTTCGTCGGTGTTTCGACCAGAGCCGCGATCGTGCGGGCGATCCTCATCCTGGAGGCCGTGGAAATCACTGGCTGCGCGGGGTGGAAAGTGCTCAGTGTGCAAAATGCCGCAGACCCGGCCGTGAATGGCCGATTACAACTGGTGCTCCAGTAGTTCGTCACGCCACCGCGGCTTTCTTTTCCGGCCTGCGCGGCCTGATCACGACCAGCCTCGAAGGGAGCCGTCATGCGCGTTCACGCTGTCGCTCAGCTCGTCGGCGCCCCTGGCCGCCGGCGGGACGCCGACGAGAGCGAGCCGTGGCAGGAGAGATCGAATCGGTCGGATCGTTGTCTCGTCACCGACGGAAGAAAAAGCATGACCACACCACGTGCACAGAGCATGGCAGTCGAAGACACGCTTTTGGAGGATTGCGTACGTGCCATTGTCGGCCGCCACGAGGCCGTCGACTGGCGGGTGGAGCCGGGCGATTTCTGGTGCAGTGTGCGTCCCGGTCGGCAGCCGAGACGGCGGGCCGTGCAGGGATGGAAGCTGCACCTGTCGGCGACGGTCCTGTCCGCTCCTCACGTACTGGCCCGGGCCGCCGACGTGCTGGTCCGGCACGGATGCGAATTCAAGTTCGCGCACACCCTCGGCGTCGTGCGGCAGCTGACGTCGGCGCGCTACGACCGAGGTGGCGGCGGCAAGTTCATCACGGCGTACCCGCAGGGCGACGAGGAGCGGCTGCGCCTGCTGGCCGAGGAGCTGCACGAGTCGACGGCGGGGCTGCCGGGTCCGGGAATCCTGTCGGATCGGCGTTACCGTGAGGGCAGCCTGGTGCACTACCGGTTCGGCGTGTTCCACGGGCTGCCGATGCTCGGCAACGACGGGTCGTACGAGGCGATGCTGGTCGACCCCGGGGGCGAGCCGGTTCTCGACCAGCGCAAGGCATGGTTCACCCCGCCGGCCTGGGCGCCACGCGATCCCTTCCGGTCCGCGCCGGCCGGCGCCACCGGCCAGGCCGCCGCACCCGCGGCGGTCCTGCTGGACGGACGGTACGCGGTCAGTGTCGCGGTCAGGCACGCCTTCAGGGGGGGTGTCTACCGGGCCACGGATCAGGTGACCGGCGAGCAGGTGATCGTCAAGCAGGCCAGAGCCCATGTGAACGGCGACCTGACCGGGAGGGACGCCCGTGACGCGCTCAGGCATGAGGCGTCCTTGCTGGAGAGGCTGGGCACGTCGACGGTGACGCCTCGCCTGGTCGGGCTGTTCGACCAGCAGGGGGACCTGTTCCTGGTGCAGGAGGCGGTCGCCGGTGTCACCCTGCGGGAGTCGGTGTGGACGCGGCTGCGGTTCGCCGACGACGCCGCCTGGGGGCCTCCGGCCGGCGAGACGGTCCGGCTGGCCTCGCGGCTGATCGACCTGCTGGAGGCGGTGCACGGGCGCGGGCTGGTCTTTCAGGACTTCACTCCCGACAATGTGATGGTCACGCCCGAAGGCGACCTGCGCCTGATCGACGTGGAGCTCGCCGCCCGCCCCGGTGAGACCACGGTGCGGGCGTTCACTCCCGGCTACGGCGCTCCCGAGCAGTTGGCGGTGTCTGGTCGGGGCCCCGCCCCCGACCAGAGGGTCGACCTGTACGGCCTGGGTGCGACGCTGTTCTACCTGGCCAGCGGGGTCGATCCGTTGCTCGCGCCCGAGCGGCCGCAGGCGCGTACGACGCACGAGCGCCTGCGGGCCTGGCTGGCGCACATGTCGGTCGGCAATCCGGTCGTGCGTCGCCTGGCGGCCGTCATCCTCGGGCTCATGGACGAGGATCCCGGGCGGCGTCCCGGCCTGGCGGCCGTACGCGACCTCCTGAAGGAAGCCCCTGCCGTTTCGCGTGGTGTCTCTGCCGGACCCGAGCAGATCGGTGACGCGGCCGTCGATGGGCTGATCGCCGACGGGATCGATCATCTGATCGCGACCATGGAGCCGGAGAACGAGGCACGACTGTGGCCGGCCACGCCCATGGACCGGTCGACCGATCCGCTCAACGTGCAGCACGGTGCCGCCGGGGTGCTGGGGGTGCTCACCCGTGCCTACGAGGTCCGGCCGAGCGCGGCGCTGGGAGAGGCCGTCGCCGTCGCGGCGAACTGGATCCGCCGTGCCGTGCCGTGCGAGCCCCGCCTGCTGCCCGGTCTGCAGTTCGGCCGGTCGGGCACGGCATGGGCGCTGCTGGAAGCGGGCCGGCTGCTCGACGACCGGGGGCTGGTCGACGTCGCGGCCGATCTCGCGCTGCGCGTGCCCCTTTCCTGGCCCAACCCCGACGTCTGTCACGGCACCGCGGGGGCCGGTCTCACCCAGCTGCGATTCTGGGAGAGGACCGGGAACGAGGAGTTCCTCGCCCGGACGCGGACGGCGGCCGACGCTCTGCTGGCGGCGGCCGAACGTCGAGACGGCCAGATCCTGTGGCCGGTCCCGCAGGATTTCAACTCTTCCCTGGCCGGTGTCGTCCACTACGGCTTCGCCCATGGGGTGGCGGGGGTCGGAGCCTTCCTGCTCGCCGCCGGACGGGCACTCGGCGACGGTTCCTACGTCGACCTGGCGGGGGAGGCGGCCGACACGCTCGTGTCGGCCGCGCGGCTGAAGGACGGCGCCGCCTACTGGGGTGCCGGGCCCGGCGACGAAACCCTGCACACGCGTTGGTGCAGCGGATCAAGCGGGGTGGGAGCCTTCCTGCTCCAGATGTGGCGCCAGACCGGTGACGAACGCCTCTGCCCGCTGCTCGATCAGGCCGCCACCGCGATCCGCCGGTCCCGATGGTCCACGATGCTCGGCCAGTGCTGTGGCCTGGCCGGCGGCGGTGAGTTCTTGATCGACATGGCCGACGCCACCGGAAGCCCGCGCTGTCGCCGATGGGCGTGGGAGCTCGTCCGGGCCGCCTGTCTGCGGCGTTTTCACCGAGACGGTCGCCAGCTGATTCCCGATGCGTCCGGCACCGACAGCTTCGCGTACTTCGGTAATGGCCTGTCCGGGATCCTGGCCTTCCTCATCCGGCTGCGGCACGGTGGCCCGCGGCCATGGCTGCCCGAGGCTTTCGCCCCGGGGGCGTGAACACCGGTTTTCCCTTGGACCACCGTGCGCGCTTCCGCGGCACGGAGAGAGCCTCAGCATGGAGGGAGGTGATTCTTGTGGAGATCGACATCATGGCGCTGGACACGCTGCCCGCCGAAGACCCCGCGGTCGTGGGACTTTACCCGTGCTTCGCGACGTGTCTCATCATTACCTGCGAATACCAGGGTTCGACGATCTAGTCGAGACCGTCGTTTCCCTGATTCCCGTTCGATCGTCCGACGGGTCTCAGATGAATGACACGTGCCGGCCTCTCCCGAGGCTCTGCCCGGGAGGGGCCGGCATCTCACCGGGCCGCCTGGATGGAATGGGACGGCGTTTGCCCGGCGGGTTCGTCCGTTGACGAAAACCGGATGGAGGGGATCGTGGTGAATGTGGTGCCGGGCGACCCGGTTCGTCGAGTCGGCCTCCGATTTTCCGCGCGGGGGGAACACGCCGCCTGCCTGGTCGTCGACGGGGACGGCCGGACCGCCATCGAGGCGTGGTCGTTCGAGCGGGGGCACGCGGACGTCCGGCGGATCGGCACGGCGGCCGCCGTCGTGGTACCGGCGCAGGTGATTCCGGCGGAGGACGGAAGGATCGTCCTGCTACGGCCTGGATCCGGCACCCATGAGGTGACCGTCATGACCCCGTCCGGTTCCGGCGGCCATGTCGAGCATCGGGTGGCCACCGTGCGAGCCGAGGGGTTGCGCGCCTTTGCGAGCCCCGATCCCGCCGTGCCGGCCATGCTGGTGTCCTGCACGGACGGCCGCACGGTCGTCCAGCGGCTCACCGACGAGGGCCTCGAACCGGTCGCGGGCCTACCGGGGATGATCACGAAGGAGTGCCGTCTCACGCCCGACGGCCGTCGGCTCGCGGCCAATCACATCGTGGACGGCGAACGCCGAGCCGTCGTACTGGATCTGACGAACGACGCCGTGACACCGTTCGCCCACGACGCAGGCGCGGTCCTGCTGTCGTCCCCCGCGACGGGGGAGGTGCTGGTCGCGGTCGACACCCCGGACGGCGTGAAGCTGGGCTGGCTCACCCCCGGTGACGCGCATGCTCACCTGCCGGGCGAGCTGAACGACATCGAGGGGGTCGTGCTGCCGTTGGCCGTCGACCCGGCCGGGGACCGGCTCGCGCTGAAGGTCACCGACGGGGCGCGTTCCGGCCTGCTGATCCACGAGCGGCGCACCGGCAAGGTGCGCGAGCAGCCGATTCCGCCAGGGGTGATCGGGTTCGCGAGCGCCTGGACCGAGGGCGCGCTGCGCTTCGGCCACTCCGCCCCCGCGCATCCTTGCGGAGTGCTCGCCGTCGACCCGTCCGGCACCGGCGCGGAGTGGGTGGAGGGACACGACACGCCGGACACCCCGCCCTGGTGCGATGCCCGGCTCGAGCGCTTCGACGGGCCCGCCGCGCCGATGGAGGCCGTCGTCTACGGTCCGGACTGGCGGCGGACCGAACATGTGCTCGTCGCGTTGCACGGCGGCCCCGAAGCCGCCTGGGACCTGAGCTTCGACCCCACCCTCCAGCGTTTCGCCCAGGCGGGAATCAGTGTGATCGCGCCCAACCAGCGCGGGAGCACCGGTTACGGGGCCGCGCATCGAGCCGCCATCGTGGATCGGTGGGGCGGCCCCGATCTGGCCGACATCCGCCACCTCCTCGCCGTCGTCGACACGGCGCGCCACCACCCGCGGCAGTCGGCGCCCATGCTGTTCGGCGCGTCGTACGGCGCGTTCCTGGCCCTGCTGGCAGCCGCCGCGGACCCACCGATGTGGTCGAGGTGCGTGGCGGTCGGCCCCTTCCTGTCCGGCCCCCGGCTGTACGCCGACGGCTCGCCCGCGGTGCGGTCGCTCCTCGAGCGGCTGGGCGGTCGTACCGACCTCGACGACGACCTCGGCCCACGAGACCTGCTCCGCCTGTGCCCCCGGATCCAGGCGCCCCTGATGGTCGTCCACGGCGAGCAGGACGACGTCGTCCCCGTGGAGCACTCGCGCGCCCTGGCCAGGAGGCTGGCGGCGGACCGCAGGTTCGTCTACCGGGAGGTAGCGGGCGGGGGGCACTACCCGTTGAGCGGCCGGGGCGGCAGGGCGCTGCTCGACGAGGTCGTGGACTTCCTGCTCGGCCCCGTGAGGGACGACCTCGCGCTCGCCACGCGGGCAGCCCCGGCATGACCCGGCATGACCCGGCATGACCCGGCATGAGGACGATCCTTGTCGGCCTTCGCCCGCCGCCCCGGCACCACCCTCGTCGTCGCCCACCGGAGCGGCCCGGCGCGCCGGGCCGGACGCATCCCGCTGTTCGACGGCACCGCACGAGGATCGGCACCCACGGCGAACCGGTGAGGAACTCCCGCTCCACGCCGGCCCGGCCGGTCATCGGAAAACCCGCGGGGGCAGGGCGCCTCGGTAGCACGCACACCCGGCGATCACAACGACCGCAGTTCGAAGGAGACACGAAATGACACGTCACGAGGGGCCGGACGAGGTGATCTGGGACATCACCTACGCATGCCCGCTCCGGTGCGTTCACTGCTATTCGGAGTCGGGCAGGCGGCCCGCACGACGACTGAGCGAGGGCGGCATGCTGCGCGTCGCCGAGGCCATCGCCGCCATGCGGCCGCAAGGGGTCGCGATCGCCGGAGGTGAGCCGCTGCTGATCCCGAACCTGATCCAGGTCATCGAACGCATGGCCGGCGCCGGCCTGAAAGTCGCCGTCTACACCAGCGGCTGGCTGATGGATCACGACACCGCCCGGAAGCTGGCCGACGTCTGCGACAAGGTCGTGGTCAGCGTGGACGGTGCGACCCCCGAGGTGCACGACCGCATTCGCGGCAGGCGAGGCTCGTTCTCCCGCGCGATGCGGGCGCTGACGATTCTCGACGAGGTCAGCGCGGAGCGGAGGTCCGGCGGGCGACCGCCCCTCGACTTCGGCATCGACTGCATCCTGCTGCAGAGCAACTTCCAGCACATGGAGCTGTTCTGCGAGGCCGTCGCGTCCCGGTTCGGCCATCTTCGGTTCATCGCCTTCGGGGCGGCCGTACCGGGGGGATTGGCAAGCCGCCCACGATTCGACGAGCACGAGCTGCTCACCGAGGAACAGATCGACCGGCTGAACGACCCGGACCACGCCCGGCGGCTGCGAGCCCTCGCACCTGCCTCGGTGATGGTGGGCACGACCGACAACCGTATCCTGCAGATGCACCCCGAACTGATCGCCCGCGGCATCGTCTTCAATGTCCTGCAGATCGAGCCGGACGGAGAGGTACGGGCGATGCCCATCTACGAGGGAACGGTGGGAAACATCCTCGCCGATCCCCCCGACGTGCTGTGGAAGCGCGCGAAGGCGCGATGGAGCGACCCCTTCGTCACGAACGCCTTGGGCCCGGTCAAGACCATGAAGCAGTGGGCCGAGGCGGCACGCCTCATCGACCGGCGCTTCGGCTCCACCGTCGTCCGCGAACGAATCGGCCGCCGCCCCGAATTCCCCCTGCCGAGCTAGCGGCTGCGCCCTCGCGCAGTGCCGCGAGGGCCATCTCGCCGGTGTCGAACATGGTCAGGACATGGTCAGGACATGGTCAGGACGATGATCCGCGCCGACGTCCCTGGCTCGCGCAGCCTGCGGGTGGCGGTCGGCCCGTCCGTCCGGGGCATCCCCGGTCGGCCGCGCCCGTCCAGGCGGTGCCCGCGATCAAGCCGCCGGCTTCGGGCAAGGACCCCGCGGCGCGCCGAACTCCCTGCGGCAGACCGCCGTCATCACCGGCGTCGAACCGGACCACCGCACTCGGCGGTGCGGCTGCCGGATCCCGTCCTTTTGCCGGTCACCGCCTTGAGGCCTGCGAACGACTCTCCGATGAAGTGGGACAGGTCCTTCTTCCCGGTCTTCCCGGTCTGCTCGGTCTGCTCGGCCTGCTCGGTCCAGCGCCGGAAAGCGACCTTGAAGACGGCGATGCCCGTCTCCGCGACGAGGCTCGCGGAGACGTCGTCCACCCCCCGCCGCCGCAACGCTTCGGCGAGTGCGTCCGACAGGGAGGCGAGTTTGATCAGCTCGCGTTCCTGCAGCTCGGGGGTGGCGGCGATGACGGCCTGGCGTCGGCGGACCTGCTCCTGGCGTTCCTGCATCGGGACCGCGGCGGCCCGGAAGGCCGCCTCCACCACCTCTATCAGAGGGGTGGGCTCGGGAGCCCGTACGGCCGCGTCCTCGAGAAGCTCCCGCAGCGCGCTCGAACCCGCGAACAGCACTTCGCGCTTGTCGGTGTAGTGGCGGAAGAACGTCCGTTCCGTCAGCCCCGCCCGTTCGGCGATGTCCGCCACCGAGGTCCGTTCGAAGCCGCGCTCGAGGTAGAGCTCCAGCGCCGCCTGTTCGAGTCGGCCGCGTGCGTTCGGCTCCCATCGCCCCATGTCCGGCATCGTACCTGATGACAGTGGCTGACATCGGGTGCTACCGTGCGATGACAGTTACTGACATCACTTGATCGTCCCCGTACCGTCGGTACGGGGACGATCACCCCTCGACCGGAGGCTCACTCATGCGCGTTCTCGTCACCGGGGCATCGGGATGGATCGGCTCCGTCCTCACTCCCGAACTCATCGACGCGGGTCACCAGGTCGTCGGGCTTGCCCGCTCCGGCACCTCGGCCGCCGCCCTCGCCAGGGCCGGGGCCGAGGTGGTCCGCGGCACGCTCGACGACCTCGGCATCCTGCGCGACGCCGCCGCCGCGTCGGACGGCGTGGTCCACCTCGCGTTCGACCACGACATCGCCTTTCGGGGAGACTTCCAGAGTGCCGCCGACGTCGACCGCCGCGCCGTCGAGACATTGGGGGAGTCGCTCGCCGGCTCCACCCGGCCGTTCGTGCTCGCCTCCGGGCTGCTCGGGCTCACCCCGGGCCGTGTGAGCACCGAAGAGGACGGGCGCACGTTCGACCCGCCGCCCGCACACGTGGCCGACGGCCCGGAGACCCGCAGGGGCACCGCACGCCTGACCCTCGGCCTCGCCGACCGGAACATCCGCTCCTGTGTCGTGCGGCTCCCGCCGACCGTGCACGGGGAGGGAGACCATGGGTTCGTGGCGGCCCTGGTCGGCATCGCCCGCGACAAGGGCGTCTCCGGCTATATCGGCGACGGTTCCCAACGCTGGCCGACCGTGCACCGGATCGACGCCGCGCACCTTTTCCGGCTCGCCCTGGAGGGCGCACCGGCCGGATCGGTCCTGCACGCGGTCGCCGACCAGGGCGTGCCGATCCGCTCGATCGCCGAGCTCATCGGCCGTCGTCTCGACCTGCCGACCCGCTCCGTCTCCGCCGACGACGCCACCGGGCACTTCGGCTGGCCGGCGTCGGTCCTCGCCGTCGACAACCCCGCCTCCAGCGAATCGACCCGCGAACTGCTGGGATGGCACCCGACCCGGCCCGGCCTGATCGAGGACCTGGAGGAGGGCCACTACTTCCGGCCCGCGCAGCCGTAGCCGGCCCGGTGAACGGGGCCGACCGGCCTGGTGAGCCATGGGTGGCGGCGTGCAGTACACCGGTCGGCACTCGCGGCACTCGCGGCACTCGCGGCACACAGCCACTCTGCCGTGGAAAGTCGTGCGGCAGCAGCCTCGAACCCCGGGCCGCGCCCGCGAGGCGACCGCCGGGAAACGCCGGGAATCCCGGCCCGGCGCACCGGACCGGGATTCTCGTCACCGGAAACCTCGAAACCGCCGGGGCCCGCTGTCGCGGCCCCGGCGGTCTATCTGCCGTAGACCTCCAGTTCCCACAGGGAGTAGCCGTACGCGGTCGCGCGCTGGGTGCCGTACACCCGCACGTACCTGGCACCGGTCACGGTGAAGGTCGCCTCGTCCACGCCGCCGTCACCGGCGGTCGTGGCGTGCGCCTGCGTCCAGGTCGTTCCGTCGGCCGAGGTCTCGATCCGGTACGCCCTGCCGTAGGCCGCCTCCCACTGCAGCTTCACCCGGCTGACCTGCCGGGCGGACCCCAGGTCCACCGAGATCCACTGCGGGTCGGAGAACGCCGACGACCAGCGCGTGCCGCCGTTGCCGTCCACCGCGTTGCTCCCGACGAACGCCCCGTTCTCCGTGGAGGAGGTCGTGACCGGACGCCCGGACGACAGCAGCACGCCCCCCGGGCTCGGCGTGGGGGTGGGCGTCGGGGTCGGGGTCGGCGTGGTCCCGCACTCGCCCGGGACGACCCCGGCCGCGTAGCGGAGCCCGCCGTACAGGTGCGCGCGGAAGTTCGGCTCGGTGTAGGACGCGCTGGTGTGGCCGAGACCGGTGTACCAGGACCGTCCGCCCTGGTAGGCCTTGCACCAGGAGATCGGGTGGTCGGCCCCCATCGACCCGCCGGAGTAGGTCGACTCGTCCAGCGTGGCGAGCACGTGGGCGGTGGAACGGGGGTTGGTGCGGTAGTTGTACAGCTCGTCGGTGCGCACCCAGGTCGCCGGGAGGTGGGCCGTCGAGGGGTGCGTGCGGTCCTCCACCCGTACGGTCGCCTGCTGGATGGCGGGGTGGGAGGCGAAGTAGGCGCCGACGAGGCCGCCGTAGAAGGGCCAGTCGTACTCGGTGTCGGCGGCGGCGTGGACGCCCACGTATCCGCCCCCGCCCGTGATGTAGGACTCGAACGCCGTCTGCTGTGTGGCGTTGAGCACGTCGCCGGTGGTCAGCAGGAAGACGACCGCCCGGTACTGGGCGAGGTTGGCGGTGGTGAAGGCGCCGGCGTCCTCGGTGGCGTCGACGGTGAAGCCGTTCTCAGTCGCCAGCCCGCGCAACGCGGTGATGCCCGCGGGGATGGCGTCGTGCCGGAACCCGGCCGTCTTGGAGAAGACCAGCACCTTGTACGCCGGATCGGCCGCCAGGGCCGGAGCACCCAGCCCGATCATGGCGACGAACAACGCGGTGACGACCGCGATGACATTACGCACCGTAGACCTCCATCTCCCACAGGGAGTAGCCGTACGCGGTCGCGCGCTGGGTGCCGTACACCCGCACGTATCTGGCACTGGTCGCGGTGAAGGTCGCCTCGTCCACGCCGCCGTCACCGGCGGTCGTGGCGTGCGCCTGCGTCCAGGTCGTTCCGTCGGTCGAGGTCTCGATCCGGTACGCCCTGCCGTACGCGGCCTCCCACTGCAGCTTCACCCGGCTGACCTGCCTGGCCGACCCCAGGTCCACCGAGATCCACTGCGGGTCGGAGAAGGCCGACGACCAGCGGGTGCCGAGGTTGCCGTCCACCGCGTTGGAGCCCGCGGAGGCGGCGTTCTCGGTCGAGGACACGGTGACCGGGCGCCCTGCCGACAGCAGCGTGCCCGTGGGCGGGCCCCCGGTGGTCAGGGTGAAGTCGTCCACGTCGAACAACGCCCCCGTCCCCCCGGCGAAGACCAGGAAGAGCCTGGTGGTCCCGGCCGGGGCGTTCGTCAGGGTGGTGGAGACGTCGACGAACGTCTCCCACCCGCCGGTCGGCGCCACGGTGGCGGTGCCCAGCAGGGTCCCGGTGGCCGAACCCGCCCTGACCTGGATCGTCCCGCCGACCCCGCCGGAGGAGACCCTGGCGGTGAGCCTGGTGACGCCGCTCAGGACGTAGGGGTCGAAGGAGATCCAGTCGCCGTTCTCGATGCTGCCGACGGTCTTGGCTCCGTGCGCGGCCGGCTTGTCGTACTGGGCGACGCCCTGGGAGGTGGTGTAGTGCTCGGCCTGCCGGTTCTTCGGCTGGGTGACGTGCTGGGCGTGGGTGGTGAGCCCGCCCGCGTCGGTGTACTCGGCGTCCCAGACCCCGAACAGGTTGGCGGCCCCGTCGTGCTCGCCGTTACCGGGCGTCTGGATCGTGCCCGAGCAACCGTTGGCGCCGGCGAGCGGGTGGCCGTGGGTGTCGTGACCGAGGATGTAGGTCATCTTCACCTTCGCGCAGTCGATCGTCGTGTCCTCCGCGTCGGTGACCGTGATCCGGTACGGCACGGCGTCGCCGAAACCGAACACCTGCCCGTTGAGCGGGAGGTCGATCCTCACGACGGGCGCGGTGTTGCCGACGTTGATCTCGACGTTGGCCGTCGCGGTGTTGCCGGCGCCGTCCCTGACGGTCAGCGTGACGATCCGCCTGCCGTCGGTGGTGTAGGTGTGGGTGGGATTGGCCGCGGTGGAGGTGCCGCCGTCGCCGAACGCCCAGGAGTAGGTGAGCGCGTCGCCGTCCGGGTCGGAGCTGCCCGCCGAGGAGAACGCCACGGTCAGCGGCGCCTTCCCGGAGACCTTGTCCGCGCTGGCCTTGGCGATGGGCGCGCGCCCGCCGGTCCCGATGTGCTCGATGCGGTACAGCGCCGAGTCCTGGTTGCCGTTGAACCAGCCCGTGCCGTAGTCGAGCACGTACAGCGCGCCGTCGGGGCCGAACGCCATGTCCATCACCAGCTTGCCCGACCAGGGGAAGGGCTGGATGGTGCCCCGGGTGCCGTTCGCGTTGACCTCGATGTCCTTGATCCACTGACGCTGGAGCTCACCGGCGAGGAAGTGCCCGTCGAGCGACTGCGGGAACTTGACCGGCGAGTTCAGCGCGGCGGAGTAGCGGTAGACGACGCCGCCCATCGGCGACTCCGCGCCGCAGCCGAACTCCGGCAGGCTGCAGCCGTCGTAGGTGATCCAGGCGGGCTTGGCCGCGGGCAGCTTGACCAGGCCGGTGTTCTTGCGCGAGGTGTTCTCCGGGCCGCCCGCGCAGTCGTACTTCGCGCCGATCGTCGCGGTGTCGTAGTTGTAACGGGCGTAGGTCTCGGCCGGGGTGTTGTTGCCGGTGCAGTACGGCCAGCCGAAGAAGCCCGGCCCGGTGATCCGGTTGAACTCGACCTGGCCGCCGGGCCCGCGGGGACCGGCGGTGCCGGCGTCGGGGCCGTAGTCGCCGAGGTAGACGACGCCGGTGGCCTTGTCGACGCTCATGCGGAACGGGTTGCGGAAGCCCATCGCGTAGATCTCCGGGCGGGTGTTCGCGGTTCCCGGCGCGAACATGTTCCCGGCCGGGATCGAGTACGACCCGTCGGCGTTGACCTTGATGCGGAGCACCTTGCCGCGCAGGTCGTTGGTGTTGGCGGCGCCGCGCTGGGCGTCGAGCGCGGGGTTGCGGTTCGGCCTGTCGTCCAGGGGGGCGTAGCCGTCGTTGAACCCGGGCTCGCTGTCGTCGCCGGTGGTCAGGTAGAGGTTGCCCGCGGCGTCGAAGTCGATGTCGCCGCCGACGTGGCAGCAGGCGCCGCGGCTGGCCCTGACCTCCAGCACGCTCTTCTCGCTCGCGAGGTCGAGCGTGCCGTCGGTGTTCAGCCTGAAACGCGAGAGCCGGTTGACGCCGTCGAACCGCGCGAACTCCGCCGCGGTGCCGTCGGGCGGGGAACCGTGCGGCGGCGTGGACAGCGGCGGCGCGTAGTAGAGGTAGACGAACCGGTTCGTGGCGAAGCCGGGGTCGACGCCGACGCCCTGCATGCCCTCCTCATCGTTGAAGTAGACGGAGAGCTTGCCCGACACCTTGGTGTTCCCGGCGGCGTCGGTGATCCGGACCGTGCCGTCACGGGCGGTGTGCAGGACGGAGCGGTCGGGCAGCACCGCCATCGTCATGGGCTCTCCCACCTCGGCGACCCCCTTGGCCAGCGTGACCTGCTGGAACTTGGTGGGGTCGACGGGCGGGGCGGCGACACTCGCCGAAGCGGCGGCCGGCGCCGCGGCGGCGGTCGTGGTGTCGGCCGCGATCACGGTGGCGGCGGTCGCAGTGGTGGCGGTCACGGCGGGCGTCGTCGCGGTGGCCGGGAGCGGGTACAGGAGCGCGGACAGGGTGAGGAGAGCGGTCAGGGGGGGTAACCATCGGCGGAGCGAGGCCATGGGCGAGACTCCAGGTCTCTGTGGGGGGTGGACCGGTGGTCAGGGTCTCGGGGCGGGGGGTTCGGGGTCTCTGGAGGGGGACACCGAGGAAAAGCTGAGGGAGCGCTCTCCCAACCCGAGATTGCTCTTGCTCGACAATCCTTGTCAAGAGGCTGTTTAACCTGGCGGAAACAGCCCGCACACCCCCGGCGAACATCGACGTGCTCCGGGGAACGCTCCCCGTTCCTCCTGTTGTACCGTGCCGGTGCCCTCTGAGCTGGTCGAACCGGCGGCTTTTCAGGAGAGCGTTTTCCGCGTCATATCCGGTCGGCCGTCGAGATGAGCCCGTTCCGTGGCGCTCCGTCGCCGACAGGAAAGGTGAACGCAACCGTCCTTTGACAGGGAGCGCTCTCTTCGTGATCGCCGATCCGGCGGCGTCCGGCACGCCGGCGTGGTCCCCTCAGGCACCGGGCAGACCCACTTCGAGCCCGAACCCCGCCCGGGCACCGGGCCGACCTCTCCGCTCAGGTCCTCCGCTCCCGAACGTGGCCCCCGCCCGAAGTGGGTCTGCCCGGTGAACGGCTCTGTCTCGTATTCGGCTCTGGCCCGCTTTCGGCGGTGACCGAGCGTGGCATAGGCGATGAGGATGCGCTCAGGACGAATCAGCCGGTCAGGACGGTGTCGTGGCGTGGTCCGGCGAGCAGGTTCACGGGCGACCGCGTGGCCTCGCAGGCGTCCGTCGGTGATCGTGGTCTGCTGCCGGTGGCGCCGGGGACGGCCCTGCGACCCGGCCGCCTTCATCAGCCGCGCCACCCGGCGCCGACCACGACCGGCCCCTTCCCGATGCAAGACGGCATGGTTCCGCGGAACGCCATAGGTGCCGCGCGAGCGCCGATGAACCTCGGCGGTGCCGGCGGGCCCGGTGTCCTTGAGCAGGAACCCCGCCGAGCCCTCCTGATCATTCGCAGGGTGCGATCGTCACCACCTGGGCCAAGCAGTACAGGATCGACGGATTCCGGTTCGACCTGATGGGCCTGGACTCCAAGCAGACCATGCTCGACGTCCAGGCGGCCCTGGCCGGGCTCACCCCCCGGCGCGACGGCGTCGACGGAAAGAACGTCTACCTGTACGGCGAAGGCTGGAATTACGGGGTCGTCGCGAACAACGCCCGCTTCGTCCAGGCCACCCAGCCCAACATGGCCGGAACCGGCATCGGCACCTTCAACGACCGGCTCCGCGACGCCGTCCGCGGCGGCAAGCCCGACGACCCCCACCCCCATGAGGGTCCGGGGACGTCTCCAGGCGCTGGCCCTGGCCACCACCGCCCTGCCCCAGGGGCCGGGCCTCGTCCAGGCCGGCTCCGACCTGTTGCGCTCCAAGTCCCTGGACGACAACTCCTACTACAGCGGTGACTGGTTCAACGCCGTCCACTGGGACTGCGCCGACGGCAACGGCTTCGGCCGCGGCCTGCCCCTGGCCGAGAGCAACCGGGACACCTGGCCCCTGGCCAGGCCCCTGCTGGCCGATCCGGCCCTGGTCCCGGGCTGCCGGACCATCGCCGACACCGCCGACGCCTACCGGCGGTTCCTGGACATCAAACGCTCCAGCCCGCTGTTCTCCCTCACCACCCGCGCGGACGTCCAGAAAGGCCTCACCTTCCCCCTGTCGGGTATCGCGGGGGAGATCCCCGGCGTCATCACCCAGCACCTCGACGGCACCGGCCTCAGGGGCGCCGGCAGGTCCGTCACCGTCATCTGCAACGCCACCGAGCAGGCCCGCTCCCAGCCCCTCACCGACCTGGCCGGCACCCGCCAGGGTCTCCACCCCGCCCAGAGGAACGGAACCGATCCCACCGTCAAACGGTCCGCCTACGACCCCGCGACCGGAACCTTCACCGTCCCGGCGCACACCGTGGCCGTCTTCGTCCAGAGATGACCTCCACGGGCGACCTCGGCGGCGCCGAGCCCCGACGCTCGGCGCCGCTCGGGCCCGCCGCCTCGGACGCCGGCTCGCGGTGATCGTCGAAGGCGGCTCCCAGGTCAGGGGCCGTGCCGTTCCTGACGTCCTTCCGCTTAGCCGGGGTCGGCGCAGAGCTGGGAGGTCAAGGTGGTGCGGGCCCACTCTTCCCACGTGTCCGGTGACCAGTCGCGGTCGCGGACTGAGCTTGCCCCGCTTTGGCGGACACCTTCGGTGTGGTGGTCAGGCCACGCAAGCGGCCACGCAAGCGGCCTCGCAGGCGGCACTTCACCTCGCAGCCATCCTCAACCGGACGCGACGCTGAACACGATGGGCCGACATCCTCAAGCCGGCGGGTCGATGAGGAGCCGGTTCCGTTCAAGGAGACAGAGCCTGGTCCCAGCGGAAGAACACGGCCGCGACGACGCCGCCGAACACGACGGCGGCGGCGAGTCCGATCAGGTTGGAGGCCTCGATGGGGGCGCCGATCCAGGCGGCCGACAGGGCCTGGCTCCCGGCGCCGAACGGCAGCCACCGTCCGATCGCCGTGATCGCCTCCGGGAGGCTGTCGAGCCCGCCGAACATGCCGCCGGTGGCGCCCAGGACGAAGAAGACGCTCAGGCCGATCGCCACGGAGGAGTTCGGGGTGGGCGACAGTGCGGCGACGATCAGGCCCACGGCGTACATGGCGGCCACCGTCAGCGCCAGCACGCCGAGCGCCGCGCCGACGCGCACCGGGGGATTGGCGTCGAACGCCAGCACGGCCAGGATCCAGGCGGCCGTGACGCCGACGGCGATCTGCAGCACGCCGGCGGCCGCCTGGGCGATGAGGACCAGCGCGGGCGAGACGGGCGTCACCCCGAGCCGCCGCAGGATGCCGCTGCGGCGGTAGTAGGCCAGGAAGCTCGGCATGTTGACGATGCCGGTCGTGGCCACGACCATCGTGAACACCAGCGGCAGCACGTGGACGTCGAACGCCGTGCGGCCGTGCGCGATCGTCTCCCGGCCGGCGGAGGAGGCGCTCATCACCAGGATGAGCATGGGCAGGCCGATCGGCACGATCAGCCCGGCGGTGTCGCGGGCGACCATCTTGAGCTCGCAGATCAGCAGCGCGGCCCAGGCTCGCGGGCCGGGGCGGTGGACGGCGACGTCCGTCATCGGATCTTCTCCCCCTCGGTGTCGAGCCGGTGCCCGGTCAGGACGACGAAGGCGTCGTCCAGGCCGGCCTGTTCGCTGCGCGTCCCGGTCGCCACGACGCCGGCGCGCACGAGTGCGACGCTGACGGCCTGGATGAGGTCACCGCGGCCTTCGACGACGACGCGGTCGCCGTCGGCGCGCACCCGTTCGACCTCGTCAAGTCCTTCCAGCAGCCCGCTCGGCACGGGCGTGGCCGCGCGGAAGGTGACCTTCTGGGCGAACCCGGCCCTTCGCACGAGTCCGGAGGGTGAGTCAAGGGCGATGATCCGTCCCTCGTCGAGCAGCGCGACCCGGTCGCACAATCGTTCGATCTCCTCCATGGCGTGGCTGACGAGCAGGACGGTCACGCCGGACTCGCGCAGTCGTTCGAGGGTCGACCACATCTGGCGGCGCGCCTCGGGATCGAGCCCGGTGGTGAGCTCGTCGAGGATCACCACCCGGGGCCGCCCGACGAGGGCGAGCGCGATCGACAGCCGTTGCTGCTGGCCGCCGGAGAGGTTCTCGAAGCGGGTGCGGTGAGAAGCGGTCAGGCCGACCGACTCGATCAGCTCGCCGGTCGGCAGCGGGTCTCGGTAGAAGGTTCCGTACAGGCGGACCAACTCGGTGACCGTGAGCGCGGAGTGCAGGGCGGCCTCCTGCAGCTGGACCCCGAGGACCTGGCGCAGCCGGGCCCGGTCGCGCCGGGTGTCCAGGCCGAGCACGCGGACGGTGCCGCGGTCGGGCCGCCTGAGCCCGGCGACCAGCTCGACGGTGGTCGTCTTTCCGGCTCCGTTGCGTCCCAGAATGCCGAAGATCTCGCCGACGGCGACCGAGAAGCCGACGTCCTCGACGGCGACCTTGGAACGGTAGCGCTTGTGCAGACGGTCCGCCTCGACGGCGGGAGATGACGTTGTCGCATGCATGCCGTCGACGTTAGGAAGGGCGGACCCGTGGCGCCTGTGCCGATGGTCAGTATCGGCACCCATGACTTTCGGCACCTCGGCGCGGATGCGAGCGTCAGTAGAGTATCGGTATGCGGCGAATCGAGCCGGACGTGTGGGCGGGGCTGGCGATACTGCTGGTGTGCCTCGCGGTGGGCGCCCCGATACTGCTCGGCGCGGCCGGGACACAGGTGCCCCGGCCGGTGTGGGGTGTGCTGTTCGTGGCGCTGCTGGCCGCCTCGCTGGTCGCGGCGGCCTGGGAGGATCGTCGGCCCAGGCGGGCGTGGGCCTGCTACGGCGCGGCCGTCGTGCTGGGGTGGCTGACGATCCTGGCGGCGCCCGGCGCCGGGTGGCTGCCGATCCTGCTGGTCTTCACCGCGGCCTTGAGCGCGTACGTCGCGCCGCCGTGGGCGGGCCCGGTGGTGGTCGTGCTCAACACCGTCGTCATCGCCGTGACCGTGGGCCTCACCGGCGCCACCTCCAGTCAGATCGGCCTCAGCGCGCTGCTGTACCTGCTGATCCAGGTCGCGACACTGCTGAGCTCGCTGGCGACCATCCGGGAGCAGCGGATGCGCCACGAGCTGGGCGAGGCGCATCTGGAGCTGCGGGCGGCGAGCGTCATCCTGGCCGACACCGCACGCGCCCACGAACGCCTGCGCATCGCCCGCGAACTGCACGACCTGATGGGACACCAGCTCACGGCGCTCACCCTGGAGCTGGAGGTCGCCCGGCACCGCGACGGCCCCGGCGCGCGCGTGCACATCGAGCGCGCCGACCGGGTGGCTCGGGACATGCTCCGCGACGTGCGCACGACCGTCGGGCAGCTGCGCGCCGACGCGCCCGACCTGCGTGAGTCCCTGGCCGCCGTGGTGCGCGACATCCCCGGCCTCGACGTCGGCGTGTGGATCGACGACGACGTACGCCCCACCGAGGAGGTGACCATGACGCTCATCCGCGTCGTCCAGGAGATCGTCACCAACACCATCCGGCACGCGAACGCGACCTCGCTGCGCATCCGGATCGAGAGCACCCCGGACCGGGTCGTGAAGCTCACCTCCGTCGACGACGGGCGTGGCAGCCCTCAGCTGCGGCCGGGCAACGGGCTGCGCGGCATGAGGGAGCGGATCGACGCGATCGGCGGCGACGTACGGCTCGACGGCAGCGACGGTTTCCGCGTCACGGCCAGGGTGCCCGCGCGGTGATCCGGGTGATCGTGGTCGACGACCAGACCCTGGTACGACAGGGCATCCGCGGCCTGCTCGACCTGACCGACGACATCGAGGTGGTGGGGGAGTCCGACGACGGCATGTCCGCGCTGGCGGCGATCGAGGAGCACGCCCCCGACGTCGTCCTGCTCGACCTGCGCATGCCCCGCCACGATGGGATCTGGGTGCTCAGGGCGTTGCAGGGGCGCGCGGACGGCTCGCCGCCGGTGCTCGTGCTGACCACGTTCGACAACGACACCCTGGTGCTGGACGCGATGCGGGCGGGGGCGTGCGGCTACCTGCTGAAGGACGTGACGCTCGAACGGCTGACCCGGGCCATCCGCGTACTGGCCGACGGAGGGACGCTGATCTCGCCGTCGATCACCGATCGGCTGCTGCGCGCGGTGCACCGCCGCCGGTCGGCGGACGACGACGGCCTGCCGGCGGTCCAGCAGCTCACCGAACGGGAGGTGGAGGTGCTGCGGCTCGTCGCGGAGGGTTACAGCAACCGCGAGATCGCCCAGGCTCTGTTCCTGGCCGAAGGCACGGTGAAGAACCACGTCTCGACCCTGCTGCTCAAACTCGGGGCGCGCGACCGGACCAACGCGGTGCTGCGCGCCCTGCACGCCAGCATCCTCGACTGATGGTCGGTGGGCGTCCGGTCTGATCCGGCGCTGACGGCATTCTGCCGCCGTTCCACCGCGGAGCGGCACGTCTCGACGCCGCGGGAGTCGGTGATCGAGATGGGCACAGCGCGGCGGCGGACACCGGGTCGGTGGGAGCCGGGATCGCCCCGAGGAGCAGTGACTCGATCCAGCCCGGCCCGACGAGGCAGTGCGCCGTCAGGGCGCGGTTCTCGCAGATCGGACGGCTCACGGGTTCACGACTTCTTGCAGCGATGGGCAAGGCCTTGCGTTCGAAGGCGGCCGGCCGACGCGGGCGACTGCGGCGGCCGCCCGGGACTTCTCGCGGTCCGAGCAGGGCAGGCGGGCGCGAGCGATCCGGTGGGAGGTGCCGGACGGGCTCGTGCCCGCAGCGGTCTGTCGTGATCCGGCCGACGACCGGCCGGTGACCGTACGGACCGCAATGAAATCGACGTGACGGTGTAACGTTCCAGCACGGCGTCGCTGCAACGGTTTCTTCGTCGTTTCCCCAGGTCGACGGGGTGGTCGGCTGTTCGAAGAACGGTCAAACCGCAGAATGTGACATCGTTGACGTATCGGTGAACATCATCTTTTATTACGGTTACCGCACCCCCCTATTCGGACTGATTCCCCCCGGTCTGGTCCGATCTCCGGAGTCACCATGAAGGCTCGATGGCGATCGCTTCCAGCGATCCCCGTACTTCTGCTCCCAAGCCTCGCGTTCGCGGTCGGCATCGCCACTCCCGCGGCGGCCGCACCGGTGGCCGATCCTGCGGCCATGGTCGACCCGCTGCTCGGCACCTCTCACGAGGGCGACACCTTCCCCGGCGCCGACGCGCCGTTCGGCATGGTGCAGTGGAGTCCCGACACGCCGTCGCGGCCTCCGGGCGGCAACTACGTCTACGGCGACGGCACCATCACCGGCTTCAGCCTGACCCATCTGTCCCGGTCGGGCTGCAACGCGATGGCCGACATCCCCATCATGCCGACCACCGGCGCGGTCAACGGCGCCGCGACGTCGAGCTTCTCCCACAGCGCGGAGTCGGCCGGTGCCGGCGCGTACACGGTGACGCTCGGCAACGGCGTCGAGACCGAGCTCACGACCACGACGCGCTCCGGCATGGCCCGCTTCACGTTCCCTTCGACGAACCGGGCCGACCTGCTGTTCAAACTGGGCTCCGGCGCCACGAGCACCACCGACCTGAACTTCACCGCGGTGAGCGGCACCGAGGTCCGGGGCTCGATCACGTCCGGGCACTTCTGCGCCTCCAGCCCGACGTGCACCCTCTACTTCAACATGGTCTTCGACCGGCCGTTCGCCTCCGGCGGCTCGTTCGTCAACCCGCAGTCCGGGCGGTGCCTCGACGTCACGAACGGCGCCGACACCGACGGCACCCGGCTGCAACTGCGGGACTGCAACGGCTCACCGGCCCAACGCTGGACGCTGCCGTCCGCGTGAACGGGTCGCGCCGACGACGACCGGCGCCGGCCCGTTCCGATGATCCGGTGGGCGGCTCTGGTGGCCCCCCGTACCAGAGCCGCCCACCGCCCACCCTCGATCGCTCCTCGCGAGCGTTCCGGCGGCGTCGAAAGAGAAATCGATGTTCCCGGCGCAGCCCAGGCTCACCGACGGCGCGAGCCGTTCCGGATCCGCCGCCGACTGCCGGGCCCGGAACGGCGTACACGAAGAGAACGGGAATTCGCGGCGCCCCTCACCTCGACGCCGGCGCCACGCCGGTCCGACCGTCCGCCCCCGATGAGAACGGGACTCGGCGCCTTCGGTGCACCGGGCCCCGGCACCACCTCACCACTTTCGCCACAGTGAATCGAGGAACCATGATGAAGTCCCTGCGCGGGCTGGCGGTCCTGGCCGCCGTGACCGTCGTGACGGCGGCCGCACCGGTCGTCACCGGCCCGGCCCGGGCCGTGACCGACACCGGTGCGCGAGCCGGTGCGCGTGCCGCCGCGACGATCTGCAACCGCCACTGCGACGGGCGCGATCCGGCGCTCTCCCCCTCCGACCGGCAGCCGGTCTCCAGCACCCTGTACGGGCGGCGCTTCGCCGTGCACGTCAACGACACCGACTCGATGGCCTGGGCCACCGTCGACGGCGGCAGCGCCACGGACGAGGTGTGGCTGGACCGCTCGTTCGACGGCGGCCGCACCTGGGCCGACAGCCGCCTGGGCTTCACCGTCATCCCGGCCGGGGCCTCCGGCACGCGTACCGCCATGTTCAACGTCGACGACTGGGCCGGCCAGGGCGTCGGCGCCCTGCGCGCCTGCGGCAAGGCGGGCAACCGGCCCGAGATCACCTGCACGGCGTGGACGCGCAGCACCTGGAACGCCGGTGACCGGCGCACCGCGGCGGCCACCGCGCTGATGATGCGCTACGACCGCGCCACCGGCCTGTTCGACGGCAACGGGTGGTGGACCGGCGCCAACGCGCTCACCGCGCTCATCGAGAACATCCAGCGCAGCGGCATGGGCAGCTACCGCTACGCGATCGCGGGCACCTACGACAAGAACGTCAACGCCCACCAGGGGCAGTTCCGCAACGAGTACCTCGACGACACCGGCTGGTGGGGCCTGGCCTGGGTGGCCGCCTACGACGTCACCGGCGACGGCCGCTACCTCAACACCGCCCGCGCCGACGCCGACCACATGCACGCCTACTGGGACGGCCGCTGCGGCGGCGGGGTGTGGTGGAAGACCGACCGGGCCCAGAAGAACGCCATCGAGAACAGCCTCTACATCCAGCTCAACGCCGAGCTGTCCCAGCGCATCCCCGGCGACACCGTCTACCGCGGCCGGGCCCAGGCCGCCTGGAACTGGTTCCAGAACACCGGCATGGTCAACGGCTCGAACCTGGTCAACGACGGCATCGACCTGAGCACCTGCCGCAACAACGGGGACACCACCTGGACCTACAACCAGGGCGTGCTGATCAACGCGCTGGTGGAGCTCAACAGGCTCACCGGGGACGCGAACGCCCTGGCCACGGCCCGCCGGATCGGGGACGCGCTGACCGCCAGTGGCTACCTCAGCCCCGGCGGCATCCTGCGCGAACCCAACGAGAGCGACACCTGCGGCGGTGACGGGGCGTCGTTCAAGGGCGCGGCGATCCGCGGCCTCGGCGCCCTGAACAGGGTCACCGGCGGCGCCTACGACGCCTACCTCAAGCGCAACGCCGACACAGCCCATGCCCGCAACCGCGACAGCCTCGACGGCTACGGCAGCCACTGGGCCGGCCCGCTCACGCCCACCAACCACAGCTGCCAGCACAGCGCGCTCGACCTGCTCAACGCCGCACCCTGACGCCGCCCCAGGTCGAGACACGGGAGGCGGCGCCGCGGGCGATCAGCCGCCGATGCCGTGCGGCGGCGGACGCTCACTCGAGTCACGGATGAGCAGGCGGGTCGACAGCACCACGTGCCGAGCCGATTCGCAGGCGTCACCGAAGAGCTGGTCGAGCAGCAGCCGCGCCGCCCACCGCCCCATCTCCTCGGGGTCATGCGTGACCACGCTGACCCCGAGGAGGTCACCCAGGTCCAGCTCGTCGAAGCCGATCAACGCCGGTGGCGCCGCGTGCCCGCGCAGGGCACGCAGCGCACCGGTGGTGATCCGGTTGTTCAGGGTGAACAGCGCGGTCGGTGCCGGGGTCCGGCCCAGCAGGTGCCTCACCGCCCGTTCGGCGGCGGCCACGTCGTGCGCGTCCTCCAGGAGGTAGTCGGCCCAGTCGGTGATTCCGGCCGCCTCCACCGCCTCGGTGAACCCGGCGATCCGGTCACGATGGGTGAACAACCGGGACAGGTCCCCGACCACGCCGATGCGCCGGTGCCCGGCCGCGACCAGATGTCTCGCCGCCTGCCGGGCGCCGGCGCGGTTGTCGAGCAGCACCGCGTCGGCGGACAGCCCGGCCGGCGGGCGGTCGACGAAGACGAACGGGATGCCGTGTATCCGCTCACCGGCGAGGTGGTCGTGCCTGGCCATGGTCGAGGCGATCACCAGGGCTCGGACACGACGTTCCAGCAGTGTGTCGGTGAGCTGTCGTTCCCATTCGGGGTTCTCTTCGGTACTGGCGGTGATGAGCTGCAGGCCGTTCATCCGCAGTTCCCGCTCCAGCCCGCTGGCCAGCCGCGAGTAGAACGGGTTGGCCAGGTCGCCGCTGATCAGGCCGACGAGCGTGGAGGCCCTGGCGCCGCGACGGAGATCACGAGCGACCCCGCTGGGCCGGTAACCGAGCCGGTCTGCGGCCTCGTGCACCCGCCGGCGGGTCTTGGCCGCCACATATCCCTCACCGCTCAACGCCCTCGACGCCGTTTTCGCCGACACTCCCGACAGCGCGGCCACCTGGGCCAAGCTGGGGCGGCCACCCCCTGAGGTCGGCAGATCAGCTGTCATACGACGGATTATGGCATCGCCGTCGGAACCCGTCGGCGGTCGTTCGCCGTGCGTCTCCCGCCCCCGGCTGAAGATCGGCCAGGTCGGCCTTCCGAGGCGATCAGGCGCGTAAAGCCCTCAGACGATGATGGCGATCTTGCCGGTGGGCCGGCCGGTTCTGAGGTAGTCGATGGCCTCGGGGGTCCGGGCGAGGGGGTAGGTGCGGTCGAGGACCGGGGTGACGGCGCCGGAGTCGATGAGGTCGGCCAGGGTACGCAGGTCGGCGGCGGGCTCGGTGGACATGAGGCCGGTCAGGCGCTGGCCGACGAAGGGTGACAGCAGCATCGCCCGGATCTGGCGGTCGGCGCCCTGGAGCACGCGTCCGCTTCCGGGCCCGCCGACGATGACGAGCGTGCCGCGGGGGGCGAGGGCGCGGCGTATCCGGTTCAGGGAGCGGTTGCCGGCCGTGTCGAGGATGAGGTCGTAGCGGTCGGTGCCGGCGGTGAAGTCCTCGCGGGTGCGGTCGATGACGTGGTCGGCGCCGAGGGAGCGGACCAGGTCGGTCTTGGTGGTACGGCACACGCCGGTGACGTGGGCGCCGTAGGCCTTGGCGAGCTGCACGGCGAAGCTGCCCACGCCGCCGCCTGCGCCGGTGACGAGGACCTTCTGCCCGGCGGTGAGCCCGCCGGCGTCGCGCAGCCCCTGGAGGGCGGCGCAGGCGGAGACGGGCACCGTGGCGGCCTGGGCAAAGGTGAGGGTGGCCGGTTTGGGGGCGAGCCTGTCCTGGTGGGCGCGGGCGTACTCGGCGTACGCGCCGTCGCAGGTGCCGTAGACCTCGTCGCCGGGACGGAACCGGGTGACGTCGGCACCGACGGCCGCGACGCGGCCGGCGACGTCCATGCCCGGGACGGGGTTCTTGGGACGGCGCAATCCGAAACCGGCGGCGCGCACCAGGTAGGGCAGGCCGGTGACGACGTGCCACACCCCCTGGTCGACGCCCGCGGCCTCGACGCGGACGAGCACGTCGTCGGCGCCGATGCTCGGGACGGCCATGTCGCGCAGCCGGAGCCGCGCCGGTTCGCAGTAGGCGTCGCGGGCGATCGCGATCATCGTCGTCGTCATGGTCGTCTCGATCCTGGTCGGAGTGCTCGTGCGGGTGGTCGCCGGGACGGTGGCCGGGACGGTGGCCGGGGTGATCTTCGGGGTGGTCATGGGGAGGGGTCCTCTCGGGTGAGGTGGGGCCGTGCCCGGCTCTCGCGCCGGTGCACTGGGGCCGGGTCGGTCCGGGGGAGCAGAGGGTCACGGTGGCGGTCTCGCGGTCAGGGTCACGCGGCGGCGACGGCGGCGGCGGGACGGTCGCGCTGCGGTGCCTTGACGCCCTTCACGAGCAGCCGGAGGATCATCGACACCTCCGTGACGGTGGCCGGGGTGACGGCAGAGGGGCTCAGCCAGGTGGCATCGCCAACCCGATCACGGCGGTGACGAGGTCGGCGTGGGCCGCGACGTCCTTCGCGGTCGAGGGGGGTCAGTCCTCGGAGCCGGAGTACTGGAAGACGTCGTCGAGCGGCACGCCGAAGACGTGGGCTATCTGGAAGGCCATCTCCAGCGACGGCGAGTAGCGGCCCTGCTCGATGGCGATGATGGTCTGCCGGGTCACCCCGACACGGTCGGCCAGCTGCGCCTGCGTCATCTCGCCGTTCGCGAACCGCAGGGCCCGGATCGAGTTCGTGACCTTCGTGGGTTTGACCATGACTAGAAGCCCCGGCGGTACAAGACGATCTTCGTGATCGACGAGGCGAGCATGGCCAGGACGAACGCCAGGTACAGCGCGTTGGCGATCCAGAAGTGGGCGGCCTCCGCCATGGCCAGGGCGAGCGGGACCGTCGCGGCGATGCTCATGACGTAGAACCCGACGTACTCGCCCAGCCGGTGGATCTGCCGGTCGCGCTCGTCGGTCCGGCCGGCCTCCCTCGGCGAGACGACGGCGGCCGCGATGCCGGCGGCGATGCCCAGGCCGATCCCGGCGCCGATGGCGATGAGCATCGGCCGCACGTAGGCGATCCGCGCGACGTCCGCGCCCGGCACCTTCGACATGACGGTGACGAAGTAGACCGCGGCGACACCGGCGCCGACCACGAGGTAGATCCACGAACGTTTCTCTTCGGAGGACATGCCCTGCTCCCATGTAAAAAAACTTTGACATCATCAATGTAAAGCAAAGCGGACATGACGTCAAAAGTTTTTTACCAGGGTGCTCCGGCCGCATGCCCCGGACAGGCTGAATCCGGCCGGCCGGACGCCGCTGCCGCCTGCGGACGATCTTCGGCTCGAAGCCGGCGTCCCGGTCCCGCGGCACCGCGATCCCCGCCCCGTCCCGCGTCACCGCGGGCTCCTCCAGGTCCGTCGCTTCGGACGCCCGGATCACGGTGGTCGTCACCGGTGCCTTCTCGGTCAGGAGTCACCCCGTGGTTCGGCGGTCCCGGCCGAGGAAGCACGACAGGAGTCGCCTGAAGTCGTGCGGGTGCTCGAGCGCCGGCACGTGCCCGCACCGGCCGAGCACGTGCAGACGGACATCGGCCAGGTGTTCGAGCAGGGGCAGGGCCGCCGTCCCGAGCGGGGTGACCCGGTCCTCGGCGCCGTGGACGAGCAGCACGGGCGCGCGGATCCCTGCCAGCGTGTGCGCCGAGAGGGCGAGCTCGTCGGCCCAGCGTGCCCTGGGCGGGGGGAACAACGACGCGTATGCGGCGGCCCCCGCTCGCATCGCGGCCGCACGGGCGGCGACGGCCGAATCGGTCACGAGCGACTGGTCGAGGACGAGGCGGCTCAACATGTCCCGTGCCCCGAGCGGGCCGGCGGGGGCGGCCCAGACCGCGTCGAGCTCGGCGGACAGCGGCGCCCCGGGGGCGCCCATCGTCGAGACCGCCACGACACGGGTGACCTGCCGGGGACGCGCGGCCGCCAGCGCCAGCGCCACGGCACCGCCCATGGAGTGGCCCACCACGGCGTAGTGCCCGGCACCCAGAGCGTCCATCAGGCCCGCGGCCTGCTCCGTCCACAGCCGGAGCCCGCCCCTGGAGCCCGCCGGGACCGGTGTACGGCCGAACCCCGCCTGGTCGGGAGCCACCAGGTGCCAGGACGTGCCCAGCGCCTGTGCCGTCGTCGCCCAGGCGCCGGATCCGGTCGTACCGGGTCCGGAGCCGTGCAGCATCAGCACCGCGGGCCCGGTGCCGCTCTCCAGGACGTGGACGGGGGAGCCGTCGACGGTGACGGTCCGAAGTGCCGTCACCGGGACGAGTCCGGTGCGCTCATGACGATGCGGAGCCGACGGACTTCGAGAAGACCTCCATCATCGCCCTGCCGAACTGCGGCATGTCGGGCCAGCCCCGGCAGGAGACGAGGTTGCCGTCCACGACGTCGGGAGCGTCGACGACCGTCGCGCCCGCGTTCTCCATGTCACCGGTGATGGGGGGGAAGCACGCCGTCCTCCGCCCCTTCAGCAGCCCGTACACGGCCGGCACCTGGGCGCCGTGGCACACCAGCGCGATCGGGAGGTTGCGCGCGAAGAAGTGCTCGGTGATGCGCCTGACGTCGGCGTCGACCCGGATCCACTCGGGGGCACGCCCCCCGGGGATGATGAGGGCGTCATAGCGCTCGACGTCGACCTCGGCCCAGGGCACGTCGACCGGCAGCTTCCGGCCGTTCTTCTCCACGTAGGCGTCGGAGCCGGGGTCGAACTCGTGGATGACCAGCTGAACGTCACGCATCGTCCGTGACGAGACGTCGACGTCCCAGCCGCCCTCCTGCACGCGGTAGTAGGGATACATGGTGTCGAGCTCCTCGGCGGCGTCGCCGGTCAGGAGCAGCGCTCTGGGCACCTACGTCTCCTCGCATCTGGGGCGGGTGAGGTGGATCCGATCGGATCCGATCCGATCCGGTTGAGTCAGCATTCCCCGGCCCGGTCCTCCCGTCAAGCCTTTGCCGCCATTCCGTCCGCGCCCTCGGCCTGGTCGAACAGCCGCCGGAACCGCTCGCCGGACAGCAGGATGTGCCGGCGCATGGCGTAGGCGGCGGCGTCGGGGTCACGCCTGGCGATCGCGGCCAGGACCTCCTCGTGCTCGGCCATGGCCAGGTGGGTGACCTGGGTGTCGTGCAGAAGCCGGAACAGGTGCACGTGGGTGTGCAGGCGGGCGAGCGCCTCGCGGATCACCTGGTTCCCCGCGCTGAAGGCGACGAGATCGTGAAAGGCGGCGTCGCGCAGCCCGAAGGCTCCATAGGCCATGATCCCGTCGCCCCCCTCCAGCTCCGCCATCTCCTCCAGCATCCGCCGCAGACCGGCCACCTGCGCCGAGGATGCGCGTTCGGCGGATCTGCGCGCCGCCGCCGGCTCCAGGAGCAGGCGGATCTCCAGCATGTCCTCGAATCGGTCACGGGTGATCTGGGGGGGAATGCGATAGCCGGCATGGGGCACGCGCACGACCAGGCCCTCGGCCTCCATGCGGTTCAGGGCGTCCCGGATCGGCGTCTGCGAGACCCCCAGCTCCCGCGCCAGGACGTCGATCGTGACGCGGGAGCCGGGCTCGATCCGTAGCGACATGAGCTGTCCGAGCAGCGTGTCGTACACCTCGTCGGCAAGCCGGCCGCGAGATCTTCCCGGCGGCGTCCCGTCCGTCGTGGCCCCACGGCGTCGCGCGATCATCGCTTCGTCGTCCATCGTGACGTGAGGTCCTTTCCTGCGCCTTCGGGAATGTGCCGGCATCGATCGCAATGCTGCAAGATATTGACGCTCCCACCCGGATCGTATAGGAAAGGTGGCGGATGCCACCCATCCTTCACCCATCGCGGAACCGCCCGCCATCGCTCCGATTCGATCAGTCGGAGCTCTCGTGAGCATGCTCGACGTCCTCCTCGATCCGCCACCGGGCCGTACAAGGACCGAAGGACTTCTCGACTGCTTGAAGCCCCATTACATCGCGGCGTACTCGTGACGCCGGTCTGCGGGTCAGCCCCTGCGACCGCCGGCAACACGCCTGAACGACCCGGCAACCGCCCGGCGAAGCACGCGGCAAGGCCCAGAGGTCCCCCCAGAAAGCAGGACAAGAAGATGCGGTATCCGCGAACAGGACGACCGTCCGTCCCCCGCCGGAAGGTGCGGCTGGCGACGGCGGCCATGCTGGTGGCCACGACCATGGCGGCCTGCGGCCAGGACGACGGCGCGAAGGCCGGCGCCCCCAAGGCGCCGGCGGCCGTCCCGGAGCTCACCAAGGACCCGCTGACCCTCAGCTTCATCTGGTTCGACTGGCCCCCCGCCCACGCTCTGGAGGACTTCGCGAACGCGGAGTACACCAAGCTGCGGTCGAACGTGACCATCAAGGTCAACACCGTGCCGAACGCGAACTGGCACGACGCGATGTTCACCCAGTTCGCAGCGCACAAGACCGACTTCGACATCCCGATCCTGGACTCGCAGCACATCGGCGAGGCCGTGACGAACGGCAACATCCTCGACCTCACCGACTTCGTCAAGAAGAACATCGACGTCAAGGCCTACAACCCCTACCTCCTGGCGGCCTACGGCCAGTACCCCCAGGCGGAGACCGGCAAGCGCGACGAGAACGCCAGCCTGTACGGACTGCCGCTGCTCGGCGACACCTGGACGATGATCTACCGCAAGGACCTGATCGGCGACAAGCCACCGCAGACGTGGGACGAGATGATCTCGACCGCCGAGAAGTGCCAGGCCGACAACCCCGGCGTCAGCGGGCTGGCCTTCCACCAGGCCAACGGCTCCGACGCCGCGGCCGTGACCTACAACACGGTCAACGGCGTCTACGGCGGCAACCTCTGGAACCCCAAGACGCGCAAGATCGACGGCGTCATCAACGACACCGCGGGCCAGCAGGCGATGGACGTCCTGGTCAACAAGATGAAGCCGCTGACCGCCAAGGGTTCCGGTAACTGGTTCATCGACGAGGTGAACGCGGCGGTCGCCCAGGGCAAGGCGTGCATCGCGTTCAACTGGATCGCCGCGAGCGGCGGCCTGCTCGACCCCGAGCAGTCGACGCTCGGCACCACGCGGGAGCAGATCCTCGACAAGCTGGGGTTCGCCACCCTGCCGAGCCAGAAGACGAACCTGGTGCCCCTCGGCGGCATGGGGATGCACGTGTCGGCCTACTCGTCCGCGGAGAAGCAGGCGGAGGCCCTGAACTTCATGAAGTGGTTCGAGCAGGCCGACGTCCAGAAGAAGTGGGCCGCGGCCGGTGGCGTGCCGTCGCGCACGGACGCCCTGGAGTCGCCCGAGTTCCTCGACGCCGGGCCGTTCAACCAGGTGTACACCGACTCGGTCTCGCGGATGCGGGACATGTGGAACGTCCCCGAGTACGCGCGCATGGTCGACATCGAGAACACCAACGTGAACGCGGCCCTCAACGGCGCCAAGACGCCGAAGGAGGCGCTCGACGACATCGCCAAGGAGCAGCAGGCCGTGCTCGACTCCGGCAACCGCAAGGGCGGCGGCGGACTGTGAGTGACCCCGCCCCCCCGACGACCGGCCACCCCGGGCAGGTGGTGTCCGCGACGCCGCCCGCCCCGGGCCGGTCCCGCCTGAGCGACCGCCGGCTCACCGTGGCCTTCATCTCCCCGGCGCTGCTGCTGTTGCTCGCCATGTCGGTGTTCCCGTTGCTGTGGGCGTTGTACCTGTCCTTCACCGACTACTCGGCCACCCGCGGGGGGTCCGCCAATTTCGTCTGGTTCGAGAACTACACCGCCATCCTGACGTCGCCGCAGGTCCACCTGAGGGCCTTGACGACGTTGGTCTACGTGGTCGGCGCGGTCACCCTGCAGACCGTGCTCGGTTTCACCATCGCCTACCTGATCTCGCGGCGCACGCACGGGCGAGGACTGCTGACCACCCTGTTCCTGGTTCCGATGATGCTGTCGCAGGTCGTGGTCGGGCTGTTCTGGCGATTCATGCTCGACGCGCAGTTCGGCGTGATCAACAGCATGCTCGGCTCGCTCGGCCTGGGGCAGGTGGAGTGGCTCACCCGGCAGCGAACGGCGTTGATCTCCCTGATCGTGGTCGACACCTGGCAGTGGACGCCGTTCATCATGCTCATCGCCCTCGCGGGCCTCACCGCGGTCCCCAGGTACCTGTACGAGGCCGCCTCGATCGACCGGGCGTCCGAGTGGTTCCGGTTCCGCACCATCACCCTTCCGCTGGTGTGGCCGCTTCTCCTCATCGCCGTGCTGTTTCGGGCCATCGAGGCCTTCCGGCTGTTCGACCTCGTCTACATCCTCACCAGCGGAGGCCCGGGGGTCTCCACCGAGACGTTGTCGTTCCACGTCTACAAGGTCGCCTTCCTGGGCTTCAACACCGGAACCGCCTCCGCGTACGGGATCCTCATGGTCCTCGTCGTCATCGTCCTCACGCAGCTCTACCTGCGCTACCTGAACAAGCTCAAGGAGGACTGATGGCCCTCTCCGTCGACGAGGCCGTGTCCGCGGGTCCTGCCCGGGATCGCACGCCCCCCGCGCGCCGCCGCGGCGGCCGGGGCCGCTCCGTGCTGGAGATCGCGCTGCTGGCCGTGCTGGCCGTCGTGATGCTCTTCCCGGTGCTGTGGATGATCGAGACGTCCATCAAGGAGAACCGCGACGTCTACGCCGTCCCGGCCAAGTTCTTCGACTTCACGGTCACCATGGACCACTTCAAGGACGTGTTCCTCGCCTCCGGCGGCGGCCGCTCGTCCCTGTCCGTGGCGTTCCTCAACTCCGTCGTGGTCGCCGGGGCCTCCACGGCACTGGCCACCGTGCTGGGCGTCCCGGCGGCCTGGGCCTACTCGCGCTTCGCCGTGAAGGCCAAGAAGGACCAGCTGTTCTTCATCCTGTCCACCCGCTTCATGCCGCCCGTGGTGGTCGTGATCCCGATCTTCCTCATGTACCGCCAGGCCGGGCTCATCGACACCAAGCTCGGCCTGATCCTCATCTACACCGCGTTCAACGTCCCGTTCACCATCTGGATGATGAAGGGGTTCGTCGACGAGGTTCCCGCGGAGTACGAGGACGCCGCCATGCTCGACGGCTACACCCGCCTGCAGGCGTTCTGGAGGTTCACCCTCCCCCTGCTCCTGCCCGGCATCGCCGCGACGGCGGTCTTCGCACTCATCTTCTCCTGGAACGAGTTCGTGTTCGCCATCTTCCTCACCTCCAGCGACAGCGTGCGGACGGCCCCGTCCGCCATCGCCGGCCTCATCGGCGGAACCACCGTGGACTGGGGTCTCGTGGCCGCCGCCTCCGTGGTGTTCGCCCTGCCGGTGCTCGTCTTCGCCTACCTGGTGCGCAAGCACCTCGTCGCCGGCGTGACGCTCGGGGCGGTGCGACGCTGATGGCGGGCATCGAGGTGACCGCCCTGCACAAGCGCTACCCGGACGGGACGGTCGCGGTCGAACACGTGGACCTGTCCATCGGCGACGGCGAGCTGTTCGTGATGCTCGGCCCCTCGGGGTGCGGCAAGACGACCACGCTGCGGGCCATAGCCGGCCTGGAGAGGCAGACCACCGGCGACATCCGCATCGGCGAGACCCTGGTCAACGACCTGCCGCCCGCCGAGCGCGAC
This sequence comes from Streptosporangium sp. NPDC050148, assembly GCF_055586505.1. Lineage (NCBI taxonomy): Bacteria > Bacillati > Actinomycetota > Actinomycetes > Streptosporangiales > Streptosporangiaceae > Streptosporangium > Streptosporangium sp. NPDC050148. The sequence goes on along the minus strand of NZ_JBVJIA010000027.1, from coordinate 19,141 downwards.
ATCGCCATGGTGTTCCAGTTCTACGCTCTCTACCCGCACCTGAGAACCCGCGACAACCTGGCGTTCCCGCTGCGGGCCGAAGGGCTGCCCAAGCAGGAGGTGCACGAGCGGGTCGACGAGGCCGCCCGGCTGATGCGGCTCGGCCCGCTCCTGGACCGGCGGCCGCACCGGCTGTCCGGCGGGGAGCAGCAGCGCGTCGCACTCGCCCGCGCCCTGGTGCGGCGACCACGCGCGTTCCTCATGGACGAACCCCTCACCGATCTGGACGCGGAGCTGAGGGCCGACATGCGCACGGAGATCAAGCACCTGCAGGGGGAGTTGGGGACGACGATGGTCTACGTCACCCACGACCAGGTCGAGGCGATGTCGCTCGGTCACAGGATCGCCATCCTCAACAAGGGCCGCGTCGAGCAGATCGGCACACCGCTGGAGGTCTACGACCGTCCGGCGAGTCTCTTCTGCGCCGCGTTCATCGGCTCCCCGCCGATGAACCTGATCGAGGTGGAGGTGGCCGACGGGAAGCTGCGCGGCCAGAGCGGGCTGGCCCTCACCCCGCCGCCGAGCCTGCCGCGCGGCCGTTCCCTGGTCGCAGGCGTCCGGCCGGAGGCGCTGGAGGTCACGGAACCGGGAGCGGAACGTTCGGTCCCGGCCCGCGTGATCTCGGCCGAGTGGCTCGGCGACGAGATCATCTACGTGCTCGACCACGACGGCCGGCGCGACGTACGGGTCCGGATGCCACCGACCGTCCGATTCGCCGCCGACGCACCGGTCGGGCTGCGGCACACCGGCGGGCCCCCGCCGGTCTACGACGTGAGCACGGAAGAGCTGGTGGCCTGATGGGAACCGTGGCGGTGCACGACCTGTGCAAGTCCTTCGGTAAGGTCCAGGCCCTGGACGGGGTGACGCTGGACGTGCCGGACGGCTCGTTCTTCGTCGTGCTCGGGCCCTCCGGGGCGGGCAAGACGACGACCCTGCGAGCGATCGCCGGCCTGGAGAGGCTCGACGCCGGGTCGGTGCGTCTGGACGGCAGGGACGCGACCGGTGACACCCCGGCCGCACGCGACCTGGCCATGGTCTTCCAGAGCTACGCCCTCTACCCGCGGCACACCGTGTACGAGAACATCGCCTCACCGCTGCGGGCACGCCGCCGTTCCTCGGGCGAGATCGCCGCCGCCGTCGGGCAGATGTCGAACCTGCTGCACATCGAACGTCTGCTGCAGCGTCGTCCCGCGCAGTTGTCGGGCGGTGAGATGCAGCGTGTCGCCCTGGCCCGTGCGCTGGTCCGCCGCCCGCGCGCGTTCCTCATGGACGAGCCGCTGACCAACCTCGACCTCAAGCTCCGCGTCGAGATGCGCACCGAGCTCACCCGCATCCACCGCAGCCTCGGGGCGACCTTCGTCTACGTGACCAACGACCAGGTCGAGGCCCTGTCCATGGCCGACCAGGTCGCGGTCCTCAAGGAAGGAAAGGTGCAACAGGTCGGAACGCCGGCCGAGGTGTACGAGCGCCCGGCCAACCAGTGGGTCGCGGGCTTCGTCGGGAGCCCGCCGATCAGCCTGCTCGCCTGCCACGCCGAGGGGGACCGCCTGGTCGGGGCCGAAGGCTGGACGCTGCCGCGGCCCCGCTGGACCACCGCCGAGGACGGTCGTCCGCTGCTGCTGGGCCTGCGCGCGGAGGACCTGTCCGTCGAGCGGCGCGGGGACGCGTCGCTGCCGGGTGAGCTCTACGGCCTTGAGCCGCTCGGTGACCGGACGGTGGTCGACGTCCAGGTGGGGACGGAGATCCTCAAGGTCAAGGCACGGCCCACCGTCACCGGCACGCCGGGCGAGCGGCTGCTCGTCACGGTCGACCTGGACCGTGCGCACCTGTTCGACGCGGGCACCGGGCTGGCGCTGTCCGAGGCCGGGAGATAACCGCGCAGGGCGGCGACGTCACCGTGCGCCCGCACGCGGCGATCGAGCCTCGGCGGACCGTCACCGGCGAGCACGGCCTGACGACACCGAAGCGGCCATGGCCCGGGAAGGCGATCGGCGGCGCGGGGCGTCGCCCCGCGGCCGGGGCCGAGGCCACGTCCGAGCCGCTCGGCACCCTCGGCCCCGACGAGGCCGTGCGACCCGTTCGTCGACGCGTGGGGCGCGATCACCGAGGTCACGCCGGACACCACCAAGGACATCACCAAGGACATCACAGGAGGCGACCCGATGAACGACCCGATGAACGTCCTGGCCCCCGAGCACCGGCGGCTCCGGATCGGCGACGCCTGGCGCGACGCCGCCGACGGAGCCACCTTCGCCGTCGAGGACCCGGCCACCGGCAAGACCATCGCCGAGGTGGCGGACGCCGGCGTCGTCGACGGGCTCGCCGCTCTGGACGCGGCGAGCAGGGCGATGGCGCAGTGGGCGGCGACCCCGCCGCGAAAACGGTCGGAGTTGCTGACCGCGACGTACCGGGCACTGACCGAGCGATCCGAGGAGGTCGCCCGGCTGATAACGCTCGAGATGGGCAAGCCGCTCGCCGAGGCCCGGGGAGAGGTGGCCTACGGCGCCGAGTTCTTCCGCTGGTTCGCCGAGGAGGCGGTGCGCGTCGAGGGGCGTTACAACACCGCTCCCGCGGGTGGATATCGCATCCTCACCGTGCCGAAGCCGGTCGGACCGTGCGTCTTCGTGACGCCCTGGAACTTCCCGCTGGCCATGGGCGCCCGCAAGATCGCTCCTGCGCTGGCGGCGGGCTGCACGACGATCACCAAGCCGGCGGCCCAGACGCCGCTCACCATGCTGCTTCTGGCCCGCATCATGGAGGAGGTCGGCGTCCCCCCGGGCGTCGTCAACGTCGTGACGACCGGGCGTGCCGGCGAGGTGGTCTCGGCACTGCTGGCCGACCGCCGGACCCGCAAGCTCTCGTTCACCGGGTCGACCGAGGTCGGTCGCGTGCTGCTGCAACAGGCGGCCGACAACGTGCTGCGCACCTCCATGGAACTGGGCGGCAACGCGGCCCTGATCGTGTGTGCCGACGCGGACCTGGACGTCGCGCTCGACGGTGCCATGGTGGCCAAGATGCGCAACATCGGGGAGTCCTGCATCGCGGCCAACCGGATCTACGTCGAGGAGCCGGTGCGCGAGGAGTTCACGGCGCGCTTCGCCGAGCGGATGGGCGCGCTCTCGGTGGGCCATGGTCTCGACGACGGCGTGGACGTCGGGGCGTTGATCGACGAGGCCTCGGTCACCAAGATCGACGAGCTCGTCGCCGACGCGGTCGATCGCGGCGCCCGCGTCCTGGTGGGCGGCGGGCGCCCGGACGGGCCGGGCCACTTCTACCCGCCCACGGTCCTCGTCGACGTGCCCGAGGACGCGCGGATACTGCAGGCGGAGATCTTCGGCCCGGTGGCGCCGATCATCTCGTTCACGTCCGACGACGAGGTGATGGCGAAGGCCAACGACACCGAGCACGGCCTGGTCGGATACGTCTTCACCCGTGACCTCCAGCGGGCGCTCCGGTTCACCGAGGGGCTCCAGACGGGCATGGTCGGCGTCAACCGTGGCCTGATCTCGGACCCGTCGGCTCCGTTCGGAGGCGTGAAACAGTCCGGGATCGGCAAGGAGGGGTCGCACGAGGGCATCCTCGAGTACCTCGACGTCACCTACGCGGCGATCGACCTGCCGTGACCGATCCGCCGCTCCGGGTGCCCGCCGAGGATCACCATGACCTGTGCGCACATGACCTGACCGGCCTCCGCCCGTGGGGCGGGCCCCGGACCTCCGCCCGGCACATCACCGCCGACGTTCCAGAGAGGCACCGACATGCTTGAGACCGTCCGCGGACCACGCCAGCTGATGGTGGGCGAAGGGGTCGCGCAGAACATCCCACGAGTGGTGGCCGAGTGCGGCTCGCGCGTCCTCATCGTGACCGACCGGGTTCTGCTGGGGCAGCCGGGCGTGGCCGGGATCGTGGCCGCCGTGCGGGAGAAGGTCGACGTCGTCGGGGTGTTCGCCGACGCGACCCCGGACGTGCCGCTCGCCGACGTCGCCCTGGCCGTCTCGGCCGCCGCGGAGGTGGACGCCGACGTGATCCTCGCCATCGGGGGTGGCACGGTGATCGACCTCGCCAAAATCGTCGGCGTCATCCGGCGCCACGGCGGGACGCCGCGCGACTTCTACGGCGAGTCGAAGGTGCCGGGGCCGACGTTTCCTCTCGTCGCGGTCCCGACGACGTCAGGCACCGGCTCCGAGCTCACGCCCGTCTCGGTGCTGACCGACCCGGACCGCGCGCTGAAGGTGGGGGTCTCCAGCGTCCACATCGTGCCCGACTTCGCCATCGTCGACCCCGAGCTCACCTACACCTGCCCCGCGACCGTCACCGCCCACTCCGGCATCGACGCGTTCTGTCACGCGGTGGAGAGCTACACCGCGCGACCCCGGGCCCACGGACCGCGCGACCCGGTGGAGCAGGTCTTCCTCGGCCGCAACCCGATCACCGATCACTACGCGCTCCTGGCCGCGGAGCGGATCGCCCGCAGCCTGCCCCGTGTCGTCAGGGACGGAGGCGACAAGGACGCGCGCGCGGACATGTCCTACGGGTCCATGCTGGCCGGGCTCGCGTTCTCCCACGCGGGCAACGCGGCTCCGCACGCCCTCCAGTACCCCATCGGCGCGGCCACCCGCACGCCGCACGGCCTGGGCGTCGGGCTGCTGCTGCCCTACGCGCTGGACGCGGCCAGGGATGCCATCGGCGACCGGCTGGCCGTCCTTGCCAGGGTGTGCGGGCTCGACGTGACCGGCGCCTCGGACGCCGAGGCCGCGGACACGTTCCTCAGCTGGCTCGACGGGCTCCTTGCCGACATCGGCATCCCCGCCACCCTGGCGGACATCGGCGTGGCGCGCGCCGACCTCCCGCGCTTCGCGGAGATGGCCGGTGGCGTCACCCGCCTGATCCAGAACCATCCGGGCCCGACCGACACCGCCAGCCTGACCGCGATCCTCGAAGCGGCCTGGGCCGGGGACCGGACCCGACACGTCCTGACTCCGGAGCGGAGAACGTCATCATTCCGCTGCGGATAGATCAAGTCGATCGCACCACAGCCTTGCGACCCGGGCACGTCTGCGGATGAGCCCGGTGAGCTGATCTCGCCGCCACCTGGCGGGGCCAGGTGGCCGGTACATGCATGGCCAACACGGCCGATTCAGCGCTCGCTCTGGCTTTCCGGACCTGAGCGGGAGGGCCGCAGGCCACGAGGCTCCTCTGAGACAGCACCACCAGCCGGTCGCAGGCGGAGGCGGCGAGGTTGAGGTCGTGCAGGGTGACCAGCACGCTGAGATCGGAGTCCCGGAGCATCGACAGCAGCCGGAGCTGATGGTGCAGGTCGAGGTGGTTGGTCGGCTCGTCCAGGATCAGGACCCGGGGCTCCTGCACGAGGGCGCGGGCCACCAGGACCCGCTGGCGTTCGCCGCCCGACAGCGACAGCACGCCGCGGCCAGCCAGGTGCGAGACCTCCGTCTGTGCCATGGCCCGGCGGCACAGCTCGCGCTCGGTCGCGCCGAGCGCCTGGTCGCCTCGCAGGTGCGGGGTACGGCCGAGTGCGACGATCTCCTCGACGGTGAAGTCGAGGTCGGATCCTCCCTCCTGGGTGAGGGCCGCGATCATCCGGGCACTCTCCCGCAGGGGCATCCGGTCCAGGTCCCTGCCGTCGACGCGCACCGCGCCGCCGGTCGGCCGCAGCGCCCGGTACACGCATCTCAGGGCCGTGGTCTTGCCCGAGCCGTTCGGGCCGACCAGGCCGACGACCTGCCGGGGGCCGACGGTGAGCGCGAGGTCGCGCAGCAGAGCGGTCCCGTCGACGGAGACCGAGATCTCATCGAGCAGCAACGTCATGGTCAGCGACCTCCGAACAGGTAGTCGCGGCGGCGCAGCAGGACGAGGAAGACCGGGACGCCCACCAGCGCGGTGATGGCACCGATGGGAAGCTCGCGGGGGGCCACCATGGTGCGGGCCAGCAGGTCGGCCCAGACCATGAAGATCGCGCCGACCAGGGGAGTGATCACCAGGACGCGCGCGTGTGCCGCACCGGCCCACAGGCGGACCATGTGGGGCATCACCAGCCCGCCGAACCCGATCGCGCCGCTGACGGCGACCATCGCCCCCGTCGCCAGCGAGGTCGGCACGAACAGTCCCCGGCGGAGCCGGCGGGCGTCCACCCCCAGGCTCGCGGAGGTCTCGTCGCCCAGGGCGAGCACGTCCAGGCTCCGGCCGAGCCGTGCCAGGACGACGAGTGAGACGGCGACGGCGAAGGTCACCAAGGGCAGGGCTCCCCAGGTCGCCGCCCCGAAACCGCCCATCGACCAGAACAGCACCGTGCTGGTCGCCTCGCCGTCCGGCACGAAGTACACGATCACGCTCATCACGGCCTGGAAGCCGAACGCCATCGCCACGCCGGTGAGCACCAGCCGCAGCGGCGCCAGACCCGCCGCTCCCCGCGAGGTGAGGTAGACGAGGGCGGAGACGAGCAGCGCCCCGAGGAACGCGCCGGCCGAGACCGCGTAGATCCCCAGCGCGGCGAGGGAACCGGAGACGGTGACCAGCACCGCTCCCGCCGAGGCTCCCGAGGACACGCCCAGGACGAACGGGTCGGCCAGCGCGTTGCGGACCATGGCCTGGATCGCCACGCCCACCGCGCTGAGCCCGGCCCCGACCACGGCGGCCAGGAGCACGCGCGGGGTCCGTACCTGCCAGATGATCTGGTACGACGTCACCTCTTCGGCGGTGATCCGACCTCCGCTGAGAGCGGCCCACAGGTAGCGGAGCGTTTCACCGGGCGGCACGGCCGCGGCGCCCAGACCGATCGCCAGCAGCACCGAGGTGGCGAGCGCGCAGGCCAGCAGGCCGACGACCAGGGGCATCACCGGTACGCGCGCCGGTGGCCGGAGAGCTTCCTCCGCCGGTGGCCGGGAGGCTTCCTCCGCCGGGGGCGCGAGGGCAGGGGTGGAGCGCACGTCGAGATCCGGGCGCTGTGGGGCGGGGGACGAGCCCACGAAATACTCCGATAATGGGAACCGTTTTCATGAGACGGTAGCAGTGACCGCGAGGAGCCCGATCCTCGGGGCCCAGGTCGGGGTCCTTCGTGGAACGACGGTGAGTTCGCCGGCCCGGCCGTGATCGGCGGGATCCCGGGCGGGTGCACCTCGGACCGGGGCGCGATCACCCGCCGGCGTCGCCCGGGAGCGGCGATGCCGGATCCGCGTGATGGGTCCGGCGGGTCCGGTCGTGGCGGGTGAAGATGTCCAGCAGCATGCCGATGGGCACATCCGCCTCGGTGGGATAACGGAAACGCCGGTCGGGGTCGATGGTGTAGTGGTTGCGGCGGCCGACTTTGGAGCGGGTCAGATACCCCGCCCGGTGCAGGTCGGTCACGATGCCCTGCGCCGCGCGCTCGGTGATGCCGATGACGGCCGCGATGTCGCGCAACCGCGCCCGCGGGTCGCGGGCGATCTCCAGCAGGACCCGGGCATGGTGGGTCAGAAAGGTCCACGAGGACGAAGGCTGATCGGGACTGTTGGCGGCCACGTCACACCCTTTCCGCGTCGCCGGAGCAGATCGCCGTGGAACGGACGGCTACGGACACCAGCACAGGAAGAAGGATACCGGAAACATCTTTCGTGTATCCTCTTTCCGGCGTAAAGTGAAGGGGCCGGATTCACCGGCGCACATCAGGGCAGGCAAGGGGATCGATCACATGGCTGTCGTGCAGCACCGGCCCTCGCCGGTCGCCTCGCCGGTCTTCTCGCCATGCCGGGCGACACCGGCCGCCGGCCCCGTCGGCCCGCGACGAACACCCGAAGGCGAAACCGTGACCGTCAACGTGCAGGAGCAGGCCGTCTCCGGTGAGCGCCGGGTCGAGGCCGTGCTCTACCTCGATCGCGTCCTGCGCATCGGTTACGACCCGGCCCCGCCCGGAGGCCTGGCCCGGCTGGTCGGCGAACTCGACGCCACCAACACCCGCGCGGTGGCCCAGACCCTGACCCGGGCCCGCGCGGCAGAGGCCCCCCTCGTCGTCGACGTCAGCCGGTTGACGTTCGTCGACCTCGGCGGCCTGCGCATGCTGACCGGCCTGTGCCGCGACGGCGAAGCCCGTCTGAGCGGCGTGCCGGCCCGTATGAAGCGCCTACTCAGGCTCCTGGACCAGGCAGAGGCCCTCGACAAGTGCGCATGACGGCACTCGGCCGGCGTGCCGGGTGGCATCGGAGGGACGCCATCACCGGCGTGCGAGGGGGAGGGGCGCCGGTCCGGCGCACGCGGTGCACACGGCGCACACGGTGCACGCCCCCAAACGCTCCGCCTCTGCCGCCGTACCGGCACCTCCCCGTCTGCTCGGAGCCGGGTACGGAGTCCGGCGCGTCCGTACTCGCGCAGGTGTGCGCGCCGGCACCGGCCGGTCCGCCCGCCCCGAAGATCGGATGCGGGCGCCCGGCAAGGCCCGGCCGTCAGCCTTCGAAAAGACGGCAGCGTCAAGATTGACAGTGACACGAGCATGTTGTACTGGTGGAAGCGCGTTGAGTCGAGGGCACTCAACACCGGGCATCCCGGTACCGAGGCTTTGGTGAAGGAGCACCAAGGAGGAAATGACCATGCTGATGCGTACCGATCCCTTCCGGGGCATCGACCACATTTTCGAGCAGCTCGTCGGCACCGTGAGCCGGCCCGCGGTGATGCACGTCGACGCGGAACGCGACGGTGACTGGTTCAACGTCCACTTCGACCTGCCCGGCGTCGACTCCGACTCGATCGACGTCACCGTCGAGCGCAACGTGCTGACGGTCAAGGCCCAGCGGCAGCGCCGGAGCAAGGACGGCGCGGAGAGCGTGATCTCCGAGCGGCCGATGGGCGTGTTCAGCCGGCAGCTGTTCCTGGGTGACACCCTCGACACCGACAGGCTCGAAGCCGTCTACGACGCCGGTGTGCTGAGCTTACGCATCCCGGTGTCGGACAAGGCCAGGCCCCGCAAGATCAGCATCAGAAGCGGCAACGGCAACGGCGACCGCAAGCAGATCACGGGCTGACCCGCGCCGCGCCCACCGCGCCCACCCGTGAGCCCTATCCCTGGTCACCTCCGAAGCGGTCCGGTGCCCTCACCCGGGGGTGCCGGACCGCGAACCGGCCACGCGCGCCGGCCCGCTCGCGTCCTGCGCGCCGTCACCGGACCCACATCCGTCACAGTCTGGACCCGAAGAATCACACCATGCTCGACCCGCAAGAACACACCCTGGTGCTCGACCCGCGAGAACACACCGCGGCACGCCCCGTTTCCCAGCCCGGCACCGAACGCTCCTCGTCGTACGCCTCGGGCGACGCGCGTACACGCCTGCCCGTACCCGGCAGGCAGCCCGCGGCGTTGACCATGCTCGCCGTCGTCGCCGCGGTCATCGCATCCGCCGGCGACCTGCGCTCACCGGACCTGAGCGGCCGGCTGCTGTGCGCCGCGGGCGCCGCCGTCTTCATCGTCTCCGCCACCATGGCGGTCCTGCGCGGCGCCACCTGGCTGCGCACCCGCACAGCCGCCCGTATCGGCGAGACGCACGCCAGCGTCGTGCGCATCCTCGCCGTCGTGACCGGCGCCGCAGGCACCCTCCTGCTCACCTTGGGACTGCTCGCCGTACCGGTGGGGCAGCTGCTGCTCGGCGGCGCGCTCACCGGCGCCCTGCTGGGCATCGCCGGCCAGCAGACCCTGGCCAACCTCATCGCCGGCGTCGTCCTGCTGTTCACCCGCACCGTCAGCGTCGGCGACCACATCCGGCTGCACTCGGGCACCCTGGGGGGCACCTTCGAAGGTACCGTCACCGAGATCGGCCTCATCCACGTGCACCTGCGCACCCCCGACGCCCCACTGGCGATACCCAACACCCAGCTGCTGAGCGCCGCCATCGCCGTGGTGCACCCCCACGCCGCCCCGCCCGCCACCACCTCCGCCGCACGACCGCGCCGCCGCGGCATCCGACGCCGTCAGCCCCACCCCGCCAGGGAACCCGCCACACCTCACACCACCCGCGTCCTGCCCGCCGTCCACCAGACATCCCTCGCCGACAGCGCGCACAACAGCCCTACAGCGACGAGCAGCTAGAAATGCGCACCTCGGCGAGTCCGGGATCGGCCTGAACCACCGTCTGCGAACGTCACAGCGTGGATCGATCACCTACGGTGCAGATCCGTGCCCGATCGGATCGATCGTCACCTCGGGCCTCTCACTCCGGGCCGGAACCGACCGCCGAGCAGACATGCGCCGTGACCGTGGGGGACGGGGAGTGGTTCTCACGTACGTGAGGGGAGGGAAGACCACGCCGTGAGGGGCGCAGGGAGAGGGCAGGACGCCGATGGTCACCGTCGTCTGTCGGCGGTGCCGCCACGAGATCGGGTGTGCCGACTTCTGCCGCGATCGGTGGTCAGCCGGTGACTATACGGTCATTTCATCATAAATCTACATTGCAAAGGGGAAAGAAGAATTCAAAATCAAGAAAATAGAGTCGGAGAGACCAGTGCCCAGGTCTGGCGGGCCCGACAGCGGGTCGCCCGGGCGCTTCGCCGGCGGTCGGGGGTACGTTGTGAGCGGATGAACCTCTTCCTCGCCGACGGCGAGGTGGCCTTCCAGGAGGTCTTCCACCTGCACCTGCACATCATCCCCAGATACTCGGGGGATGGTTCCGAGTGATTTCGGAGGCGTCGTCAATTCTGGCGCGCCGCGATGGTCTCGAACTGGTCGGCAGCGGCGAGCGTGGGCTCGTCGGCCAGTAGTGCTTCGCACAGCGGAGCGCTCAGCGCGAAGTCGGGTACGCCCGCGGCGGCCAGCGCCGCGACGTCCTCCCGGTCACGCAGGCTCGCCGCGAGCACCCGCGTGCCCGATCCGGACAACACCTGATGCATCTGGATCGTCTCGGCGACGCCGTCGCGGCCCTGGTCCGTCATCCGGCCGACGTACGGCGCGATGAAGCGCGCGCCGACGGCATCCGCGAACAGTGCCTGCGTCGCGTGGTGGACGGCGGTGACCAGAATGGGCACGTCCTCGTCCGCCAGGACACGGGCGGCGCCCAGTCCCTCCCGCGTGGCGGGGATCTTCACGATCGCCTGCGGTCCGAGGTCGCGGATCCTCCTGCCCGCGGCGAGGATCTTCCCGGCGGTCGTGCCCAACGTCTGCATGAATACCTGCTTCGCGCCCGCGGCCGTGGCCCAGGCGAATACGGCGGGAAGGTCGGCCTGGATCAGCCCGGCGCGAGCGAGCAGCGCAGGATTGGTGGTGACACCGGCGAACAGGCCGGTGGCCAGCAGAGGTTCAACGGCCGAGCGTTCCGCGGAGTCGACGTAGAGGGGCATGGGTCCATTCCTTTGCACGGATCTGTGAATGGCGGGTACACGAATCTATGGATGGGGGATGCAATCGAGGGCGGGTGCACGAGTCCGTGAGACGGCGATCTGTCAGCCGTTGTCCGCCCTCACCTGCTCGGCCAGCAGCAGGTAGCGCTCCATCAGCGCGGCCGAGTCGCCGGGCCGGGGAGTTACGATCGTCGCCAGAGGTGGACGCCACGCGTCGCGCACGTCCTTGATATCGGAACCGGAGAGCACTGCGCTGCCCTGGACGCAGGCACCCCGGGCGCTCACCTCGGGTGCGTCCCGCGTGATCACCGGACGGCCGAGTACGTCCGCGAGGACCTGCCGGTAGGCGAGGGATCGTGCGCCTCCGCCCACGGCCACCACCTCGCCCGGGGTCGGCACGCCCGCGGCGTCGATCGCTTGGTGCCCGCGCACGAGCCCGAAGATCACGCTCTCGAACACGCTGAGCGCCAAGCCTTCACGTGTCGAGGCGGTCGTCAGGCCGGCCATCACCCCCTGGGCGTTCGGCAGGTCCGGGCTGCGTTCACCGTCCAGATAGGCGACCAGCGTAGGCCGTGCTTGCGCGGGGTCGGCGGCCAGCGCAAGGTGGCCCAGTGTCCCGACGTCGACCCCCAGCAGGCGGGCGAAGGTGTCGGTGACCTTGGTGGAGTTGAGCGTGCACACCAGCGGCAGGTAGCCCCCCGTCGCGTCCGCGACGCCGTCCACCCAGCCGGTGAAGTCGAAGACGGGGTCGGCACTCACCGACAGCACCACCCCGGAGGTGCCGAGGCTGTAGGCGACGTCGCCGGTCCTCAGGCCGAGACCGACGGCGCCGAGATGCTGGTCGCCGCCGCCCGGGCCGACCAGCACGCCGGGCCGCAGCCCGAGCTCGGCCGCGACCTCGGGCAGCACGCGGCCCGCGGGTTCGGCGAGGCCGAGCACCCGGGGAACCGCCGCGTCCCAGTCGACGTTCGGCGACACCAGCTCGGTGAGCAGGTCGGTACGCCACCGATTCTCGAACGCCGCGTAGTAGCCGGTCCCGGAGGCGTCGGATCGGTCCGTGACACGCTCGCCGGTCAGCCGGTACGTCAGCCAGTCGTGCGGCACCAGCACGGTGGTGAGGCGCCGCAGGTTGCCGGGCTCGTGCTCGGCCAGCCAGGCCAGCTTGGTGACGGTCAGCGCGGCGGTCGGGGTCAGGCCGGTCGCGCGCACCCAGTTCCGGGCCCCGTAGCGCGTCACCAGGCTGGCCGCCTGCGACGCGGACGTCGTGTCGTTCCACAGCTTGGCAGGCCGCAGGACCTGGCCGGCGGCGTCGAGGGCGACCAGGCCGTGACACTGGGCGGTCACGCTCACGGCGTCGATGGAGCCCGGCCGTACGCCTGCGTCCCGGCAGGCCAGGGCGAGCGCGGTGGCCAGGGCGCGCCACCAGGCCGCGGGATCCTGCTCGCTGAGCGGTGGGTGCGTCACCGGATGCGGGGCGCGGCCGGTCCCGAGCAGCGCACCGTCACCGGCGTCGCGGAGCTCCACGGTGCAGGACTGCGTCGAACTGTCGATGCCTGCGACGATGGGCATGGTCAGACCGTGCCCCTCGACACGCCCGCCGCCTCGGTGCCGGCGTCGAAGGTCAGCGCGGGCAGGGGCTCTGGGGCGTCGTCGATCTGCCCCACGGCCCCCGACGGGTGACTGTGCAGCACCTGCTCCCATCCGTAGCCGCGCAGCCTCATCAGGACGTACGCGAGCGCGTCGCCCCACACCGCGGTGACGAGCGTCGAACCCATGGCGATCACCTCGCCCGGATCCACGCCGGGCGGGCTCTCCAGCTTGACCACCAGGTCCGCGCGGTTCCCCAGCTCGGACTCGGTGACCGCCGTCAGGGCGATCACCCGGGCACCGCGTTCCCGTACGCGCTCGGTCAAGTCGTTGATCTCCCGGGACCCGCCGCCCCGCGAGATCGCGATCAGGATGTCGCCCTCCGTGACGGCTCCCATCGTGCCGTGCAGGGCGTCGGCCGCCTGGATGAACAGCGCCGGCGTGCCGCAGACGGACAGCAAATGAGCCATGCGCCGGGCCACCGCCCCGGAGGTCCCGGCCCCCGTGACGAACACCTTGCCCTCGCAGTCGTAGAGCAGGCGGGCCGCCTCTACGAAGCTGTCGTCCAGCTGGTCGGCGACGGACAGCACGCCGTCCGCTTCCCGGCGTACGACTTCGCGGCCCTCGGACAGCACATCATTCGCAGCAGCGGCCATCAATGTTCTCTGTTGCCTTTCTTGGGGAGCGGGCCCGAGGCGGGGGATCATGCCGCCCCCCACGCGACCTGCCGGAGTTTGACCAGCGTGAGCTCGGAGGCGAGCTGGACGCCGCCGTCGCATCGCCCGTGCGAGAACGTCACGACGTCGTCGGACACGTCGAGGATCTCCTCCTCCTCGCTCGACACGACCACGACGGTCATGCCCTGCTCGGAGGCGAGGCGGCGGAGCAGGCGATGGATCTCGGTCTTCACGCCGATGTCCACGCCCTTGGTGGGCTCGTCCAGAAGCAGTAGTCGGGGCTCCTGCGCCAGCGCTCGCGCCAGAAGGACCTTCTGCTGGTTGCCGCCGGACAGGCTGACGACCGGGGCGTCTCTGTCGCCGCGCACGTGGAGCTGGTCCATGAACCGGGCGGCGCTCCTTGCCATGGCACGGCGGTCCAGCACTCCGTACCTGGAGAAGCCGTGCAGCACGGGCAGGACGATGTTCGTGGCGGAGTCGAGCCCAGGCACGATCCCGTCGACCTTGCGTTCCTCGGTGAGGTAGACGACGCCGGCTCGCCGCGCGTGGGAGGGGTTGCGCGGCCGATAAGGCTCTCCGAACAGCTCCAGCCGCCCGGCGTCGATCCTGTCCAGCCCGACCAGCGCGCGCAGGAACTCCGTGCGCCCCGACCCGACAAGGCCGTAGACGCCGAGAACCCGTCCCGGATAGGCGTCGAGGGACACGTCGGTGAGGCCGGGCGCCCGCAGGCCGCGCACCCGGAGGCTCGGCCGGGCCCCGACCGGCAGCGCCGAGACGGGACGCCGTCCCTGGGGCCGCCCTGACGCCAGGTCGCCCAGTTCCTCCACCGGGAGCTGGTCGTACTGCCCAGTCTCGGCCAGGTGCACGGCGGCTTCCTCACCCGCGATCGCGCGGATGACGTCCGCCCGGTCGGTCTCCTCGACCGGCCCGGCGATTCGGACCTCACCGTCGACCAAGGCCACGACCGAGTCGGCCACGGCGTACAACTCGTCGAGCTTGTGGTCGACGAGTAGTACGCCGAGTCCCGACTCCCTGGTCAAGGACCTGATCAGTTCGAGCAGCCTGTCGACCTGCTCACCCTCCAGACTCGTCGTCGGCTCGTCCAGGAGCAGGAAACGGGTCTCGCGCTCGGTGGCGATCGCGATCTCCAGGAGCTGTCGGGTGGCCACCGGATAGTGGCCCAGCGGCCGGTCCACGTCGACCCGCAGACCGAAGCGATCGACCAGGTCCCGGGCCGCTCGGCGCATGCCTTCGCCGTCGAGCGTCCGCGCGCCGCGCCGCCGCTCGCGGCCCAGGAACACATTCTGGGTGATCGTGAGGTTCGGCAGGAGCGACAGCTCCTGGTAGACGGTGGAGATGCCGGCCTTCAGGGCGACCGCGGGGCCGGTCAGCTGCATCCGGCCGCCGTTCACGCTGATCGTCCCCTCGTCCGGCCTGATCGCCCCGGAGAGCGTCCTGAGCAGGGTGGACTTGCCCGCGCCGTTGTGCCCGACCAGTCCGACGACCTCGCCGGGCCGGACGGTGACGGTCACGCCGGAGAGCACGGGGACACCGGCGTATCGCTTGACGATCCCCTCGGCCCGGAGACCCTCCGCCGGTCCGGGGTGCGCTCCTCCGGCCGACGTGGCCGTGGCCGTCGGCCCGGTCATTCAGCCCACCTCGCCCGGTGCGGGCGTCTGGCCCTTGGTGTAAAGCTTGAGCGGGCGCAGGATCTGGGCCTCGGGCTTGGCGCCGCCCAGCCAGGCGGAGATCTGCTCGATCACGCGTTTGCCGTAGTCCTCGGGCTCCTGTGCCACGCACGCCGGGTACTGGTCGGTCAGCGGCTCGTCGGCCGCGCAGAAGCCGTAGACCTTGACCTTCTTGCCGCCGCTCTGGATGGCTTGGAGCGCTCCATAAGAGGCGGGGCCGGTGCTGGTGAACAGGACGTTCACGTCCGGGTTGCCCTGGAGCAGCTCGGTGGTCGCGGCAAGGCTGTCGTCGGGCTTGACGTTGCCGTCCACCTTGGCCACGATCTTGGCCTTGACGTCGGCGGCGACGGTGTCCTCGAAGCCCTTGTCCCGGGCGACGACCGGGCCCTCGTCGGGCTCGGTGATGAAACCGACCTTGAGGTCGGCGTCGGCGCCGATGTCCTTGAGCACCTGCTCGGCCACCTGCTTCCCGCCCGCGGCGTTGTCGGCGCCGAGGTACTGCACGATGCTCGCGCCCTGGGCCTTGAGCGCGGCGTCGTCCACGGTGACGTTCACGGTGAACACGGGCACGCCCGCGTCGTTGGCCAGTTTCACGATCGCTGCGGCGGGCTCGGACTTCACGGGGTTGAGCGCGAGCGCGCACGGCTTCTTCTGGAGCATCGCCTGGACCTGGGCGAGCTGTGCCGCGTCGTCGTCGTTGGCGATCTGGACCTCGGTCTCGAAGCCCGCCGCCTGGCCCGCCGTCTCGAAGCCCTTCTTCATGGCCACGTAGTAGGGGTTGGTCAGGTTGGGGAGCGCGACCGCCACGTACTTGGAGTCGGCGGCGCACGCCTCGGGCCGGGGGATGCCGCCCTCGGGCTTGCCGGCGCCGGCCTGGGCGCCGGTGTCGACCCCTGTGCTACATCCGGCGAGGGTCAGCGCGGCGAGCGCCGCGCCGGTGGCCAGGGAAAAACGTCGCTTCATGGGGAGCTACCTCCGGTTTTCGTTGGAAACAGCGCCTTCGCCCGGCGCGAGGGAATCGAGCGGTTCACGAGCTGTCGTCGGGCCCGGGGGACCGGAACGGCTGAACAGCCGGGAGAAGTCGGAGAGTGAGAGCCTGCGGCGGTAGGTGTCGAGGCTGACGCCGAGCAGGATGATGACGCCGATGACGAGCGGCTGCCAGAAGCTGTCGACGCCGATGACGTTCATGCCGTTGGACACGGTCGCGATCAGCACCGCGCCGAGGAAGGCGCCGGGGACGGAGCCGATGCCGCCGAACAGGCTGACGCCGCCGACAACGGCCGCCGCGATGGAGAAGAACAGCTCGTTGCCCGAACCGGCGGTGGGGTAGCCGACCATGAGCCGGCTGGTGGTGATGAGCCCGCCGAACGCCGCGCACAGGCCGCTCACCGCGTAGACCAGCATGGTGGTGCGCCCGATCCCGATCCCGGCAAGGCGGCTGGTCTCGGTGTTGCCGCCGACGGCGTAGATGTGCACGCCCGTGGCGGTCCTGCGCAGGAAGAAGGCCAAGACGCAGGCGGCGACGATGACCAGGACTACCGGCATCGGGACGCCCAGCAAGGCGCCGCGGCCGATGACGGCGAACATCGGGTCGGTGACCGACACCGACTTCGCGCCGGTCATGATCTGGGGAATGCTCGCGGCGATGCCGAAGGTGGAGAAGGTCACGATGAACGGCGGAAGCTTCAGGTAATGGATGATCGCGCCGTTGAACAGGCCGACTACGATTCCTGCGAGAATGGCCACCAGCGCGGCGATCGGCCACCCGACCCCTGCCTTCATGACGACCGCCGCCAGCATCCCCGTCAGGGCGACGTTCGACCCCGTGGACAGGTCGATGCCTCCTGTCAGGAGCACGAAGGTCTGCCCCAGGGCGAGGAAGGCGATGACCGCGCCGTTGAGTAGCAAGATCTGTAGGTTGTCGACGGTCCGGAAGTTCTCGGACAGCAGGCTCATGACGAGGGCGACCAGGATCAGAATCCCGAAGATCCCGATCTCGTCCGGCATACGGCGTGTTCTCACAACTGCCCCTCCCGAGCTCCGCTCATATGAGCATCAGGGATGCTCGTTTGTGTACTATAGGGTCCATTAGAGTCTGCTAACAAGGCATACGGGTCGCAGTGAGGTAACGAATGAGCAATGCCGGCGCTCATATGAGCGATATTGCGAAGGTGACGGCCGCCGAACGAAGGCTCATGGCGACCGTCGCGAGACGCTTCTACATTGATGACGTCTCGAAGGTGGAGATCGCCAAGGAGCTCGAGCTCTCGCGATTCAAGATCGCCCGACTGCTTGAGCAGGCGAAGAGCACCGGTATCGTGACCATCACTCTAAGGGACGCCGGGTATGTCGACGACGTCATGTCCGCCCAGCTCAGCGCACATATGCGGCTCCGTGAGGCGATTGTTGTCGAAACGCTCGGAACCGACGCGCAGGTGCGCAGCCAGGTCGGGGCCGCCGCCGCAACCTTGCTCACCGAGACGCTCCACCCCGGCGACGTCCTCGGCCTGGCATGGGGCAGAACCCTCACCGCGATGACCGAGAGCCTCACCTCCCTACCGCCCGTCTCGGTTGTGCAGCTCACCGGTGCCGTCGGCTCCGACCTTGCCGAGTCACCCGTCGAGGTCGTGCGCAAGGCCTCGCTGAGCGCGGGAGGCAAGGCGCACGCCATCTTCGCGCCACTGGTCGTGGAGGACGCGGCGACCGCGGCGGCCCTCCGACGGCAGACCGACGTCGCCGCGGCCATGCGGCTGTTCACTCAGGTGACCGTCGCCGTGGTCGCCGTCGGCTCATGGGATCCGCCGATCTCGCAGTTCCGCGAGGTCATGTCCGACGCCGACCGCGCGGAACTCGCGGCCAGGGGGGTGCAGGCCGAGGTCGCCGGGATCCTCATCGACCGCCACGGGCGCCTCGTCGGAGAGGACTTCGCCGAGCGGTGCCTGTCCATCAGCGCCCAGGAGCTCGGGCGGGTGCCGCGCGTCATCGCGGTCGCCGCAGGCGCCGACAAGGCTGAGGCCGTGCTCGCCGTGGCTCGCTCCGGGCTGCTGTCCTCCCTGGTCACCGACCGAGCCCTCGCCGAGGTCGTGCTCCACGAGCCTTTCGACCACCCCGCCGGTGGCTGAGCGTATGCGGATCGCGGGCTCCCTGTGGTCGGTCCCCCCAGCTGCACAGGCAAGTGAGGCGCACCGGCTTCGCGACGCTGGGCTCGACGTGCTCCACTGGGACACTACCGACGGCGTCTTCGCCCGTGAGGGCGGGTTCTCGGTCGAGACGGCCGCCGCAATGACCGGGGAGAGCGGGATGCGCGCCGAGGCCCACCTCATGGTCACCGACCCGCTCGCCCGCCTCGACGCATGGACCGGCTTCTGCGAGCTCGTCATCGTCCACGCCGAGGCCGAGGGGTGGCGGGCGGCGCTCGACCGTATCGAACGACGCGGTTCCCGGCCGGCCCTGGCCCTGTCCCGGGGCACCCCGGCGACGTTCGTGCCCTCGGACGAGCTGGCCGTTCTCACCATGTCGGTCGTCCCGGGGGAGGCCGGCGCCACGTTCGACGAGTCGGCCCTCGCGACCGTGCGGGCGCTCCGGGAGGCCGCCCCCGGAGCCTCCCGCCTGCTGGGGCTCGACGGCGGCGTGACCCGCGAGATTGGCCGTCTCGCCACGGCTAGCGGCGCCGATTGGCTGGTCAGTGGCACCGACCTGTTCGGCTCGTCCACGCCCCGAGCATGGCTCTCCGACGTACGAGGCGCCTAGTACTACAACAGCACTTCGTTGTTGATCGAATGTCGCCGTTGGTAATGGCTGGTGCGGGCGCGGTGTTGCAGGCGGCGTCGGCGAAGTGAC